>NZ_CEETRO010000002.1:0-522421 GCF_979366545.1 Vogesella perlucida
ATACCTGTGTGAAAGTAGGACACCGCCAGACGCCCGATACCGAAGCCCAGCTCACACGAGCTGGGCTTTGTGCTTTGCAGTGGCGGATGGCCATCGTGAAGATCGCCATGTTGAGGCGAAACCCCCGCCCCGCGGCCACGCTGCCTGCTTCTTAAAACCAGCCCCTGTGGCCAACCTCGTTTCTGCCAGGGCCGGATCCGCTGTATTGCTGGAGCAGCCTGCGGCCAACGTTGGCCGCATGACACCCACCGGACAGACGTCCAAAAGCCCGCGCAAGCGGGCTTTGTTGTTGTATGCCCCTTGTACCGCTGTGCACAGCAGCGCTCTTGCTGACTTGTCCTTCAAGGTTTCTTCGTTTGGCCCTGGCCCACTTGCTTTTGCTGTGCCAGGCAGCACGCCACCGTAGGTACGATTTCCTCGACTGAACTGGCCAAACATAGCTGTTCGTCTAAGCTACTGACGGCACTGTTGCATATTCATTGCACGCCGCCGGGTTTTTATTGCCATGATCTGCCTGAGTCTACTGTTATCCGATATTTTGTATACAATAGTCAGATACCTTATCTGCTGGATTTTGGAAAGATACTCATGCAATTTGTAGAGTTTGCACGCAGCCAGACTGCGCTTCGGGATGCCATTACCGCTGCTTATCGTCGTGATGAGCGTGATTGCGTAGCGTTGATGATGGAGCAGGCCACGATGCCTGATACGCAGGTCGCCAGTATCAAGGCGCTGGCTGCCAAGCTGGTGGCCCAGGTGCGTAAAGAGCGGACAAAGTCCAGCGGTGTGGATGCGCTGATGCACGAGTTCACCCTGTCCAGCCAGGAAGGTATTGCGCTGATGTGTCTGGCCGAGGCGCTGCTGCGTATTCCGGACCGCCTGACCGCCGACAAGCTGATTCGCGACAAGATTTCCGGTGGCGACTGGGCTTCGCACTTGGGCAATAGCGCGTCGCTGTTCGTTAACGCTGCCGCCTGGGGCCTGCTGGTGACGGGCAAACTGGTGTCCTCGCACAGCGAGCAGGGCTTGTCTTCTGCCTTGACTCGCCTGATTGCCAAGGGTGGTGAGCCGCTGATTCGCAAAGGTGTGGACCTGGCCATGCGCATGCTGGGTAAACAGTTTGTGACCGGCGAAACCATCGAAGAAGCACTGGCCAATGGCCGCGAGCGCGAAGCACGCGGCTACCGTTTCAGCTACGACATGCTGGGCGAAGCGGCGATGACCGAAGAAGATGCGCAGCGCTATCTGCGTGACTACGAAGTCGCTATCCACGCGATTGGCAAAGAGTCCAATGGCCGCGGTATCTATAACGGCCCGGGTATCTCTGTAAAACTGTCTGCCATTCACCCGCGCTATGCCCGCATGAAGCACGAGCGCATGATGGCCGAGTTGCTGCCGCGCCTGAAAGGCCTGTTCTTGCTGGCCAAGCAATACAATATCGGTCTGAATATCGATGCCGAAGAAGCCGACCGTCTGGAAATCTCGATGGATCTGGTAGAGGCGCTGGCCAACGATCCGGACCTGAACGGTTTTGAAGGTATCGGTATCGTGGTACAGGCTTACCAGAAGCGCTGTCCGTATGTGATCGACTTCCTGATTGACCTGGCCCGCCGCACTGGCCACCGCTTCATGGTGCGCCTGGTGAAAGGCGCTTACTGGGATGCCGAGATCAAACGCGCCCAGGTGGATGGCCTGGATGGTTACCCGGTTTATACCCGCAAGGTGTACACCGATGTGTCCTACCTGGCGTGCGCCAAGAAACTGTTGGCCGCACAAGACGCTATTTACCCGCAATTTGCCAGCCATAACGCCTACACCCTGTCCGCCGTTTACCACCTGGCCGAAGGCAAGGATTACGAATTCCAGTGCCTGCATGGCATGGGCGAGACGCTGTACGACCAGGTCGTGGGCAAGGGCAAGCTGGACAAGCCGTGCCGCATCTATGCGCCGGTGGGTTCGCATGAAACCCTGCTGGCCTACCTGGTGCGCCGCCTGCTGGAAAACGGTGCCAACAGTTCTTTTGTGAACCGCATCGTGGACGAGAACGTATCCATTGAAGAGCTGGTAGAAGACCCGGTGGCCGAAGCCGCACGCTTCGGTGGCCTGCCACACAACAAGATCGCCTTGCCGGTTGAGCTGTACGGTGCAGGCCGCAAGAACTCTGCCGGCATGGACCTGGCGAACGAGCACGTACTGCAAAAGCTGCAGCAAGCGCTGCAGGCCAGCGAACAGCACACCTGGTTGGCCGCACCGCTGCTGGCCGACGGCAACGAATCTGCCAACCCTGCCCAAGCCGTACGCAATCCGGCCAACCATCAGGACGTGGTAGGCCAGGTGCAGGAAGCCACGCGTGAGGACGTAGAGCTGGCGCTGCAAGCTGCTGTGCGCGCCGCCCCGGTATGGGCCGCCACCGCACCGGCCAAACGTGCCGAAGCGCTGGACCGCATGGCAGACCTGATGGAAGCCAATATGCCGGCGCTGATGGGCCTGGCCGTACGCGAAGCCGGCAAGACCCTGAACAACGCCATTGCCGAAGTGCGCGAAGCGGTGGATTTCTGCCGTTACTACGCCGCCCAGGTGCGCGAGGAGTTCGACAACAGCCGTCACCCGGCACTGGGCCCGGTGGTGTGCATCAGCCCGTGGAACTTCCCGCTGGCCATCTTTATTGGCGAAGTGGTCGCCTCGCTGGCTGCCGGTAACGTGGTGCTGGCCAAGCCGGCCGAACAGACTGCGCTGATTGCCGCCTACGCTGTACGCCTGCTGCACGAAGCCGGCGTGCCGCGCGATGTGCTGCAGTTCCTGCCGGGTCGTGGTGAAGTCGTGGGTGCGGCGCTGACGACCGATGCGCGCATCAAGGGCGTGATCTTTACCGGCTCCACCGAAGTGGCACAAATCATCAACCGTGCGCTGTCTACCCGTGGCGAAGAAGTACCGCTGGTAGCCGAAACCGGTGGCCAGAACGCCATGATCGTGGACAGCTCCGCGCTGCCGGAACAAGTGGTGACCGACGTACTGAGCTCGGCTTTTGATAGCGCAGGCCAGCGCTGCTCGGCCCTGCGCGTGCTGTACCTGCAGCATGACATCGCCGAAAAAGTGGTGAACATGATCAAAGGGGCCATGGACGAGCTGCGTGTCGGCAACCCGGCGAGCTTCAACACCGACATCGGCCCGGTGATCGACGCCGAAGCCCAGCAAGGCCTGCTGCGCCATATCGACGGCCTGAAAGACAAAGCCCGTAGTGTTTACCAGGCCAAGCTCACCGCCGAGTGCGCCAACGGCACCTATGTGGCGCCGACGCTGTTCGAGATCGACCATATCGGCCTGCTGCAGCGCGAAGTGTTCGGCCCGGTACTGCACGTGATCCGTTTCCACGGTGGCGATATCGACAAGGTCATTGCCGAGATCAATAGCACCGGCTACGGCCTGACCCACGGCGTACACAGCCGCATCGATGAAACCATCGAGCGCATTACCGGCAATATCAAGGCGGGCAACGTGTATGTAAACCGCAATATCGTGGGTGCTGTGGTGGGTGTGCAGCCGTTTGGTGGCGAAGGCAAATCCGGCACCGGCCCCAAAGCCGGCGGCCCGTTCTACCTGTACCGCCTGACCCGTGGCCACTGGGATGCGCAGCTGGGCCAGAGCCACAGCCCGCAAGCGCTGGTCAAACTGGATGCCCTGCAGGCGGCGTTGCCACAGCTGGGTCTGGATGATGGCGCACGCCAGCACCTGCAAGACCTGATTGCCCAGGCACGTAGCGAAAGCCCGCTGAACCACGCGCTGGTACTGCCCGGCCCGACAGGCGAAAACAACACCCTGCGTTTTGCGCCGCGTGGCGTGGTAGGCTGCGCTGCCGACAATATGGAAGCCCTGCTGATGCAGCTGGTAGCCGCTTTTGCTGCCGGTAACGATGTACTGCTGGCCGACAGCGTACATGCGCAGAAAGTCGCCGGCGTGCTGCGCGGCGCCGTGACGGTGGTGGCGCAAATCGACAATGCCGATGTGGCAGCCGTACTGTATGCCGGGCCGGACGCCGAAGTGCTGCGCCAGACGCTGGCACGCCGCGACGGTGCGCTGATTCCGCTGCTGCTGGTAGAGCGCGGCGGTTATAACCTGCACCGCCTGGTGGTAGAGCGCGCGCTTAGCGTCAATACCACAGCGGCAGGCGGTAATGCCAGCCTGATGAGCATTGGTGACTGATCAGGCTTGCTAAAGGTGTGGCGGCATTGGAATAATGCCGCCACCGTGTTTTACCGTCGGCCAGACGGTGTCAAAGATGGCAAGAGCAACCCCGAGATAAAGAAGAGAGACAAAATGCAACTGACCAAACTTACCAGCATCACTGTAGCTGTTGCCGCTGCCCTGGCTTTTGCCGGCTGCAGCAAAAAAGAAGAAGCCCCGGCGGCTGATGCCTCCAGCGCTGCTGCTGCCGCTCCGGCAGGTGCAGAAGTCATCAAGATTGGCTTTGCTGCCCCGCTGACCGGCCCGCAGGCTCACTACGGTGAAGAGTACAAAAACGGTGTGACCCTGGCGATCGAAGATGCCAACGCCGAAAAACCGACTATCGACGGCAAGCCGGTTTCGTTTGAACTGGTGGCCGAAGATGACCAGGCCGACCCGAAAACCGCTACCCAGCTTGCACAGAAGTTCGTGGACAACAAAGTGAACGGTATCGTTGGCCACTTCAACTCCGGCACCTCCATCCCGGCTTCCAAGATCTACTCTGACGCCGGCCTGCCGCAAGTGGCCATGGCCACTGCTCCGACCTTCACCCAGCAAGGTTACAAAACCACCTTCCGCTCCATGACTTCCGACACCCAGCAAGGTTCGGTAATGGGCAAGTTCGTGGTAGAGAAACTGGGCGCCAAGAAAGTGGTGATCGTGGATGACCGCACTGCCTACGGCCAAGGCCTGGCAGACGAGTTCGAAAAAGCCGTGAAAGCCGCTGGCGGCACCGTGGTGAAACGCGAATTCACCAACGACAAAGCCACCGACTTTGCCGCGATTCTGACCACCATCAAAGGCGCTGCACCTGACGTGGTGTTCTACGGTGGTGCCGACGCCCAGTCCGCCCCGATGGCCAAGCAGATGAAGCGCCTGGGCCTGAAAGCCCCGCTGATCTCCGGCGAAATGACCAAAACCCCGACCTTCCTGAAACTGGCTGGCAAAGAAGCCGACGGCACCATCGCCTCGCTGGCTGGCCTGCCGCTGGAAAAAATGCCGAAAGGCCCGGACTACGCTACCCGTTACAAGGCACGTTTCAACATGGACGTGGCAACCTACTCCCCGTACGGCTATGACGCTACCCGCGTACTGATCGCCGCCATGAAAGAGGCGAACTCCGCCGAGCCGGCAAAATACCTGCCGGTACTGGCCAAGATCAACTACGCCGGCGTGACCTCGTCCAGCTGGTCGTACGATGAAAAAGGCGACCTGAAAGACGGCGGCATCACCGTGTACAAGGTTGAAGGCGGTGAGTGGAAAGTGATGGAAACCATCGGTGGTGGCGCCCCTGCTGCCGCTGCAGCTTCCGCGGCCCAGTAAGCCTGGCCTGCGCACCCAAGAGGGTGCCGGCAAGAAAAAAGCCCTTCCGCAAGCGGAAGGGCTTTTTTCTTGCCGGCGTCGCTACGGCTTGCGTTGCGGCCAACCCGGACAGGCAGGCTTAGCCTAGCTCGTGGCGGCGTGGCAGGTCCGGCCCACGCCGCGAGCAGGTCAGTGCTGCTGCGCGAGTAGCAAACTGCACCATGGCGTCGATCTGTGCACGGGCCAGGCTGGCCACGCCTTGTGGCGAGGCCATACCATGCTCGGCCAGATAGCACAGCAGCGCTGCCTGGAAGGTATCACCTGCCCCCACGGTATCGACCACGTTGACTTTGGCCGCGGCATGCTGCCACTCACCGTGCTGGCGGCTGAAGATGCTGACACCATCACCGCCACGCGTCATCAGTACCAGCTGGCAGCGCCCGCTCAGCCAGCGCCGTGCGGTGATGGCCGGGTCGGTATCCGGGTACAGCAGCTGCAAGTCTTCATCGCTGACCTTGATCAGGTCGACCAGGCCGGCATGGTGCTCGATGACCTCGCGCCAGCGCGCCAGATCGGGCTCCACGTTCAGGCGGATATTCGGGTCCAGCGTGCACAGGCGATGGCCGCTTTCACGCTGTAACAGCACGCCCAGGGCTTCGGCCGTAGGCGAGCGCACCAAGGCGTAGGAGCCAAAGTGAATACCGATAATCCGGTCATCCAGCGTTGGCAGCTCGGCGGCCGTCAGACTGGCTTCCGGGGCTTTATCGCCATAAAAAGCGTACTGCGGGTGGCCGCTGGCATCCAGGCTGACCAGCGCCAGCGTGGTGGGTAATGCCCGTTGCAGCAGATAGCGGTTAGCCACGTTTTCCTGCTGCAGGACGGCCTGCAGCTGTTGGCCCAGAAAGTCGGTGGACACCGCACCTAACAGTGCCGACGGCTGGCCAAGGCGGGCTACGCCGATGGCTACGTTGAACGGTGAGCCACCGGGGATGGCGCGATAGTCCAGCGCAGGCCAGCTGGCCTGGCCGTTTTGCAGGAATATATCGAATAGTGCTTCGCCACAGATCAGGAACATATGGCAGCCTCCTGGCTAGGATCAGACAGCAGCCTCATGGCTGCTGCCCGGTAAGGGTTAAGGCCGGCGGGCGGTGGCGATAGATATCGCGAAAGCGTTGCAGGCGGGGTTGCAGGGCAGCATGGCGGCTGGCATCCGGCTGATAGACCGCCTTGACGGGTGGGCGGGTACACACGGTGGCCAGCTCGCCACCATCCGCCAGCCAGCCCAGCCGGGCTGCGCCCAGCGCCCCGCCAGACTCGCTGCCGACGTGGGTGACGATATCCAGCTGTAGTGCATCGGCCAGTAGCTGTGCCCAGTACGGGCTGCGGGCGCCGCCGCCAACCAGCGACAGCTTGCTGACCTGACTGCCCGCGGCACGCAGTGCATCCAGCCCGTCCACCATGCCAAAACTCACGCCCTCCAGCACGGCATAGCCCAGCGCGGCACGGTCATGCGCCTGTGTGAGGCCCCAGAACACGCCGGGCGCGAACGGGTCGTTGTGAGGTGTCCGCTCGCCGGACAGATAAGGCAGAAACAGCGGCGCCCCCGCCAGTGCCTGGCTATCCAGTGCCGCGATTTCTTGCAGCAGGCTGGCTTCGTCCACGCTGGTCAGGCGGCAAAACCAGCGCAGGCAGCTGGCTGCGGCCAACATGACGCTCATCTGGTTCCAGCGCCCGGGCAAAGCATGGCAGAAAGTGTGCAATGCCGAGTCGGGGTTGGGGCGGAAGTGGTCGTCTACCACGAACATTACGCCGGACGTGCCTAGCGACAGAAAACCGTCACCCGGGGCAACCGCACCGATACCGATGGCACTGGCAGCACCATCACCGGCACCGCCGGCCACGATGACCTCCGGCGACAGCCCCCATTCGGCGGCCAGGGACGGCAGTAATGTCCCGGCAGCCTGTGGGCCTTCTACCAGCCGGGGCATGTGGCTGCGATCCAGGCCGCAGGCGGCCAGCAAGGTGTCCGACCAGTCCCGCGCGGCCACATCCAGCCACAGGGTGCCGGAGGCATCCGACGTGTCGCCGACCTTGTCGCCGGTCAGGCGCAGGCGCAGGTAGTCTTTGGGCAGCAGGACGCAGCGGGTGGCGGCAAAAATGGCGGGCTCGTGGCGGGCGACCCACAACAGCTTGGGCGCGGTAAAACCGGGCATGGCCAGGTTGCCGGCAACTTGATGCAGCGATGGGGCGGCACGGGTGAGTGCTTCGCACTCTGTCACGCTGCGCAAGTCGTTCCACAAGATAGCCGGCCGCAGTACGCGGTCTTCGGCGTCCAGCAGTACCGCACCGTGCATCTGGCCGGACAAGCCAATGGCGCGGATGGCGGCAAACGCGGCCGGTGCCTGGCTGCGCAAGCGGGCAATGGCGGTGCCGGTAGCATCCCACCAGGCCTGCGGGTCTTGCTCGGACCAGCCCGGCTGTGGCCGTGACACACTCAGTGCCTCGCCAGTCACGGCCGTCAGGTTGCCTTGCCCATCCAGCAGCACGACTTTGACTTCTGACGTGCCAAGATCAATTCCTAGATACATCCCTTCCTCCGCAATCGGGTACTAGTTGGCCGCATCCTGCGTGGCCAGCCAGCGGTCCACCTGTGCCAGTGCACGGTTGAGCAGGCTGTTGAGCACCGGGGTCCCGGCCAGCTCGCCCCACAGCATGGGGTTGGCCGCGTAGGCGGCCACGACATCGTCTGCAGCCAGCATGCGCTGGCAGGCTGCCGGGTCCATGATGCCGTCTTGATAGGTATACGGTAGTGCACTGGCCTGCCAGCGTTGCAGGAAACGCAGGAACAGGGCGGGCAGCACGGCAGTATGAACAGGGTCGGCGCCACGTGCCACTGCCTGTTGCAGGGTGGGGGCAATAAAGCCGGGGATCTTGGAGAAACCATCCGCGGCTACGCGCTGGTTGCTGTCCAGGATATAGGGGTTGCTGAAGCGCTCCAGTACCGTGTCGCGGTAGGCGGCCAGGTCCAGCGGGCTGGGGCTCAGGCAGGGAATGACATCTTGGGTGACGTAGTCGTGCGCCATCTGGCGGATGCTGGCCACCGCGGTACTCTCGTGGATGTACAGCAGGCCGCGCAGGGTACCGGCCCAGGCAATGCAGCTGTGGCTGGCGTTGAGGATGCGGATCTTGGCTTCTTCGTACGGCAGTACCGAATCGACGGTTTCCACGCCCACGGCTTCCAGTGCCGGGCGGCCGGCGATGAAGCGGTCTTCCACCACCCACTGGATAAACGGCTCGGCCATCAGCGCGCACGGGTCGTGCTGGCCGGTGGCCTGCAGTACGCGGGCGCTCACTTCCGGTGTCGGGCGCGGGGTGATGCGGTCCACCATGGTATTGGGGGCGCTGGTGTAGCGGCCTACCCAGTCCAGCAGCGCGTGTTCGCCGCGCAGCGCCAGGAACTGTTGCAGGCCCTGCTGGAAACGCTCGCCATTGTGGCGCAGGTTGTCGCAGTTCAGCAGGGTGACCGGGGCATTGCCGGCGGCTTGGCGCGCACGCAGGATGGCGCTGATGGCACCGTAGATGGTGTAGAGCCCGCCTGCCAGGTCGGCGGCCAGGTCGGCGTTCGTGGTATCCAGCTGTTGTGACTGGTCCAGGTAGTAGCCGCCCTCTGTCACGGTAAACGAGATGACGCGGGTATCGGCAGCCGCACCTTTGCTGATCAGCGGCTGCAGGTCTGGCTGCCACGGCAGGATGGTGTTGATGGCAGCGACGGTTTCGTAGCGGTGTTCGCCTGCCGGCGAAATGGTTTCCAGCGTATAGCGCCCTTGCTGTGCGGCCAGTTGCGTCAGCAGCGGTGCCATGTCGGCGCGGATATTGGCCAGTGCCAGCTCCCAGCGGGTCTGGCCGTGTTTGTCCAGCTGGTCCAGATACCAGGCTTGGTGGGCGCGGTGAAACGAGCCGGCGCCGATGTGCAGCCAGCAGGGGGTGGAAGAGGCGGTAGACATGTTCGGGTTGTCCTGTAATGACGATGAAGACAAGACCTCCCCCTGCCGGGCCGGTGGCAGGCCTGGCATACGGGGCAGGGTTGGCCGCAAGGCGGCCCGGAAACGGTGTTAGTGCGCTGGTGCTACGGCCTGCGTGATGGCCTGTGTGCGCGGCAGCGCCAGGCCATCTTCGCGGAACAGATGGCAGTGGTGCGGCGGTATGCTGAACCCGGCCAGGCTGCCGTTGGCCGCGTGCTCGCCATCCGGCATGCGGCAGACCAGTGGCTCGCCGGCACTGTCCGACTCGGCATACAGGTAGGAGAAATCGCCCAGGCTTTCCACGGTGCTGACCCGGCCATGCACGGTCGGCTGGCTGTCATCGCGGCGCAGGTATTCGGGGCGCACGCCCAGGGTTACTTTGCTGCCTGGCTGTAGCGTGCTGCCGTCCACACACACGGTTTGCACGCCGCCATGGCTGATTTGCACGGTGACGTGTTGTGCGTTGGCGGATACCACCACACCGTCGATAAAGTTCATCTTGGGTGAGCCAATAAAGCCGGCGACGAAGCGGTTTGCCGGGTGGTGGTATAGCGTTTGCGGGCTACCTACCTGCTCGACGCGGCCAGCGGAAAGCACCACGATCTTGTCGGCCAGGGTCATGGCTTCTACCTGGTCGTGGGTGACATAGATCATGGTGGTTTTCAGGTCCTGGTGCAGGCGGGAGAACTCCAGCCGCATTTTTACCCGCAGCGCGGCGTCCAGGTTGGACAGCGGCTCGTCAAACAGGAACACCTTGGGTTCGCGGGTAATGGCGCGGCCAATGGCCACACGCTGGCGCTGGCCGCCGGACAGCGCCTTGGGTTTGCGGTCCAGCAGGTGGTCGATATGCAGGATCTTGGCGGCTTTCTGCACGGCGGCATCGATTTCCGGCTTGGTCTTGCCGGCCAGCTTCAGGCCAAAAGCCATATTGTCGTACAGCGACATGTGCGGGTAGAGCGCATAGCTCTGGAACACCATGGCGATGCCACGTTTGGCGGGCGGGATGTCGTTGACGCGTTCGTCGCCGATGTACATGTCGCCGCCGCTGATATCTTCCAGGCCGGCAATCATGCGCAGCAGGGTGGATTTACCGCAGCCGCTGGGGCCGACAAACACGACGAATTCACCATCCGCGATGTCCAGCTGGATGTCGCGCATTACTTCCGGGCTGTCGCCGTAACGCTTACTGATGTTACGCAGGGTAACGCTAGCCATGATCTGTCTCCTTGGGGGGGCCGTCCGGGCCGCCCGTATCTTTTAGGTGTGTGGCTGGCACAGGCGGGCCACCAGGGCCGGCAGCTGTGCCATGTCATCAAAGGTGTAGCGGGCACCGCAGTCGCGTAGCCGCTGGGCTTGGCCGTCGGCAATATGGCCGGCACCGGTAAAGCCCAGCACTGTCATGCCGGCGGCGCTGGCCGCACGGGTGCCGGTAACGCTGTCTTCTACTACCAGGCAGCGTGCCGGGTTGGCACCCAGCGCGCGTGCCGCATGCAGGAACAGACCAGGGTCCGGCTTGGCGATGCCCACTTCGTCGGCGCAGTACACGTGCGGGCCGAAGTGCGCCAGCAGGCCGGTCTGTGCCAGCACACTGCGCACACGGTTGGCCGCACTGTTGCTGGCGCAGGCCTTGGGTAACGGGATGGCACGCAGGGCGGTGTCTACGCCATGGATGGGGCGGGCCAGGCGGGCGACTTCGTCTTCGATGTGGTGGCGCATGGCGGCGATAGCGTCATCGCCCAGCGGCAGCGGGTGTTGGCGGCCGATGTCGGCCAGCAGGTCGGGCAGGGTCAGACCCAGGCGCGGGCGCACCAGTGCGTCCAGATCCTGCCCCGGCAGCAGCGGCGCCAGCTGTTGCAGCAGCGTGTCGAAGGCGATGGCTTCACTATCCAGCAGTACGCCGTCGCAATCGCTGATCAGGTGGGTGTAGGTCGGCATCACTTCACTGCTCCGAAGGTCAGGCCGCGTACCAGCTGTTTCTGCGTGAGCCAGCCCAGCACCATGATGGGCGCCACGGCCAGCAGCGACGCGGCAGACAGCTTGGCCCAGAACAGGCCTTCCGGGCTGGAGTAGGACGCGATAAACACGGTTAGCGGCGCCGCGTTGGCGCTAGAGAGGTTAATGCTCCAGAACGCCTCGTTCCACGACAGGATCAGCAGCAGTAGCGCCGTAGAGGCCAGGCCGGGCAGCGACATGGGCAGCAGCAGGTAGCATACTTCTTGCCAGGTACTGGCACCGTCGATGCGCGAAGCTTCCAGGATTTCCTTGGGTACTTCGCAGAAGTAGGTGTAGGTCATCCACACTGCAATCGGCAGGTTGATCAGCGTGTAGATGATGATCAGGCCGCTCACGGTATCGAGCAGGCCGATACTTTTCCACAGCAGGTATACCGGCAGCAGCACGCCGACCGACGGCATCATTTTGGTGGACATCATCCACAGCAGGATTTGCTGCGTCTTGCGGGTGGGGAAAAACGCCATGCTGTAGGCCGCCGGTATCGCGATCAGCAGGCTCAGCACGGTGACACCGCCGGAAATAGCGATGGAGTTGGCCGCAAAGCTCATGTAATCGCTGCGCGAAAACACCTCGTGGAAGCTTTCCAGTGTAGGCATAAAGAACAGCGACAGCTGGTAAGCCTGGCTTTCGGTTTTGAACGCCGTCAGCATCATCCACAGAATGGGAAAGAAGATCAGCAGGGCCAGCGACCAGGCCAGCGCCGTGGTGAGCACATATTGCAGCTGGCGGGATGCGGTGCGTTTCATCGTTCGTTCTCCCCCTTCAGGTTATTGGCCAGCATGCGCACCAGGAACACCGACACGATATTGGCCAGGATCACTGCCAGAATGCCGCCGGTAGAGGCCATGCCGACATCGAACTGCTGCAGGCCCAGTTGGTAGATCAGGTAGGACAGCGTGGTGGTCGCGGTGCCGGGGCCGCCTGCCGTAGTGGTATAGATTTCGGCAAAAATGGACAGCAGGAAAATGGTCTCGATCATCACCACTACGCCAATGGCGCGTTTCAGGTGGGGCAGCACAATGTAGAAGAACATGGCGATCGGGCCGGCACCGTCGATTTGCGCGGCTTCTTTTTGCTCCTGGTCCAGTGACTGGATGGCCGTGAGCAAAATCAGGAAGGCAAACGGCAGCCATTGCCAGCTGACAATGATGATGATGGACAGCATCGGGTATTCGCCCAGCCAGTCGATGGGGGGCAGCCCCAGCGCGGTGGTGGCGGCGGCCACCAGGCCGTATACCGGGTGCAGCAGCATGTTTTTCCAGATCAGCGCGCTGACGGTAGGCATCACGAAGAAGGGCGCAATCACCAGCAGGCGGGCAATGCCACGCCCCATGAACGGCTGGTCGTACAGTACGGCCAGCAGCACGCCGCCAACCACGGAGATGACCAGTACCGCCACGGTGAGTAGCAGGGTGTTGAAGACCGCGGGCAGAAACGCCGGGTCACTCCACATGAACTGGTAGTTTTGCAGCCCGACAAAACCGGTATCTTCCGGGCTAAGCAGGTTGTAGCGAATCAGCGAAAACCAGACCGTCATCAGCAGGGGCACGATGGACCACAGCAGCAGGCTGATGACAGCCGGCGATTGCAGCCAGCGCTGCGTCCAGCGGCCGGGGCGTGCACTGGCGGCGTGGCCAGGGCTGCTGTCGGTGCCTTTGCGCAGGGCAGGGTGGGCAGAGGAGTGCATGGGTTATCTCGTTTTGTTATGGTCCTGAAGCCGGGTTGCCGACAAACGGTGGCAACCCGGCGGCGGAGGTAAGGCTTATTTCTGGTAGCCGCCCTGGATCACGGCACGGTTAGCGGTGGCCTGGCCGGCTTTCAGCGCAGCGTCCACGGTCATATTGCCGGCCAACGCGCCGGAAATAGCCTGGCCCACCACGGTGCCGAAGGACTGGAACTCCGGAATGCCGACAAACTGGATGCCGCTATACGGTGCTTTTTTCAGCGTGGCGTCGTTCGGGTTGGCCGACTGGATGGCGTTCAGCACAAACTTGGCAAACGGGGCGGCCTTCACGTATTCCGGCTGGTTGTAGGTGGAAATACGGGTGCCAGGCGGGACGGAAGTCCAGCCCAGATCGTTGGCCACCAGCTTGATGTACTCCTTGGAAGTAGCCCACTGTACGAACTTCTTGGCGGCGTCATTCTGTTTGGACGACTTGGGCACGGCCAGCGACCAGGACCACAGCCAGCTGCTGCCTTTGGCCGTCACGCCGGTCGGGGCCTGGGCAAAGCCCACCTTGTCGGCCACTTTCGACTCTTTCGGGTTGAACAGCATGCCCGCAGCCACGGTGGCATCGATCCACATACCGCACTTGCCGCTGGCAAACAGGGTCAGGTTTTCGTTAAAGCCGTTGGTGCTGGCGCCGGGTGGGCCGTATTTCTTCAGCAGATCGACGTAGAACGTCACCGACTTTTTCCATTCCGGGCTGTCGATGGTGGCTTTCCAGTTTTCGTCGAACCAGCGGCCGCCGTTCGCGTTCACCAGGGTGGTGAGGTAGGCCATGTTTTCGCCCCAGCCCGCCTTGCCGCGCAGGCAGATACCGTAGACACCGCCTTTTTCCTTCAGCACTTTGGCGTAGTCGGCAATCTGGGTGTAGGTCGGCTTCTCCGGCATGGTGAGACCCAGCTTGGCGAACAGGTCCTTGCGGTAGAAGGTCATCGAGCTTTCTACATAAAACGGCAAGGCGTACAGCTTGCCGCCGTAGGACAGGCCGTCACGTGCGGTTTTTACCACGTCGTTCAGGTCGTACTCGGGCGCCAGGTTGTCCATCGGGTTCAGCCAGCCCTTCTTGGCCCACAGCGGGGCTTCGTAGGTGCCGATCATCATCACGTCGAACTTGCCGCTATTGGTGGCGATGTCGGTGGTCACGCGCTGGCGCAGCACGTTTTCTTCCAGCACTACCCAGTTCAGCTTGATGTCCGGGTTCTGCTTTTCAAAGGCAGGGGACAGCTTCTTGAGCTCCACCATATCCGGGTTGTTCAGGGCGGCAATGGTCAGCGTGCTGGCTGCCTGGGCAGACAGGGCTGCCAGGGCCAGGGTGCAGGCGGCGGCCAGACGGCCGGCGTGGCGTGCGGTGAGTCGGGTCATGCTTTATCTCCTCGTTATGTTGTGGTGCTGCACGGGCAGCGTGGCTGGGCAACCGGCCAGCCAGCGGTAAAAAGCGGGCTTAGCTCATCCAGTTGCCGCCATCCACGTTCAGGGTCTGGGCGGTGATGTAATCGGCGTCGGCGCTGGCCAGAAACACGGCCGCACCGGCCAGGTCGTCTGGGCGGCCCATGCGGCCTAGCGGGACGGCTTCGCCTACCAGGCGTTTTTTCTCGCCAGGCGCACGGCCTTCGTAGCGGGCAAACAGGGCATCAACCGCCTGCCACATCGGGGTGTCGACGACACCCGGGGCAATAGCGTTCACGCAGATGTGATGCGGTGCCAGAGCCAGGGCAGCAGACTGGGTATAGCTGATCACCGCTGCTTTGGTGGCGCAGTAGTGTGCAACCAGCGCTTCGCCACGACGGCCAGCCTGCGATGACAGGTTGATGATCTTGCCGCCGTGGCCCTGGGCCACCATTTGTTGCGCCACAGCCTGCATCAGGAAAAACATGCCTTTCACGTTCACGTCGAACAAGCGCTGGTAGCTGTCCAGACCGGCTTCCAGCAACGGGGCCATGTCAAAGATGGCGGCATTGTTGTACAGGATGTCGATACGACCGAAACGCGCTACCGCCTGCTGTACCAGCTGCTGGATATCGCTTGTGCGGGTGATGTCGGCCTGTTGCCACAGCGTGCGTTCCGGGTGGCTGGCCAGCAGTGCGGCCAACTCGTCCGACAACTGCAGGTCGGCCAGCACGCACAGCGCCCCTTCTGCCAGATAACGGCGGCTCACAGCCAGCCCGATACCGTTGGCCGCGCCGGTGAGTACCGCTACTTTGTTATTGAGCTTCACTTGTTGGCTCCTGTATTGTCTTGTTTTGGGCATTTGCCCTTTGTGCGGGCAAATATTCATATCAATGAAATGCAGTGTCAAGCCGCCAGGCTGCAAATCGCAGGATGCTGCTTTGCACCATGATTCCTTTTTGCCACCACATGTCCGCATAAGCCGGTGGCTTGACGCAGCAGGGGCGTTCGGTGGTACAAATCGCCACGCGGTAGCAAAACTGCATTAACAGGGAGGGGTGGCATGCCCAGACAACAAGACAAACTGGATCTGGCAGCGCGGGCAGCCTGGCTGTATTTCGTGGCAGGCAAAACCCAGAACGAGCTGGCCGACCAGCTCAATGTGTCACGGCAGGTAGCGCAGCGCCTGGTAGCCACAGCCGTGGAGCGTGGCCTGGTGAAGGTGACGGTGCATCACCCGGTGGCCGACTGTCTGTCGCTGGCGGAACAGCTGCAGGCACGTTTTGGCCTGGCCATGTGCGAAGTGGTGCCTTACGACCACGACAGCCCGGCCGAGCTGCAGCGCAAGCTGGCGGTGGCCGGGGCGCGGGTGTTCGAGCGCTATCTGGATGTGCCGGAACCGAGGGTGGTAGAGCTGGGCTCCGGCCGTACACTGAAAGCCATCATCGACGAGATGGCCGAGCTCAGTTGCCCGCAGCACCGGCTGGTGTCGCTGATCGGCACCATTGCGCACGACGGGGCGTCCAACCGCTACGACGTTGCCTTGCCCGCGTCAGAAAAGACGCAGAGCCAGTATTACCTGCTGCCGGCACCGCTGTACGCTGATAGCGCAGAAGATCGTGCCCAGTGGTGTCAGCACCGTCTGTACCGCGTGGTGGAGTCGATGAGCCGTCGTGCCGACGTGGCTTTTATCGGTATTGGCACCATCGATGACGGCTGCCCGCTGCAGGCCGATGGTTTTCTGCATGCGGACGAGATTGCGGCCCTGAAGTCACGCCAGGCAGTGGCCGAGCTGATCGGCCGCCCTATCAATGGCCAGGGCGAGCTGGTAGACAGCCCGGTGCAGCAGCGGGTAACCAGCCTGGCGCTAGACCGCCCGCCACGCCGCCCGCTGATTGCCTTTGCGGTTGGCGAGCGCAAGGCGGCAGCCATTCTGGCGGTATTGCGTGGCCACTGGTTAAGCGGCCTGGTGACCGACGAAGCGTGTGCCCGTTATATTCTGGCGCACAGCGACGATCTGGCCTGAACTGGCTATAAGCCGAATGACACAAGGCCCTGTCCGTGATGGACAGGGCCTTGTCGTGCCTGTGCGGCCAACCTTATCCCTTGCCAGGGTTGGCCGCTGCCGCGTGCCAGGCTCACGATGACTGTGCGTCTGGTGACAGTACCGATAGCATGGTCGATCTCATTAGGCCGATAGCCAGCAGGTAGCCCAGCAGCCAGAAGGGGTTAAGCAGCGAGAGCAGCCGTGGCCGTGCCAGCCATGCCGCCACCTGCTGCCGCGCGTCTTCTTCTGGGTAAATCCAGTCCGGTAAGGCCATCCCCGCACTGGTGTACACCGCCAGCGTAAACAAGGCGAACGCCCCGCACACTTCGCGATAGGCAATATGCTGCAGTTGCTGGCTGCCCAGGCCGGTAGCGGCCAGCTGCGCGCGGAATGCGGCCAGCTGCGCGTCGTCGTAGGACGTGTCTACCCATACCTGGGCCAGCACGCCCCACGCTATCTGCCTGCCTGACAGACCATCCTGCATGCTTAGCGGCTGTACCAGCCTACCGGGCCGGGCTGCAGGTTGATGTTCACCTGTTTCACCTGCTGGTATTCCAGCAAGCCGTTGACGCCCAGGTCGCGGCCGTAGCCGCTCATCTTGTAGCCGCCCCACGGCGCTTCGTTGAAGGTGGGGTTGTAGCAGTTGATCCAGGTCACGCCGGCGCGCAGCGCCTTCATCACACGCAGCGCCCGTGCACCATCGGTGGTGAACACGCCGCCCGCCAAGCCGTACGGCGTATCGTTGGCCAGGCGGATGGCTTCGGCTTCATCGCTGAAGGTCTGGATCGCCACCACCGGGCCGAATACTTCCTCGCGGCAGATTTCCATGTCGCTGTGGCAGTTGTCGAAAATGGTGGGGCGCAGGAAGTAGCCGTTGGCGCAGTCGCCGTCGGTATGGCGCTGGCCGCCGCACACCAGCGTGGCGCCCTCGGCCTTGGCGCGTTCGATGAAGCCCAGCACTTTTTCCAGCTGGCCGGCAGACACCAGCGGGCCGATGTCCGGGTCATTCACGCCGGGGCCGATGGTCATGGCGTTGGCACGTTCGGCCAGCCTGGCCACAAAGCGGTCTTTCAGCGAGGCCTCGATCAGGATGCGCGAGCCGGCGGAGCACACCTGGCCCTGGTTGAAGAACACGCCAATCATCGCCCATTCCACCGCGCCTTCCAGGTCGGCGTCGGCAAAAATGATATTGGGCGACTTGCCGCCCAGCTCCAGCCCCACGCGCTTGAGGTTGCCCACCGCGGCGCGGGCGATCAGTTGGCCGGTGCGGGTGCTGCCGGTGAAGGTGATCATGTCCACGTCGTGGCTATCGGCCAGTGGCTGGCCGGCGGCCGGGCCGCTGCCCAGCACCAGGTTGGCCGTACCGGCCGGCAGGCCCACTTCATGGAATATTTCAAACAGCACCACCGACGATAGCGGGGTGAGCTCGCTGGGCTTGAACACCACACAGTTACCTGCCGCCAGCGCGGGGGCCAGCTTCCAGGTGGCCATCAGCAGCGGGTAGTTCCACGGCGTGATCAGGCCGCACACGCCTACCGGCTCGTGCAGGCTGTAGGCGTGCATCGGGCCGAAACCGTCCGGCACCTCGTACACGCCGCCTTGCGGCTTGCCGATCAGCCCGGCGTAGTAGCGGAAACAGGCGGCGGCGTCTTCGATATCGCAGCGGGCTTCGCGCAGCGGCTTGCCGTTGTCCAGACAGTCCAGCAGCGCCAGCTCTTCGGTGCGGGCGCGGATGGCGTCGGCAATGCGGTACAGCATGTCGGCGCGGCGCGGGCCGCTCATGTGGCGCCAGTCGCCTTGCTCATAGAAGGCGTGCTTGGCGGCGGCAATAGCTTGCAGTGTGTCCTCGGCGGTGCTGTCGGCGACCACGCCGATGATGTCGCCGTTGGCCGGGTTGAGGATGTCGCGGGTCTGGCCCAGCACGGCGGGCTGCCACTGGCCGTTGATGTAGTTGAGGCGGGTCTGCATGGTGTCTCCGGTAGCGGGTACGGCAGGCATCGATAAGGCCGCGCTTCAGGCGCGGGCGATGTAGATCTTGCGCAGCGTCTGGCGCACGGCCCAGGTGGTGGCGCTGCCGGCGGTCAGAAAACCGACGGTGCCGGGCTGCAGCTGCAGCGGTGCGCTGCCGTCGTCAAATGTCACGGTGGCGTCGCCAGCGAGCACCACGAAGCATTCGTCTACTTCGATATCGGTGGTGACCGACGGCGACATCTCCCACACGCCGATGGCGACGTCGCCCAGCGTGGCCAGCTCGGCCACGCCGACGGTGGCCGGGCCTTGTACGACTTTGGCCGGGTCTACCGGCTGGTAGGCCAGCTCGGCGGTGGTGGCCAGCAGGGCGTAGTTGTCCAGTAGCGTTTGCGTTGTCATGGCAGGTTTCCCTTGCGGTAACAGTGTTGGTGCCAGCGGCGGCCAGGGTTGGCCGCGGCGGTGTGTCAGGAATCGAAGCCCAGGCCCAGCGCGTCCATGCCGCGCAGGAAGGCGTTGCGCCGGCCGTGGTTGTGGTCGGCACGGTCCAGGCTCCAGCGCATGGCCTGCACCACGGTGTACGTCAGCGGCTCGGGCGGGAAGGGCAGCGGCATCTCGCGCACCATGCGCAGCCGGGTGCGTTCGGTATCCAGGCCTTCTACCTTGTCCAGCAGCACGTTGGCCGCAAAGCGCGTGGCGCCCACGCCCAGGCCGGTAAAGCCGGCGGCCAGCGCCACCTTGCCGCCCAGTGCGTCGGTAAAAAAGGCGCAGAAGCGCGAGGAGGTATCGATCACCCCGGCCCAGCGGTGGCTAAAGCGCAGGCCGGCCAGCTGCGGGAAGGTGGTGAAAAAGTGGCTGGCCAGCCGTTCGAAGCTTTCCGGCCGCTCTTCGTATTCCGGCTTGATCTTGCCGCCCAGGTGGTAGATGGCGTCGTAGCCGCCAAACAGGATGCGGTTATCGCGCGTCAGCCGGTAGTAGTGAAACTGGTTGCCCACGTCGGCAATGCCCTGGCGGTGCTGCCAGCCGATGGCGGCCAACTGGTCGGTGCTCAGCGGCTCGGTCATCAGCACGTAGTCGTACACCGGGATGGTGTGCCAGCGGTAGCGTTTGAGCAGCGAGGGGAAGGCGTTGGTGGCCAGAATCACCCGCTCGGCCAGCACATGGCCCTGTGCGGTATCCACGCGCACCAGCTCGCCCTGGCTGGCAATGCCGGTGGCAGCGCTGTGTTCGAAAAAGCGCACACCCAGCTGGCGTGCCACGCGGGCCAAGCCTGCCACCAGTTTACCGGGGTGGATCATGGCGGTGCCGTCGCGGTCCCAGTGGCCGGCCAGAAAGGTGGGCGAGTTCACTTCGGCGCGGATAGCGGCCTCGTCCAGGCAGCCTTCGCCAGCAAAGCGCGCGGTCTGGTACGGTTCTACCGCCACTTCCAGCACGCCAGTACGTTCAAAGTCGCAGTCTATGCCGTAGCGCGCCAGCGTGGCTTCCAGCTGGTCCAGGTTTTCCAGCCCCAGCGCTTCCAGCCGGGCAAACTCTTCCGGCCAGCGCTTCAGGCCGTTGTCTTCGCCGTGGGTCAGGCTGGCTTCACAAAAACCGCCATTGCGGCCCGACGCCGCCTGGCCGATGCGGCCTGCTTCCAGCAGCACCACGTCGCGCTCGGGCTGGCGCTCCTTGGCCATCAGCGCCGACCACAGCCCCAGGAAACCGCCACCGACAATCAGCAGCGCGCTGCGCACCTCCCCCTGCAAGGCAGGTGCGGCCGGGCCGCGGTCAACGTCATCCAGCCAGAACGGTGCAGCTTTACTGGCGGCGAGGGCATGACGGATGGTGTCCGCACTGGGCGGTAGGCGTTCGTAGACGGTCTGTGCCATAGGGGTGGGTGTGCGTGGTGTAGATGGGTTGTTTATAGCGCTTAGCGGCCAGATGTAGCCATAGCATGACTTGCTAATCGCGCAAGTTAAATACAATATTTGCAAACTTCAGTTTATAAATGGCTCACCCAATGAACAAGCCGGTAGCGCTGGGGCAGGTTAGCGATTTTGACATCCGCCTGCTACGCATTTTCAAGACCGTGGTGGAGTGCGGCAGTTTCTCGGCGGCCGAAAGCGTGCTGGGCATCAGCCGCTCGGCTATCAGCCTGCACATGGGCGATCTGGAAAAACGGTTGGGCGTATGCCTGTGCCGCCGCGGCCGCGCCGGCTTTGCGCTGACGGACGAGGGCCGCGAAGTACTGCGTGCGGCCAACATCTTGCTGTCGGCCATCGAGGACTTTCGCGACGAGGTGAACCAGCTGCACCACCAGCTGCGCGGCGACCTGAACATCGGCATCATCAATAACCTGGTCACGCAGTCGCACATGCACATCACGCAAGCGCTGAAGGCGCTCAGCGCACGCGGCCCCGGCGTGTGCATCAATATTGCCATGATGGTGCCCAGCGACATCGAGCAAGGCGTGCTGGACGGCACCCTGCACGTGGGGGTGATACCGGAAACCCACCCCTTGCCCGGCCTGGCCTATTTGCGGCTGTACGAGGAGCAGTCGTCGCTGTACTGCAGCAGCGAGCACCCGTTTTTTGCCGCCGCCGCGCCAGACGACGCCGCCATCCGCCAGGCACACGCCATCTTCCCCAACTACCGCATTACCGAGCAGGCACACCGCTGGCTGGGCCAGCTGCACTGCACCGCCAAGGCGTCCGACCGCGAGGGCATTGCCTTTTTGATACTGACCGGCCACTACATCGGCTTTCTACCCGACCACTACGCCGCTAGCTGGGTCGCTCGCGGCCAGATGCGTGCCATCCGCCCCGACGAATACCGCTACAGCACGCCGTTAAGCGTGGTGGTGCGCAAGGGGCGGCGCAGCAATATGGTGCTGGACAGCTTTCTGGGCGAGCTGGGGGCGGCGGATACGGGGCGGGAGAGTCATTGAAGCGGGCAAAGGAGAGTGCAAATGAGGGGTGTCGATTGGGCAAGCCTGCTGTCCTGGATAGCGCTGATCTCTTGGATTGTCTGGTTTGTGTGTGTTCAGCTTGACCGCTTGCATAAAGAGACATTTGCGCTGGCAAAGGCCGCGGTTTGGCAGCAATACCAGCAATCTGCTGGTTTTCTCCGCGTATTTGGCATCGTGTTGTATTCGCCGTACCTATGGCCAGTGAGGTCTGTGATGATGTGCTTGCTGATGGCCTGCGGGCTATGGGCAATCTTTTAATCAAGCAGCCCATGCGTGGCAGGAGCCGCGCGGACGCTTTAGTCGCGGCGGTGCAATCGTGTACTGCCAAGAAATACGACATCAAAAAACCCGCCATGTGGCGGGTTTTGCTTTGGCTGGCAGACAGCGCCGGCTTAGAACGGAATATCGTCGTCCATGTCGTCCATGCGGGCGGCAGGCTTGGGTTCCTGGCGGCGCGGGGCGGCTGGCGGGGCAGACGGGGCTTCCTGGCGGGCTGGCGGGGTGGCGCTGTAGCCGTCGTCCATTGGCGGCATGTCGTCGCGGCGGCCACCTTGCAGGCTGATTTCGCTCACGCGTACGTCTGGCGACAGGCGCTTGATGCCTTCCTTGTCTTGCCATTCGCGCAGGGTCAGCTGGCCGTATACGGTCACTTGCTGGCCTTTGTTCAGGTAGTTTTTCAGCGATTCGCCACGCTTGCCCCATACCTGGCAGCTAAACCAGTTGGTGGTTTTGCGCTCGCCAAAACCGATGTCGCTGGCCACGCGGAAGCTCAGCACCGATTCGCCGCTGGGGGTGTAACGCAGCTCTGCGTCTGCGGCCAAGCGGCCGTCAAAAGTAATGCTGTTCATGGAATCCTCCGAAAAATCTGTTCAATGTGTGGGGCGGTAGCGTACCGCCCGAGCAGGGCTGTTTCAGCGTCTGTGCGTGTTCTCAGGCCTGGGCCGGGTTGGTGCTGGCAATCAGGGCGCGGGCACTGGCTTCGTCCCAGCCTTGCTGGGCCACTTTCAGGAAGGCCACGCGCTCGTCCAGCATGATCACTACCTCGCTGACACCCTGTACCGCCAGCAGCTGGCGCGATAGCGTGGCCACGTCGCCTTGCCAGGTGTCGCCAATGGGGAACATTTGCGTTTTCACTGCCTTGGGCGGCGTCATGGTAAACGACAGCCACAGCCAGCTAGCCATCAGCAGGCTGGTAAAACCGAACACGCCACCGGCACCGTGGTGGCTGTACAGCCAGCCACCCAGCGCCGCGCCTAGAAACAGGCCGAGCGATTGGGCCGTATTATACACGCCGATGGCGGTGCCCTTGGCGTCAGCGGGGGCGATTTTCGAGATCAGCGAGGGCAGTGTCGCTTCCAGAATATTGAAGGCAATAAAATACAGCCCCAGCCAGACCACGATCAGCCAGAAGCTGGACAGCGCCAGCGCCATGCCCAGCTGGGCAGCGGTCATCAGCGCCACGGCGGCCACGAACACTTGCTTGAGCTTGGCTTTTTTCTCGCCATAAATAATGGCCGGCACCATCAGGAAGAAGCCGGCTACTACCACTGGCAGGTACACCTGCCAGTGCTCGGACTTATCCAGCCCGCCGGTGCTGGTGAGCGCGAAGGGGAGGGTGACAAACATGGCCATTTGCGCGGCGTGCAGGGCAAAAATGCCGTAGTTCAGCCGTAGCAGCTCGGGGTGGCGCAGCACGGCAGGCAGGCGCGCGGTATTGGTGCCGGTGTCGGAGTGAAAGCGCGATACCACCGGGTCGGGGATGATCTTCCACACGCCTACCAGCGCCATCAGCGACAGCACGCCGGTCAGGGTGAAGATACCGTCTACGCCGATATGCTTGGCTAGCAGCGGGCCCAGCACCAGGCTTACCGCAAAGGTGGTGCCGATGCTCATGCCGATCATGGCCATGGCGCGGGTGCGGTTTTCTTCACGGGTGAGGTCGGCCAGCAGGGCGGTAATGGCGGCCGAGATGGCACCGGCGCCCTGGATGACGCGGCCCAGCATCAGCCAGTAGATGTCGTCGGCTTGGGCGGCTATGAAGCTGCCGGCGGCAAACAGCAGCAGGCCGGCGTAGATCACCTTTTTGCGGCCAACCTTGTCGGACAGCATGCCCAGTGGCAGCTGCAGCAGCGCCTGTACCAGGCCGTAGCTACCCAGCGCAATGCCCACCAGGGTGTGGTTGCTGGCACCGGGCAGGGTGGTGGCGTACAGGGCAAATACCGGCAGGATCAAAAACATGCCCAGCATGCGCAGGGCGTAAACACCGGCCAAACCCAGGCTGGCGCGTAGTTCTAATGCAGTCATGTGTATGCGAGTCAGAGGTGGCGAACGGACAGCTGCCAGTGGGGCAGGCCTGCCGCAGGCCAGTGTAGCGGGGTTTGTCTGCCATGCTGTGACAGTGTGTAAACCCTGTTGGCTGTGTGGCCTGCTCAGGCTGCTGGAGCCTGTTGCAATAAGTCCGGTATAGTAGCAGGTTCCCCGATTCACGGTGAGACAGGCATGGACTCCATCCGCATACGCGGTGCACGCACGCACAACCTCAAGAACGTAAACCTGGATCTGCCCCGCCACCAGCTGGTGGTGATTACCGGCTTGTCCGGCTCCGGCAAGAGCTCGCTGGCGTTTGACACGCTGTACGCCGAGGGCCAGCGCCGCTATGTGGAAAGCCTGTCGGCCTACGCGCGGCAGTTTCTGCAGCTGATGGAAAAGCCCGATGTTGACCTGATCGAAGGCCTGAGCCCGGCGATTTCCATCGAGCAAAAGGCCACCAGCCACAACCCGCGTTCCACCGTGGGCACCGTCACCGAAATCCACGACTACCTGCGCCTCTTGTACGCCCGCGTGGGTGACCCGCATTGCCCCGAGCACGACGTGCCGCTGGCCAGCCAGACGGTAAGCCAGATGGTCGACCACGTGCTGGCGCTGCCGGCCGAGACGCGGGTGATGATCCTGGCGCCGGTGATCGTTGGCCGCAAGGGCGAAAACCTGGACCTGTTTGATGATCTGCGCGCCCAGGGTTTTGTGCGCGTGCGGGTAGACGGCGAGGTGTACGAGCTGGACGCCGTGCCCAAGCTGGACAAGAACAAGAAGCACACGGTCGAGGTGGTGATCGACCGCCTGAAAGTGCGCGACGACATGAAGCAGCGCCTGGCAGAAAGCTTTGAAACCGCGCTGCGCCACGCCGAAGGCCGCGCCATTGCGGTAGAGATGGATAGCGGCCAGGAGCACTGGTTCTCGGCCAAGTTTGCCTGCCCGGTGTGCAGCTACAGCCTGCCCGAGCTGGAGCCACGCCTATTCTCGTTCAACAACCCCATGGGGGCGTGCCCCAAGTGCGACGGCCTGGGCGAGATTACCTTCTTCGACCCCAAGCGCGTGGTGGCCCACCCCGAGCTGACGCTGGCTAGCGGCGCCATCAAAGGCTGGGACAAGCGCAACCAGTTTTACTTCCAGATGCTGCAGGCCCTGGCCGCGCATTACGATTTTTCGCTGGAGCTGGCATTTGAAGACCTGCCGCAGCGCGTGCAGCACGTGGTGTTGCATGGTTCCGGGCGCGAGGAAATCGAGTTTACCTACGTGTCGGAGCGCGGCACCAAGTTCCAGCGTGCGCACGCCTTTGAAGGCATCATCCCCAACCTGGAGCGCCGCTACCGCGAAACCGACTCCAGTGCCGTGCGCGAAGAGCTGGCCAAGTACCAGAACAATCAGTGCTGCCCGTCGTGCAAAGGCTCGCGCCTGCGCCTGGAAGCGCGCCACGTATTTATCGGCCGCAAGACCCTGCACGAAGTGAACCAGCTGGCGCTGAAAGAAGCCGCGGCGTTTTTTGGCGGCCTGCAGTTTTCCGGCCAGAAGCAGGCCGTGGCCGAAAAGATCGTGAAGGAAATCAGCGACCGCGTGTCTTTCCTGAACAACGTGGGCCTGGACTATCTGTGCCTGGCGCGCTCGGCCGACACCCTGTCCGGCGGCGAAGCACAGCGCATCCGCCTGGCCAGCCAGATCGGCAGCGGCCTCACCGGCGTGATGTACGTGCTGGACGAGCCGTCCATCGGCCTGCACCAGCGCGACAACGACCGCCTGTTGGCCACGCTGATGCGCCTGCGCGACCTGGGCAATAGCGTGATTGTGGTGGAGCACGATGAAGACGCCATCCGCGCCGCCGACTACCTGGTGGACATGGGCCCCGGTGCTGGCGAGCACGGCGGAGAGGTGCTGGTAGCCGGTACCCCGGCCGAAGTGGCCGCCTGCGAGCGCTCGGTCACCGGCGATTTCCTGTCCGGTCGCCGTTTGATACCGGTACCAGTCAGCCGCCGCGAGGTGAACCCCGAACGCATGCTGCACATTGAAGGCGCCAGCGGCAACAACCTGAAAGACGTCACGCTGGACCTGCCGCTGGGCATGCTGGTGTGCATTACCGGCGTGTCCGGCTCCGGCAAATCCACGCTGATCAACGACACCCTGTACAAGATCGCCGCGCGCGACCTGAACGGTGCCAGCGAAGAGCCGTCGCCGTACCGTCGTATTCGCGGGCTGAACCACCTGGACAAAGTCATTAACGTAGACCAGAGCCCCATCGGCCGCACCCCGCGTTCCAACCCGGCCACCTACACCGGCCTGTTTACGCCGATTCGCGAGCTGTTTGCCGGCGTGCCGCTGTCGCGCGAGCGCGGCTATGGCCCGGGTCGCTTCAGCTTTAACGTGAAAGGCGGCCGCTGCGAAGCCTGTCAGGGCGATGGTGTGATCAAGGTAGAAATGCACTTCCTGCCTGACGTCTACGTGCCGTGCGACGTGTGCCACGGCAAGCGCTACAACCGCGAAACGCTGGAAGTACAGTACAAGGGCAAGAACATTACCGAAGTGCTGGAAATGACGGTAGAGCAGGCGCTGGAGTTCTTCAGCGCCGTGCCCAGCGTCGCGCGCAAGCTCAAAACGCTGATGGACGTGGGTCTGGGCTATATCCGCCTGGGGCAAAGCGCCACCACGCTGTCCGGCGGCGAGGCGCAGCGCGTGAAGCTGGGGCTGGAGCTGTCCAAGCGCGATACCGGCAAAACGCTGTACATCCTGGACGAGCCCACCACCGGCCTGCACTTCCACGATATCGATCTGCTGCTGCAAGTGCTGCACCGCCTGCGCGAGCACGGCAACACCGTGGTGGTGATCGAGCACAATCTGGACGTGGTCAAAACTGCCGACTGGCTGATAGACCTGGGTCCGGAAGGCGGGGCAGGTGGCGGCCAGATCATTGCCAGCGGCACGCCAGAGCAAGTGGCGGCCAACCCGGCCAGCCATACCGGTCACTATCTGGCACCGTTGCTGCAGCCGCGCAGCTAAGCCACAGATCATCGGCAAAATGCGGTTAGAATCAGCTACCGGGCTGCAATGTGGCAGCCCGCTAAAGGGGAAAGCATGTTAACGCTAGGCAAGATCGACCATATCCATATCCGAGTCAGCGACGGCAGCAAGGCCGTAGAGTGGTACGACCGCGTGCTGGGGCTGGCACCGGATGCGCGCTACAAGCACATGCAGGAAGGCCCGCATAGCGCCATGATGCTGGCCAACCCCAGCGGCACCGTGCGTCTGGCGGTGAGCGAGGAACCAGGTGCCGGCTGCCTGGCCGGCGCGGTGGCTTTTGTGGTGAGCGGGCAAGACTTTCTGGAGTGGATAGACCAGCTTGCCGGCGAGCGTGTGCTGAACCGCGACGGCCAGACCATCGCCCGCGACAGCGTGCACGACCACGGGTTTTTCTGCTCGATCTCGTTTGTGGATCCGTTTGGCAACCCGTTCGAGATTGTCAGCTATGACCACACCTGGCTATCGGGCAAGCTCAAGCTCAAGCGCGCACCGGCTTGATGAAGTGTGTCCGCTATGCGGACGATGCTTGAATGCCGGTTCCGCCCGGCAGACGGGAAAGGGGGCGGATTGCCGCCCCCTTTTCTATCGCTGAGCGAATCATAGATTCGCACGCAGACCCCGCAACCCGGGGCTGCTCGAAACCCCTGCCAAAATGGCACGCCCCAGGCGCCGCCGAACTCGCATCGCTGAGCAAATCAGAGATTTGCACGCAGATCGCTAACGGCGCGGGGCTCAAACAAATCGGCGTCTTGCGCGTGCGAATCTTTGATTCGCTCAGCACAATCCTGGGGCGCACCATTTTGACCGGCTCACGCCAACGGGATGGGGCGCTTCACTCACGCTCTCCTACTTGATGGTCAAGCACACTTACCATAACTAAATGGCATTGGCCTGCCGGCGGGTTTTTCTTGCGTGTTGCAGCGGCATAACGATAAGTTAACGCGTCGCCTTTGCGGCCAACCTTGTTCTTTACCGGAGCCCGCCATGTCACTGGCCACCTTGCTGTTGTTTCTGCCTGCCTGCTTTGCGCTCAACCTGGCCCCCGGCCCCAACAACCTGCTGTCGATCAGCAATGCCACCCGCTACGGCTTTGCTACCGCCTGTCTGGCCGGTGTGGGCCGCTTGCTGGCGTTTGCGGTGATGATTGCGCTGGCATCTACCGGGCTAGCGGTGGTGTTGCAGGGCTCGCTGTGGCTGTTTACCGCGATCAAACTGGCCGGTGCCGGCTATCTGTTCTGGCTGGCGTGGCAGCTGTGGCGTGCTGGCAGCCTGAGCGGCCCGGCCGATAGCCGCCCGTCGCAAGGCCTGCGCGAGCTGATGCGGCAAGAGCTATGGGTGGCCGCTGGCAACCCCAAGGCCATCCTGATCTTTACCGCGTTCTTACCGCAGTTTGTCGATACCGCGCAGCCGGTGGCGCCGCAGTTTTTGCAGCTGGGCGTGGCGTTTTTGCTGCTCGAGTGGGTGGCCATCGGCGTGTACGCCGCGCTGGGCGTGCAGCTGAAGCGCTGGTTTGCCACCCCACGCGGCCAACGTGTGTTCAACCGCAGCTGCAGCGTGCTGCTGGGCGGCGCCGGCTTGGGGCTGCTGTTGGCAAGGCGTTAGGGCGGGGCCGTTATGGGGGAAGGCTCGCTGCGCGACGGCGTTTTTCCCGGATGCAGCAGTGCCTTATCCGGGCAACGGGCTTGGCAGTCGGGCAAGAAAAAGCCTCATCCACGTTTAATGGGTGAGGCTTTTTGTTTGTGCGGCCGCTAGCCGCCAGCTCAGGCCGCCTGGCGTTGGCCGGACAGCATGCTGGCCAAGCGTGCCTGGTTGCCGGCGTTTTGCACATTGGCGAAGCCGGCGCTTTGCAGCTGCTTGCAGGCCATGGCTGAGCGCATGCCGCTGGCGCAGTACAGCAGTACGGCAGGTGGCTTTTGCTGCTTCAGCCAGTCCAGGCGGCTGGCCAGCTGGCCCAGCGGAATATTGATGGCGCCATCCGCGTGGCCGCTGGCGTATTCGCCGTGCTCGCGTACATCGATGATCAGTGCCCCTTGCGGTATGGCCGCAGCCGGTTTGGCTGACTTGCCGAACAGTTTTTTTAACCAGTGGATCATGGCCTGTCCTTGTGTGTCCGGTAGATATTGTTATCGGGTGGCAGCGGGTAACTGCCACCTTTCTTATCGACAGCAATAAGTCATTTCTGAAGGCAGGCTGTCTGTTCGGGCAGGCCGAGTTTTTTCAGCAGCAGCGCCAGCGGGCAGAAGTTGCTGAGCGAGTACTGCAGCAGGTTGGCCCCCACGAAGGCGGTAAGCCACAGCCAGTGCGGGCTGGCAAACAGCGGGCTGGCCTGGGCACCCAGTGCCAGCGAGAGCAGGATCATGCAGCCGGCAAAAAAGCGGATAGCGCGTTCTATGGTCATGGCGAGGTTCTTTCCTGAGGTTGGCCGCGGAAGGCGATGTAATACAGCAGCGGGATCACCACCAGCGTGAGCAGGGTGGACACGAAAATGCCGAAGATCAGCGAGATGGCCAGGCCGTTAAAGATGGGGTCGTCCAGAATGAACAGCGCGCCGATCATGGCGGCCAGGCCAGTCAGTGCGATGGGCTGGGCGCGGGTGGCGGCCGAGCGCACCACGGCGCTGGCCAGCGCACTGCCGGCGGCTACTTCCAGCCGGATGAAGTCCACCAGCAGGATGGAGTTGCGCACGATGATGCCGGCCAGCGCGATCATGCCGATCATGCTGGTGGCGGTAAACGGTGCGCCCAGCAGGGCGTGGCCGGGCATGACGCCTACCAGGGTGAGCGGAATCGGCGCCATGATCACCAGTGGCATCAGGTAGGAGCCAAAGTGGGCGACTACCAGCAGGTAGATCAATACCAGGCCCACGGCGTAGGCCGCCCCCATGTCGCGGAAGGTCTCGTAGGTGATCTGCCACTCGCCATCCCATTTGATGGCGTACTCGCGCTGCGGGTCGGCGGGCTGGTGGATGAAGTACTCGCCCAGCGGCTGCAGGTTGGCGGTGTGGATGCCGGCGAGTTGGCCGCGCAGGGCAAACATGCCGTATAGCGGGCTGTCTGCACCGCCGGCCATGTCGCCGGTAACGTAGTCCACCGCCATGCCGTCTTTGCGCAGGCGCGGGCGTTCTGTGCTGGCAGGGACGGCGCGTACCAGCTCGGACAGCGGCATCACGCTGCCGTCGCCGGCGCGCACCGGCAGCGCCAGCAGGGCATGGGTGTCGGCCTGTAGCGCTTGCGGCAGGCGCAGCTGTACCGGCACCGCGTATTTGCTGAGGTCGTGTAGCCAGGTGGCGTTATCGCCCGACAGCCCGGCAGCCAGCGTGGTGACGATGGCTGCCTGCGGCACACCGCGCTGCATGGCTTTTTCGCGGTCGATCAGCAGCACGGTTTTTGGCCCGGTGGGCTGCACGGTGCTGTCGATGTCCACAAGATGGCTACCGCGCTTGAACACTGCCTCCAGTTGCTGTGCCACGCTGGCGCGCCCGGCGGCGGACGGGCCGTACACCTCGGCCACGATGGGCGCCATCACCGGCGGGCCGGGCGGCACTTCTACCAGCTTGATGCGGGCGCCGTACTGGCGCGCAATCAGCGCCAGCGCCGGCCGGTAGCGCAGTGCCAGGCTATGACTGGATGCGCTGCGCTGGTGTTTGTCTTGCAGGTTGATCAGGATATCGCCGCTTTCAAAGCCGCTACGCAGATAGTACTGGCGCACCAGGCCGTTGAAGTTGATCGGTGCAGTGGTGCCGGCGTAGGCCTGGTAGTCCACCACCTCGGGCTGCTGGCCCAGCCACTGGCCCAGGCTTTGCAGCGCGGCGGCGGTGTCTTCCAGCGGGGTGCCGGCCGGCATGTCTACCACGAGCTGCAGCTCGGATTTGTTATCGAATGGCAGCATTTTCAGCACTACCAGTTGCGCCACCGGCAGTGCCAGCGACAGCACCACCATTCCGGCTACGCCCAGCAGCAGCAAGCTACGGGCCCGGCCGCCGCTGTGCGGGTGCAGGAAAGGGGCGAACAGGCGTGCGGCCAACGGTTGCAGGCGGGCCGACAGGCCATCGTGGTGGCTGTGCTGGCTAGCCAGCCAGCGCTGCGCCAGCCACGGCGTCAGCACAAAGGCGATGGCCAGCGAGATCAGCATGCCCATCGAGGCATTGATGGGGATGGGGCTCATGTACGGGCCCATCAGGCCGCTGACAAACGCCATGGGCAGCAGGGCGGCAATCACGGTGAGCGTGGCCAGGATGGTGGGGCCGCCCACTTCGTCTACCGCGCGCGGAATCAGCTCGCCCAGGCTGGCATCTGGCGTGAGCTGGCGGTGGCGGTGGATGTTTTCCACCACCACGATGGCGTCGTCCACCAGAATGCCGATGGAGAAAATCAGTGCAAACAGCGACACGCGGTTCAGCGTAAAGCCCCAGGCCCAGGACGCAAACAGCGTGGCGGTAAGGGTAAGGATAACGGCCACGCCTACGATGGCGGCTTCGCGGCGGCCCAGCGCCAGCATCACCAGCGCCACCACGGCGGCGGTGGCAAACGCTAGCTTCTGGATCAGCTTTTGCGCTTTGTCGTTGGCGGTGGCGCCGTAGTTGCGCGTCTGTGTCACCTCGACATCGGCGGGGATCACGCTGTTTCTCAGCTGGTCTACACGGGCCGCCAGCGCATTGGCGATATCTACCGCGTTCTGACCCGGCTGTTTGGTGATGCTGAGGGTGACTGCCGGGCGCGTGCCGTGGGCATCGCCGTACCACACGTACTGGCTGGCCTGCTGCGCGCCGGCGCTGACCTCGGCCACGTCACGCAGGTAGACGGGGCGGCCGTTTCGCACCGCCACGATCAGGCTGGCCACCTGGTCGGCGTTTTGCAGGTAGGGGCCAGCTTCCAGCGTAATGGCGCGCTGGTTCACGGTGTGGCCCAGTGGCAGCGCCAGGTTGGCCGCAGACAGCGCCTGGCGCAGGTCGGCTACGGTGAGGCCGGTGGTGTGCAGTTTGTGTGGCTGCAGGCTCACGTTGATGGCCTGGCCAGGGTCGCCGCTGGTGGTGACCTCGCGCGTGCCCGGCACGCGCTTGAGCTCGCCTTCCAGCGCGCGGGCAACGCGGGCCAAGTCCAGGCTGCCCAGGTTTTGCTCGGGGGCGTGCAGGGTAAAGGTAACGATGGGTACGTCATCAATCCCCTTGGGCTTGATTAGCGGCTGGCCTACGCCCAGGCCTTGCGGCAGCCAGTCGGCGTGGCTGTGGATGGTGTCGTACAAGCGTACCAGCGCGTCGATGCGCGGCACGCCCACCTTGAACTGCACGGTAAGGATGGCCATGCCGGGGCGGCTTACTGCGTACAGGTGATCCACACCGTCGATCTGCCCTAGTACTTGCTCGGCAGGTTGTGCCACCAGGCTTTCCACGCTTTCTGCACTGGCACCTGGGAAGGGAATCAGCACATTGGCCATGGTGACGTTGATCTGCGGCTCTTCTTCACGCGGTGTTACCAGCACGGCAAACAGGCCCAGCAGCAGGGCCAGCAGGGCAATCAGCGGGGTAATGCGGGCATGCTGAAAATACGCGGCCAGCCGGCCAGCCACGCCCAGCTTGTGCGGGGTGCTCATTAGCGTGCTCCTGTCTGGCTGGTGCTCAGGACGGCGGCCTGTTCGGCGTTGGCGGCAATGCGCTCACCGGCGCGCAGGCCGGCCAGTACCGGGAAGTAGCCGTTTTCGGCACTACCCAGCCGCACAAAACGCAGGCTGGCGCGGCCGCTGTGGTCTACCACGTAGACGGTATCAAATTCGCGCTGGCGGCTGACGGCGGCGGCCGGTACCCGCAGCTGGCTGTCGCTGCCGCGCAGGCTAAAGCCGGCTTGTACCATCTCGCCTACTGCTACCGCGCTACCGGCTTGCAGGTTGATGCGTACGGTGCGGGTCTGGCTGCCGGCGTCGGTAGACGGAAACCACTCGATGCGGCCAACCTTCAGCGCCTGGCCACGCCAGCTCAGTACCGGGGCTGCTTGCTGGTTGAGGTTGGCGTACACGCTGGCGGGCAGCTGCACCTCTACTCGCAGCGCGCTGCCGTCGTACATCGCCACAATGGCCTGGCCCGGCATGGCCAGCGCGCCCAGGTCGCCGTTAACGCGTGCGATGGTGCCGGCAAACGGGGCGCTGAGCTGGTACAGCCCGGCCTGTGCGCCGCTGGCGCGCGCGGTGGCCATCTGCGCGCGGGCTTGGGCTTCGGCGGTTTTCAGCTGCGCTTGGGCGGCATCCAGTGCCGAAGCGCTGATGAAGTTTTGCGCGGCCAGCTTTTGCGTGCGGGCAAACTCGCGCTGCGCTTGTGCCAGCTGGGCCTGGGCGGCGGCGATCTGCGCCTGGCTGGCGCTGGCGCTCTGCCGCGCCGCTTCGCCATCCACGCGTGCCAGCACGGTACCCGCTTTGACGTTGTCGCCAGCGCGTACCGACAGCTGGGTAATGCGGCCGGATACCGGTACCGACAGCTCGGCGCTGCGCTGAGCCTGCACCACACCCTGGCTGTGGTACAGCGGGCTGTGTTGCTGGCTGCCCAGTAGCAGGGTAGGCAGGGGTGCTGCCAGGGCGGGGCTGGCACAAAGGGCAATCACGCAGGGGCGAAGCAGGTGCACGGTGGGCTCCCGGTAAAATATCTTGCGTGAAACATAATATAAAAATTGATAATGTACAAGCTCAGTATTATCATGGGCTTGTGGTGGCCACCGGGCCTCACGCAGGCCCGATACAGGAGAGATCATGCTGAAACGCAACGCACACGAACTGGTGGCTGCCGCCAAGGCACATATCCATGAATGCACGCTAGAAGAAGCCAAAGCGCAGGTGGCCGCAGGCCAGGTATTGCTGCTGGACGTGCGCGAGCCGGACGAATACCACGCCGGCCACCTGGCCGGTGCCATTAACGTGCCGCGCGGCGTGCTGGAGTTTCGCCTGTCTGGCGATGCCACGCTGGGCGACACCGGCCGGCAGGTGCTGCTGTACTGCAAAACCAGCGGGCGCGCCGCACTGGCAGCGCTGGTGATGCAAGACATGGGCTTTGTGCAGGTACAGTCGCTGGCGGGCGGCTTTGATGCCTGGGTAGCGGCCGGGCTGCCGGTAGACCAGCCGCAGGCGCTGGGCTTCGATTAAGCCTGCCGCTAAAGCAAAAAGGTTGGCCGCGGCCAACCTTTTGCTGTGTGTGCGGTGCGCTTAATACAGGCCGAAGATGCCCATCAGGGTAAACACCAGCACAAAGCAGGTCACGCCGGTGAGCACCAGGTTAGTCTGCTTTTCTTTGCTGAGCGAATCTTCCAGCGAGCGTTCCTGAGTTTTGATGGCATGCACTTGCCGTTGCAGCTCGGCCTTTTCGCCATCCAGCCGCGCGATATTGTCCAGCAGGGCGCTAACTGGGACTTCGGTGATTTTCTCGGTTTCCCAGCTGCTGATCAGGCGCGAGATCTTGTCCTTGAAATAGCGCCCGGAGCGCTGCTCGCTATCCAGAAACTCGATATCAAATCCCTGCGCCGCCAGGCGCGCATTGCGCTTGATGCGCGCTTCTTCGCCTTCGGCCTCGGGGTTGGGCAGGGTGGTGGGCTGCACGCTGTACTCGGAATAATGTGCCTTTAGCCACAAGATAGCCTGGGCGTAGGCATAGCTGGTCAGGCCCAGGCCGGTCAGCTCGGCGCTCAGGTTAAAGCCGGATTTCGGGCCGAACTGCACCATCTGGCGGGGGTGGTCTACCGATACCTGCAGGCAGTTGCGTGTGTTCAGCCATTCGCTGACCTCGCCCTGATACTGCTTCCATTGTCCGCCTTCTACCCGGGCGTAAGCAGCAAACTGGATGCGGAAAAAATCGGACTGCTGGGTTTTGCCAAAGCTGCGCCGTACAAACACGTAAATCGGGCTGCCGCCATCCATCAATGCCAGTAGCTGTTCGCCGTGCGTGGTAGACAAACCGGCCAGAAACACCTCGTTTTCAACGGGCGGTAGCGGTGGCGGCTCTGGCGGGGCTGCGGGGGCGGGTGTTTTGCTGGCTTTGGTATTCATGGTGGTGCAGGCATTAAGAGGTAGCAGCTTTCAGCCTACACGATTTTACAGCAAATGATTATAACTATAGACAGCGCAACTATCGCTTTGTCATCAGTGATGTGGCAAAGCCACACCCCCGCAGGCGGCGGTGTGGCCGCCAGGCTCAGGCCCAGGGTACATCTATGCTGTTGCTGCCAGCATCCGGCACGGTAGCGGTGGGCGCAGGGGCGGCGGTGCTGCTGCTTTGCTGGCTGGCTTCCAGGCCGCCCAATGCGGCCACCAGGTCGTTGACCAGATCGCCCAGCTCTTCTGCCATCAACAGGAAGGTGGCCTCGAACAGGCTGGCCATGTCGTCCCCGGCCTGGCTGGCTTCTTCTTGCAGCACATCCAGGAACTGCAGGCGTTTCAGCTGCAGCTGGTCGGTCAGCACAAAACGGATGCGTTCGCGCCAGATCAGGCCCAGGCGGGTGACTTGCTTGCCGGTGGCAATGTGTTGGCGGATTTCGTCGGCGGTGAGGTCGATGCGGGTGCAGCGTACTACCGCACCGTTTTCGCTGCTGTCTTTCAGCTCGCACTCGGCATCCAGCTCAAAGCCAAAGCCGGCTTCACCAGCGGCCAGCCAGTCGGTCATGACCGCATGCGGTGATAGCGCCGTGCGTGGCAGCGCGGCGGGGAAGGGCGGCAGTGCCTCGCGCAGGGTGGATACCAGGTTTTCTGCTTTGCTGGCGGTGCCGCTGTCTACCATCAGCCAGCCGCGCTGGCTGTCGATATAGGCGGTGGTACGGCCGGAGCGGGTAAAGGCGCGTGGCAGCAGGTCGTCGGTGATCTGTTCTTTCAGCGCCAGCTTTTCCTTGCGGCCAACCTTGCGCAGCTCGGCCGCTTCGATCTCGGCCAGCTTGCTGTCCAGGTGGTCGCGGATCACACCGGCCGGCAGGACTTTGTCTTCGCGGCGCAGGGTCAGCATCTGGTAGCCGCGTGCCTGGTGCAGCGGGCTGTCCAGGTGGCTGGCCGGGGCAACCCAGCCTTCGCTGAACCAGTCCAGGCCGCTACAGCGCTGGAAGGGGCGGCGCGCTAGCTGATCGGCCAGCTTGTCGCTATCGATAAGGAAATTCTCGTCCAGCCGAAAGAAAGACAGTTGCTTAAACCACATAATTGATAGATAATCTTTGTCCTCTGAGATCGGCAGATTGTAACGCAAAACAGCGGCAAACTGTCAGTTTCAGGATGAATGAATGGTTCGCGGGGTGTAGCTTAGCCTGGTAGAGCGCTACGTTCGGGACGTAGAGGCCGGAGGTTCGAATCCTCTCACCCCGACCAGCATTTATCCTGACAGATCCGTCCTTCCTCGGGGTGTAGCTTAGCCTGGTAGAGCGCTACGTTCGGGACGTAGAGGCCGGAGGTTCGAATCCTCTCACCCCGACCACATTGCAAAAGCCTGCTTTCGAGCAGGCTTTTTTCATGGTGCCTGTGCCGGCACGGCAAACTCCTGTAGCTGGTGCGCTAGCACGATCTGGCGGTAGCGCCCGCTCTGGTGCAGTTTCCATAGCCCCTTGTTGAACGCACTGAGCAAGTATGGCTGCATGCTGCTGGTGACAAAGCCGACGGAGAGTGTTTCCTGCGCCAGTACCAGATCACCCCACGCCAGTCTTGGTCTGCTTGGCAGTTTGCCCGAGCGTATCAGGGCATCGCCTACTGCTTTTTCGGTGATGGCCAGCTGTACGCGCTGCTGCTGCAGTTTGCGCAGGTTGGTTTCGTCGTCCCGCGTGCTGTCCAGTACCATGTTCAAGGCCAGCACGCTCGCCGGATAGTGGTAGCCCGCTACGGTGCCGGCAAGCTTGCCGCCTAGCCAGCTGCTGGCCAGGGGGAGTGGTGCGGCCCCCTGTACGACATAAACGCCGATCAGGCTGCGGAACACCGGGTTACCGGCTTTTAGCCGCATGCTTTTCAGGTCTGTTTGCCATACACCGATGACGCCGTCAAAACGGCCATGCTGGCTAAGCGACATCACACGCTGCCATGGCATGACAACTACGTTGACGGGGATGTCTTCCTGGGCAAATGCTTCCCGCACAATGCTCACCAAGGCACCACCGCCCGGTTTCTGGCTGTCGCAAAACGGCGGGTATTCAAGTGTGGCCAGGGTAATGGCGGGATTAACCGTCATGGCTAGCGCCAGGGCGGGTGACAAGCAGACAGGCAGGCCAAGCGCCATGCAGATGCGTGTGATGTTCATGGCTTGCCTCCTTGTCCGTACGTGGTTGCTCTGGTGTGTGGGGGGGCCTTGGCTGGGCTAGGGCAGCTAGCGCAGGGCTCGTCTTGATTGGATTGTGCGTGCTGGCGGTAATCTAGATAAAACAACAACTTCCCACAGGTTGTATTTCAATAAATTAGCCTGTTGGTATTTTGGTACTACGTATCGATTGAATAAGAAACGTAGTGAAATCGAGCGTGTCAGCCAGCGTTGGCCGCATAAAAGAAAACCCCTCTCGCACTGGGCGAAGAGGGGTTTGCCGTATGGGGCAGGGTGTGGCGCTTAGCCGCGGATGCGGCGCAGTACTTCCTGCTGGCCAATCAGTGCCAGCACCGCATCTACCGATGGTGTCTGGGTGGTGCCGCATACCAGTACGCGCAGTGGCATGCCCAGCTGGCCCATCTTGATGCCTTCGTCGGCGCAGAATGGCTTGAACAGACCGTGGATGCTTTCAGCTGTCCAGCTGTCCAGGCCGGCCAGGCGCTCGGCAAAGCGCTGCATGCGTGCCAGGCTGTCGGCGGACAGGTGTTTTTCCACGTCTTCGGCCTGTGGCGTGCGCTTGCTGTAGAAGTAATCCACTTCGCGCGCCAGCGCGTTCAGGTCTTGCACGCGCTCTTTTACCAGGGCAATCACGTCGGCCAGCGCCGGGCCATTGCTGGTGTCTACGTTGGCCGCAGTCAGGCGGTCGGCAATCAGGCCGGCCAGGCGCTGGTTGTCGGCAGCTTTGATGTGCTGTGCGTTCAGCCACAGGAATTTTTCGTTGTTGAAGCGGCTGGCCGACGGGCTGACGGCTTCCAGGCTAAACCATTCTACGAACTGTTCCATATTGAAGAACTCTTCGTCACCATGGCCCCAGCCCAGGCGTGCCAGGTAGTTCAGCAGCGCTTCGGGAAGAATGCCCTTGGCGGCGTAGTCCACCACGCTTACCGCGTCGCGGCGCTTGGACATCTTCTGGCCGTCCTCGTTGAGGATCATCGGCAGATGGCCGTATACCGGCAGCGGAGCACCCAGCGCCAGCAGGATGTTGATCTGGCGAGGGGTGTTGTTCACATGGTCGTCGCCGCGGATAACGTGGGTGATGTTCATGTCCCAGTCGTCTACCACCACGCAGAAGTTGTAGGTGGGGCTTCCGTCCGGGCGGGCGATGATCAGGTCGTCCAGCTCTTCGTTATTGATCTCGATGCGGCCTTTTACCGCGTCTTCCCACGCTACCGAACCGTCCAGCGGGGTTTTGAAACGCACCACGGGCTGCACGTCTGCTGGTGGTTGCGGCAGGGTCTTGCCTGCCTCCGGGCGCCAGCGGCGGTCGTAGCGCGGTTTTTCGCCACGGGCTTCTTGCTCGGCGCGCAGGGTTTCCAGCTCTTCCTTGCTGCAGTAGCAGTAGTAGGCATGACCACTGGCCAGCAGTTGCTGGATCACTTCTTTGTAACGGTCGAAGCGGTGGGTCTGGTAGAACGGGCCTTCGTCGTAGTCCAGGCCGACCCAGTGCATGCCATCCATGATGGCTTTGACCGATTCCGGTGTGGAGCGCTCCAGGTCGGTGTCTTCGATGCGCAGCACAAAAGTGCCGCCTTGCTTGCGGGCAAACGCCCAGGAGAACAGTGCCGTGCGCACGCCGCCGATGTGCAGGAAACCGGTGGGGCTAGGGGCAAAACGGGTGCGGATCATGGTCTACGCCTGCGAAATCGTAAAACCGCCATTGTACGTTGCCAGCGAAAGGGCGGGCAAACCGCCTGTGCGATAAAACCACCCCGTGCCATGTGGCTGTATGGCTTGCCGGCGGGGCTCAGGCGCTAAAGGGCAGGGCCGCCAGGCGGCTGGCGGGCAGGTTGTCCAGCAGCAGCCACAGTGCCGTACCGGCCAGTGTGGTGGCCATGGTGCTGTTGAACCATGCCATGCGGCGTGGCGTATTCAATAGCCGCTGCAGTGCCACGCCGGCGCCAGCCCATACGCTGATGCACGGCATCATGGTGATAAAGACCAGCACAAAAAACAGCACGGCAGCCTGCCCGGCGGGCATGTCTTGCGGCAAAAACACCATGCCCATATTCAGGCTCATCATCCAGCTTTTGGGGTTGAGCCACTGGAACCAGATGCCACCCATGAAGCTCATCGGTTGTACCTCGTCATCGTGGCTGCCCAGTGTGCCAGCCTGTTTCATCTGCCACGCCAGGTACAGCAGATAGGCACAGCCAGCCAGCGTCAGTGCGGGTTTCAGGCTGCTAAGCAGCGGTGCCAGCTCGCTCATGAACAGAATGATGATGGCGGCCTGCAGGGCCAGGCCGGTAGAAATGCCCAGCAGTGAGGGCAGGGTGCGGCCAAAGCCGTGGTTCAGCCCGCTGGCGGCCAGAATCAGGTTATTCGGCCCCGGCGTGAGGGCCATCACGGACAGGTAAATCAGCAAGGCAACGGTATTCATGTGCAGGCGCAGCAAGGGTGGCAAGGATGCGCTGCATGATAGGCGGAAGCCATTTACAATAACAGATTCAGAAAATCACTTTTGAAACCGTAACAGTTTGGTCTTGATGAAACTGTTACTATCAAGCGTGGCGGCAACTGTACTGGTGGAACCCGATGGCACAAGAATTACGTTATATGCAGCTGGTCAACGAATGGACTGCCCTGATGCAGCGTGGCGTGCTGCGCCCTGGCGAAAAAATGCCATCGGTACGCAAGGCCTGCGCCCAGTACCAGCTGAGCCCGGCCACCATTTTGTCGGCCTACCGGCTACTGGAAGAACGTGGCCTGGTGGAGGCGCGGCCGCAGTCCGGTTTTTATGTGCGGGCGCAAACACGCCTGCCCTTACCCCACATGAGCCGGCAAAGCGGTACCGTGGCCACCGGTGACGAGGTGCTGGATAACATCGAACTGGTGTTGGCCGCACAGCAACAGCCGGGCTACCTGGATCTGTCCATGGCCTCGCCACGCGGCAGTGATTTTTATCCCACCACGCGGCTTAAGCACATCCTGCACAAGCTCACGCGCGAGCAGCCGACACTGGCGACCGATTACAGTTACCCGCCCGGTTCGCACCCCCTGCGCGAGCAGGTGGCACGGCGTGCACTGGCCTGGGGGGTGGTGCTGGGGGCAGACGACATCGTTACCACCAATGGCTGTACCGAGGCACTGCAGCTGGCGCTGCGGACAGTGTGCAAGCACGGCGACACCATCGGGCTGGAATCGCCAACCTACTTTTTGCTGCTACCCCTGCTGAAGAGCCTGGGCGTGAATGTGATCGAAATCCCTACCCACCCCACTAGCGGGTTGTCGCTGGACGCGCTGGAATTGCTGCTGGAAGAAAAGCGGCTCAATGCCATTGTGGCCATGCCCACGGTGCACAACCCGCTGGGTGCCACCATGCCGCTGGAGAACAAGCAAAGGTTGGCCGCACTGGTCAACCGCTACCGTGTACCACTGATCGAGGACTGCCCGCATGCCGACCTGTTCTACGGCCAGGTAACGCCGGATGCGGTGAAAGCGTTCGATACCGATGGTTATGTGCTGCTGTGCGGCAGCTTCAATAAAACGCTGGCCCCCGGCTTTCGCGTGGGCTGGATTGCCCCAGGCCGCTACCGGCGCGAGCTGACGCGGCTGAAGTTTGCTTCGTCGCTTTCCCAGCCGCGCCTGCTGGAGGAAACCCTGGGCGTCTACCTGCAAGATGGCGCCTATGACCAGCACCTGCGCTTTTTGCGCCGTCACTACCAGGCGCAGATGTCGCGTTTGCAGGACGTGGTGGCGCAGGTTTTTCCCGCTGGGACGCGTGCCACCTCGCCATCGGGCGGGTGTTTGCTGTGGGTAGAGCTGCCTGGCGAGGTTGACTCACTGGCCTTGTCGCGAGCAGCCTATGCCGAAAAAATGCTGCTGGTACCGGGGGCGTTGTATTCGCCGCGCGGGCGCTACCGCAACTGTGTGCGGCTATCGTGTTGCTACCCGTGGAGCGACGCCTATGAGCGTGGCCTGCACCGTCTGGCCGAGCTGAGCGCACGGCAGCTGTCCTGAAGGCTGCTCAAGGCGCATGCTGCCGTGTCGATAAAACAAAAGCCTGCCTTGCGCGCCAGTAGACTAGCCTGGTTTAAAATAGGGCTTGGCTTTTAACAGCTATAAGCAAACACGAGAAATATGTTTGTATCGATAGAGTGCGCTGCGGTACGCTTGCTTTTGTTGCAAGGTTTTTCTGTAAAAGTGCGCGCCGAGTCAGGGGTCTGATGGGCTATTTTGAAGGTAGTGTCGTGCAGTGTCGGGTAAGGCAGCCATGAGGCAGGAACGGGGTTTTACGCTGGTAGAGCTAGTCATCACGGTAGCGATCATCGCCATCGTGATGGCGTACGCCGTGCCGGCGTATTCGCGCTTTGTGGCGCAGAACAAAGTACAGTCGTTTGCTTATGCGCTGGCGGCCGACCTCAATAATGCCCGCTCGGAGGCGATACGGCGCGGTTTTGATGTCAGCGTGTGCGCCGCGTCTTCCAGTACGGCTACGGCTTGTGGCGCCGCCTCTGACTGGAATAAAAACTGGATCACCATCGTGCAGGGTGGCGCGTCTAACGGCACCGTGCTGAAAGTGCATCAGGCCGAGGCGGGCGCCAATGCCTCCAGCGGCTTGGCTGGTCTGCGCTTTGCGCCCAGCGGCCAGGTAAAAAGTACCGCAACTAACGCCCGCGTGCCGAACAACCAGCTCATCACCTTCAGTAATAGCGATAATACGGTGTCTGCCAGCGTCACGGTGGCACCCTACGGTACCATCAGGGTGACGAATTAATGAACAAACCTCTTCGCATGCACGGTTTTGCCTTTGTCGAACTGCTGGTGTCAGTGGTCATCATCGGTTTTGGCCTGCTGGCTATTTCGGCATTGCAGACCAATGCCTTGCAAGCGACCAACGCCGCGTATTTGCGTACCGCAGCCAGCGAGTTTGCTGTGGCTTTTTCTGAGCGCATGCGTACCAATACCGGGGACAGCATCTACCGTTACGACGAAGACAATAGCGTGTATATCCTGGCGCCGGTGGTGGCCTGCTATCTGCAGCAAGCATCCAATACCGCGCTGACCGACCGGGCGGCCGAGTGCGCCAAGGTGACCAATGCCAGCCAGACTGCCATCGTGAATGCTGACGTGGCTTCGATGACGCAGTGGGTAACCGATGCATCCGGCACGCTGCCGCAGGGTACCTGGGCACTGAATTTGCTACGCAATGGCGCGGTGGCCAGCGGCATCACGGCGGCCAACTGCAATTTTTCGCTGGCTGCTGGTGCGGCCAGCCAGCCCTGTTCCTTGCAGGTATCGCTAACATGGCAAGAGCTGCGTGCCTCGGCGACGGTTGCCAGCATCAGTTACACATTCCGGTGAGTATCATGAAACACAAACAAGCCGGTCTGACTATTATCGAGCTGATGCTGTCGCTGGCACTGTCGCTCTTTCTGATTCTGGTGGCAGCGCAGTTTTTTGTGGCCAACAAGATGACTTACCGTACCCAGCAAGCGCAGGCTGATATTCAGGAGCGTGGCCGTTTTGCTACCTCCTGGCTGGCGCAGCAGCTGCGCCAGGCGGGGTATATTGGCGCGGTGGATGTGGCCACTAAGGATTTCAATAGCGTGTTTGTTCCGCAAAACGCCAGTGGTACGGATCTGGCGATGGCGGCGGGGCAAGTATTGCTGGGAACGTCTGCTGTGGTGCAAGTGCGTTACAGCGGTGCTGATGATGGCAGCCTGGTGGATTGCCAGGGCCGAGGTATTGCTGCTAACGCTTCTTCTACTGCCCGGATTCATGCCAGCGGTACCAGCCTGTGGTGCCAGGGTGGAGAAGTGGTGCCTGGCGTGGTGCAGTTTCGCCTGGCGTACGGGCAAGATAGCGTGAACCCGCTGGACCGCATTGCTGACCAGTATGTACAGAATGCACCGGCTTCCGCGGTATACGCTGTCAGATTCTGTCTGCTGGTGCAATCGCTGGAGAACAATGTCAGCCCGGTAAGCCAGACGATTGCAGCAGACTGCGACGGGAATGCCTATACCCCGCCCAACCGGGCAATTGCGAAAGTGTTCCGGTCTTCGGTTTATCTGAGGAATATCCCATGAGCAGGGTAGCAATGCAGCAGGGCTTTTCCCTGCTGGTGGTGATGGTGTTCCTGCTGGTGCTGGGCCTGCTGGGCTTTGCCGTGACTAAAAGCGCCATTGTGCAAGAAAAGATTTCGGGCAACCTGCGCGAAAAGAACGTCTCGTTTCTGGCGGCTGAAGCCGCGCTGCGGGAAGGCGAAATTTATCTGACCACGGTGGATGATCTGGCTAGCATTACCGCGTCCAACTCGCTGCCGGCACGTGGTGTGGTGTCATCGCTGGCGGGGGCTTCTGCCAGCTATACCATCGGCTGCGTCAACAACTGTACGGCATCGGCAGGCCGGGTGTATTACCGCATTGTGGCTAGTGGTACGGGCGTACGAAACGACTCGGTCACCGCACTGGAAGCCGTTGTTTCGGTAGAAGAGTAGCGGGCCACAAGCTGCTTTCAGCATGCAAAGGCAGGCCGTTGTGGCCGTGCCTGATGGAGAGAAAATGAAGAACAACCAGGGTTTTACCTTGATCGAGCTGGTGATTGTGGTGGCCATTGTCGGCATTCTGTCCGCTATTGCCATGCCGATGTACCGTGATTATGTTGTGCGTTCCAACCGTACCGAGGCCAAAACCGCGCTGGCTGCGGTCGCCCTGGCGCAGGAGCGCTTCTATTCGGTCAATAACCGGTACAGCACCACCATTGCCTCGTTGGGGACAGTGATGGGGCTGAGCGGCAGCGGTGTCACCGAAAACGGCTTTTACAGCATCAGCATTACGGCGCCCAATCCTGCCGCCAGCTATACCCTGAACGCCACCCCGCAAAGCAAAGCGGGGCAGAATACCGACAAGTGCAATATCCTCACGCTCAGCAGCACGGGCAGTAAAGGTGTCAGCACCACGTACAGCGGGTATAGTGCGGCCAACTGCTGGTAAAACGGCAGCCGGGTGTATTGTTGCTGGCATCTGTGCCGCAGCTGCATTAAGATAGCCCCCTTTTTGCCGGATGGCGTCGCTGTCCTAGTGTCTTGTTTTTGAAAGGACTGCGCGCAAACGTGTTTTGCCCAGTGACTTGAACCATGAAAAATGCAATGAAATCCAATAATGAAACGGCACTGGGTGCCGCACTGAAGACGGCAGTACAGAGTCTGAGCAAAAAAAGCCAGACCGAGATGATTGCCGCTCACGTTTACGCCAAATACGACGTATTCAAGCGTTTCCTGCCGCTGGCATTGGGCATTCACGAGGCGCTGATTGCCGCGCTGCCGCAGTTTGATGCGCAGCTGGTCGCCCGCGTGCTGGCCAACCACTGCCGCCGTCAGCGCTATATCAAGTCGCTGGCGCGGGGTGGCAAGCGCTTTGACCTCGCCATGAAGCCGGTAGGCGTGGTGAGCCCGGAAGAAAAAGCCGCCGCCGAGCGCATGGCCCAGCCACGCCCGGCCAAGGCTGACGCTGCTGCCCTTGCAGCCGCCCCCGAGGCAGTTGCCCAGGTAGACACCCCGGCCGCAGAATCTGCCGCGGAATAAACCCCGCGCCTGTTTACCCAACCCCTCCAGCCTGTGCTTGAGGGGTTTTGTTTTTGTGTTTGCTGCCGCTTGGGCAGCCAGGAAAGGATGCGTATGCTCACCCGGCAACACGGTGTCACCATCGAGCTGTGGCGTGGGGATATCACCCGGCTGCAGGTAGACGCCATTGTCAATGCGGCCAACCCTGGCCTGCGTGGCGCCGGTGGTGGCGTGGATGGTGCCATCCACCGCGCAGCCGGCCCCGGCCTGCTGCAGGCTTGCCTGGCGCTGGGCTTTTGCCCGGCAGGGCAGGTGCGGGTCACACCCGGCTTTCAGTTGCCGGCGCGTTTTGTGCTGCATACGGTTGGCCCGGTATGGCGTGGCGGCGACGAGGGCGAGGACGAGGTACTGGCGTCGTGCTATCGCCACTGTCTGGACGAGGCCGCCGCACGCGGCGTGAGCTCGTTGGGCTTCCCCGCGATTAGCGGTGGCAGCTATCCGGCGCTGGCCGCCATGCACGTTGCCTGGCAGGCCATCAGCCAATGGTTGGCCGCCGCACCTGCGCATAGCCTGCAGCGCATTGTACTGGTGGCGTTTGACGATAGTGTCTGGCAGGCTGGCTGCCGCGTGATGCCCGGTATCTCGTAACGGTCTGATATAGACAAGCGTGCGAAACTTAGCAAAAAACGGTATTAGTCAGCCCGGCTGGGGCTGTATAGAATTGCCCAGCATAACGGCCTGCGCCGTGCGCTCAACAGGAGAATAAACAATGCGTATTGCCTCTTCCGTCACCGACCTTATCGGTAACACCCCGCTGGTGCGCCTGAACCGCGTTACCGAGGGCGCTGGCGCCACTGTGGTGGCCAAGCTGGAGTTCTTCAACCCGGGCCACAGCGTAAAAGACCGTATTGCCGTGGCGATGATCGAGGCGGCAGAGCGGGATGGCAAGATCGGCCCTGGTACAGTGATTGTCGAGCCTACCTCGGGTAATACCGGCATCGGCCTGGCCATGGTGTGCGCTGCACGCGGCTACAAGCTGATCATCACCATGCCGGAAACCATGAGCCGCGAACGCCGCCAGCTGCTGCGCGCCTATGGTGCCGAGCTGGTGCTTACCCCCGGCCCGGACGGCATGGGTGGTGCCATTGCCAAGGCGCGCGAGATCGTGGCGGCCAACCCGGATACCCACTTCCTGCCGCAGCAGTTTGAAAACCCGGCCAACCCCGAGATCCACCGCAACACCACCGCCGAAGAAATCTGGCGCGATACCGACGGCCAGATCGATATCCTGGTGGCCGGCGTGGGCACCGGCGGTACCATTACCGGTGTGGGCGAGGTGCTGAAAGAACGCAAACCCGGCGTGCAGGTCGTGGCGGTAGAGCCGGATGCCTCACCGGTGCTGTCTGGCGGTGCCAAAGGCCCGCACCCGATTCAGGGGATTGGTGCCGGCTTTGTGCCCCCCATCCTGAACACCGGCATCTACGACGAAATCATCCGCGTCGCCAACGACGACGCCTTTGAAACCGCGCGCAATGTGGCCACACAAGAAGGCGTACTGGTGGGTATTTCGTCCGGTGCTGCCGTTTGGGCCGCCTTGCAGCTGGCCAAGCGCCCGGAAAACGCCGGCAAACTGATCGTGGTGGTGATTCCATCGTTTGGCGAGCGTTACCTGTCCACCCCGCTGTTCCAGCATCTGGCCGACTGATTGCCCACTTGGCATTCACCCGCAACCCCGCCCGTGTGGCGGGGTTTTGCATTTATCGACAGCTTAGGGCCTTGCCGGTATTACAATCACCGCCATGAAAAAACTGATTCTTTTCCTGTCACTGGTGTGGCTGGCCGGCTGCGCCGCCCTGCCGGAGCTGGGTACGTCCCGCGCGGCGGATAGCCTGATGCGCGAAGCACAGCAGCTGGCACCGCGTGTGGCAAAAGGCGAGCTGACACGCGTGCAGGTGGCCGACCGGCTGGATGCGCTGCGCCAGCAGCAAGTGGGCCGCAACGCGGTAGACGACGACCTGTTTCGTACCTATCGCCGTATCGCCCAGCAGCGCGATGCCGGCCAGATCGACAGCGCCCGTGCGCAAAAGCTGATGGAAGACCGCCTGCAGCTGTGGCAGCGGCGCTGGCCTGCCTTGCTGGACAAGCCCGCCCAGCCTGCCTTTGCCCATTTCTTGTTCAAGCTTTACGGCCTGCCGCCACTGGGGGCAACACCATGAAAAAAAACCGCACTGTCAGCGGCTGCCACTGCGGCCAACCTTTACCTTACGAGCAGTGCTGCGGCCGCTACCACGCCGGTGCGCTACCTGCCGAGGCGGTGCAGCTGATGCGTTCGCGCTATAGCGCCTTCGTACTGCGGCTGGAACCTTATCTGCTGCAAACCTGGGCACAAGGCACCCGGCCGGCCAGCCTGGACCTGTCCGGTGACGACGGGGTGAAATGGCTGGGCCTGCAAGTGTTGGCCGCAGCGGCTGGCCAGGCGGGTGATGAGGCGGGGACGGTGGAATTTGTGGCGCGCTACAAGGTGGGCGGGCGGGCCTACCGCCTGCACGAAACCAGCCGCTTTTGCCGTGAAGACGGTGCCTGGCGTTATGTGGATGGCGACCTGCACGAAGGCAGCTAGTGCTTGAGCTAAGCACTTGATGGCGATCATTTTTTATCGCTATTGCACTGGGAATGCGCAACGTGTGTGCCATGCTGAAATGGGTATTCCACCCGTAAAGCAGAGGTGACACATGAACGATACGCTGCACGACTTTATCGCCCAGCTGGAGCGCCACCAGGCCGAAGGCCGCGACCTGGGCCAGCTACTGTCGGTAGACCCGGTACGCCAGCTGGTTCTGCCGCTGAACCACCAGACCTGCAGCCAGCTGCGCGCCATGGCCCAGGTATTCCAGTGTGACGAAGCCTTGCTGGCCTCCGCGATTCTGGCTGGCGCCCTGCGCCATATGCAGCAGCATCTGGACGAAGATCTGGATGCGCTGGCCAGGCTGGCGCGCGAGGCACTGGACAGCCCGTGCCAGGCGGCCAGCGAAGCCATCTAGTCTCATCTAGTCTTGATCCTGCTTGCCCTGCAGTAGCTTGGTCAGTTGCTGCAGGGTTTGCCGCAGCATGGCCGACTCGGCCTCGCGCCCCTCGGCGCCGTACCGGCAGCGCATGGCCTGGGGCACGGCGGCGGCCTGGGTTTCCAGCGCCTTGCCGGCTGGGCTGAGCCACACCTCTACCCGCCGTTCGTCTTCGCTGGCACGCTGGCGTACCAGCAGGCCAGCCGTCTCCAGCCGTTTCAGCAGCGGCGTGAGCGTGCCCGAATCCAGCAGCAAGCGCTCGCCCAGCCGTTTTACCGTGACACCGTCTTCCTCCCACAGCACCAGCATGACCAGATATTGCGGGTAGGTTAGCCCCAGCTCGCCCAGCAGCGGCTGGTAGGCCTGGGTCATGCTGCGGCTGGCGGTATACAGCGCAAAGCACAGCTGGCTGTCCAGCAGCAGAGCCGGGTTCACAGCAGCGCCTCGATCTGCGCGCGCAGGGCTTCGGGCTTGGTGCGCGGGCCAAAGCGGCCCACGACCTGGCCTTGGCGATTGACCAGAAACTTGGTGAAGTTCCATTTAATGCCACGGGTGCCCAGGATGCCGGCTTTCTGCTGTTTCAGGTGCTGCCATAGCGGGTGGGCTTGCGCGCCATTTACGTCGATCTTGGCTGCCATGGTAAAGCTCACGCCGTAGTTTTTCTGGCAAAAGCTGCCGATGGCTTCGGCGCCGCCGGGTTCCTGCTGGCCAAACTGGTTGCAGGGGAAACCGATCACCGCCAGGCCTTTGTCACCCAGCTCGCGGTGTAGCGCTTCCAGCCCTTCGTATTGATAGGTAAAGCCGCACGCGCTGGCGGTATTCACCAGCAGCATGACCTGGCCTTGGTAGTTGGCCAGATTGATTTCACCGCCCAGCAGGGCGGGTACGCGGTATTGATAGATAGACATGGCGATATTTGATTGCGAAAAATTTAATTGTACACAACTAAAATGGACAAAAAAAGAGCGAAGCGGCAAGGGGGAACCACAACGCTCATAAGAAACGGCTTGCTGTGCCCAGGGTGGCTGTATCAGCACACCCTGATTTCATCCTAGACCAGTCGCGACAAAATGCGAGCTTTGATCCAAAACAAAAACGCGGCCAGAGCCGCGTTGTGTGAGCGCAGCTTGCCGCTCAAGGGCGGGGCAGGGTAACGCCTACCTGGCCCATGTATTTGCCGGCACGGTCTTTGTAGGACACATCGCAGATCTCGTCCGATTCGAAAAACAGTACCTGCGCCACGCCTTCGTTGGCGTAGATTTTGGCGGGCAGCGGGGTGGTGTTGGAAAACTCCAGCGTGACGTAGCCTTCCCATTCCGGCTCGAACGGGGTCACGTTCACGATAATGCCGCAGCGGGCATAGGTGGATTTGCCCAGGCACACGGTCAGCACCGAGCGCGGGATGCGGAAGTACTCCACCGTGCGTGCCAGTGCAAAGCTGTTGGGCGGAATAATGCAGTAGCCCTTGCCGGACACTTCTACAAACGAATCCGGGTCGAAGTTTTTCGGGTCAACAATAGTGCTGTTGATATTGGTAAACACCTTGAATTCATCCGCGCAGCGGATATCGTAGCCGTAGCTGGAGGTGCCGAACGAGATCACCTTTTCGCCGTTGACGTTCTTGATCTGGTCGTGAACAAACGGCTCGATCATGCCGTGTTGTTCTGCCATGCGGCGAATCCATTTGTCGGATTTGATGGTCATCGTACTGTTCTCTTTCAGGCTGGCTTTCAGTTGGCAGGATTTTACTGGTACACAGGCGCAGGCGCTACTTTGCCATGGCGTGGCCTGGCTGTGGCCGGATTCGGTGCAGCTATGCTATGTATCTTGTTTTAAGTGCATGATTTGTGTGTTTTTTGATATTTAATGCCCGATTGCGGCATATTGATGGTGCTAAAAATAATATTATTGCGAATTATTCGCAAAAATGTACCATGACAGCCCCGCTGGCCTGTACTAGAATCCGGCTGTTAACGTCATTACCAGCATTACAGGGGCACACACCATGCAAGGCCATCCAAAAATCATTGCGCTGCTTAACGACCTGCTGGCAGAAGAACTGTCCGCCGCCGACCAGTATTTTGTACACGCCGAAATGTATAAAGACTGGGGCCTGAACAAGCTGTTTGCCCGTATCGACCACGAGCGCGAAGACGAGCTGGAACACGCCCGCACGCTGATTGCCCGTATCCTGTTCCTGGGTGGCAAGCCCAACGTGGCCAAGCGCGTGCCGATTGTTATCGGTGACGACGTGCCGTCCATGCTGCAAAGCGACCTGGACGTAGAATACCGTGTCGCCGCTGCGCTGAAAGACGTGATCGCCGTCTGTGAGCAAGAGCGCGACTACATCACCCGCGAGCAGCTGATGGTGCTGCTGGAAGAAACCGAAAACGACCACGCCCACTGGCTGGAACAGCAGATCAAGCTGATCGGTCTGGTCGGCCTGGCCAACTACCAGCAGTCGCAAATCGCCGGCGACGCCAGCGCCAGCTAAACCGGGTTGGCCGCCGCGTGCGGCCAACCTTGCCCATGACCCTGCCTGCCACTGCACGCGGGGTTTTTTATTGCCTTCGATTTGAAATAATTGAAACACACGCCACACAGCTTTCTGTTAAACCTGATGGTAAAAAACAGGGAGACAATAATGGACGACAAGCATGCCGTGCTGATCGTGGATGACGAGGCCGATATCCGCGACTGGCTGGCCGCGCTGCTGCAGGACTGTGGCTACGCGGTAGTGGGCGCTGCCAATGGCCGCGAGATGCAGGCCGCGCTGCAGCAGCAGGCTTTTGCGCTGGTGGTGCTGGACCTGCGGCTAAAAGGCGAAGACGGCCTGCAGCTGGCGCGCACCCTGCGTGCGCAGTCGGCTGTGCCCATCATCATGATGAGCGGCAAGGGCGACGAAACCGACCGTGTGCTGGGGCTGGAGCTGGCCGCCGACGACTACCTGACCAAACCGTTTTCCGGCCGCGAGTTCCTGGCCCGCGTGCGCGCCGCGTTGCGCCGTGCCACCGAGCTGTCACTGCCGATGCTGCGCAAGCCGGGCGAGTCGCACGAATGCTACTGCTTTCACGGCTGGGTGCTAGACGCCACCGCGCGCGAGTTGCGCCATAGCCGTGGCGGCGAGCCGTGCCAGCTCACGCAAGGCGAATACGCATTGTTGGCCGCATTGGTGCGCCACCCAGGCCGGGTGTGGAGCCGCGAGCAGCTGCTGGAACAAACCCGTGGCCTGGACACCGAGGTATACGACCGCACCATCGATGTGCTGATACTGCGCTTGCGTCGCAAGATCGAACCCAACCCGCGCCTGCCCGAGCTTATCTGCACCGAGCGCGGTGCCGGTTATGTGTTTCGCGCCAGCGTCAGTAAAACCCAGGCCGCATGATTCCCGCCCTGCTGCAACAGCTGCGTGCCCAGCCGATACGCGCCCGGCTGCAGGCAGCCTTTGTGCTGCTGTTTGTGCTGATGCTGGTGGTGATCGTGGTCAGTATCAGCGCCATGCGCAACACGCTGGACACCCTCACCGGCTTTCGCGAGCAGGTCATGCCGGAGCTGGCCCGTGTGCTGGAGCTGGCCGAAAAGGTATCGCAGATCGCCGCCATTGCCCCGTCGCTGGCCGATAGTTACGCGCCGGAAACCCTGTCGCGCGACATCAACCGCTTGCAGGCGCTCACCCGCGAAATCCGCCTGCTCTCGCTCAACCTGCCGCCCGAGGCCGACCGTCAACTGGCGGTGAGCAGCATGCTGGAAGGCGCCGAGCGCGACCTGTCACAGCTCTTGCTGCTGTCGGCCCAGCGCCGGCGCAGCCAGCAGATCCTGAATGCCTACATGGCGCGGCTGGACGAGCTGGGCAGCAGGTTGGCTGCCCAGCACGCCGCCCAGGCACGGCGTGCACCCACGCTGATTCCGCTGTGGCAAACCCTGCTGGCCGTGCCGCTATCGCGCGACCGCGCCCGCCTGGGCGAGCTGGAGGCCAGCGCCGAAGCGCTGATGCTGGCCATGGCGCGCCGTGGCGAAACCGCCCAGCTGCCAGACTGGCTGGTGGTGGAGCTGGAGGTGATGGCGCAGGCACCACAAAACCTGTTCGAGCAGCAACGCCAGCTGACCGAAAGTGGCGAGCGCATTGCCGTGCTGCTGCAGCTGTACCGCAGCAATGCCGAGCACCTGAGCCGCCGTACGGCCAACTATGTGCAGGCTATACGCCAGCAGGCCGATGACCGCAGTGGCCAGATGGCTACCGAGATCCGCTCCGGCAGCAGTAGCGCCTTGCTGCTGGCCGCCATCGGCGTGGCGGTTGCCATGTTGGCCGCAGCCTATGTGCGGCGCGTGGCGCAGCGCATGCAGGCGATTTCCAGCGTGATGAGCCGCCTGGCTGGTGGCGATACCGAGCAGCTTACCCCTGCTACCGAGCAAGCCGACGAAATTGGCGACCTGGCGCGGGCCTTTCAGGTGTTTCGCGACAACCTGCTGGAAAAACAGCGCCTGTCGCACGGCATTGAAGCGCAGCGCCGCCTGCTGCAAACCGTGTTCCGCAGTATGCACGACGGCCTGTCGGTATACGACGAGGACGGCAAACTGATGGTATGGAACCCGCAATTCCCCGCGCAGCTGGGCATGGCGGCAGATAGCCTGCACAGCGGCATGCCCTACACCGCCCTGCGCGCGGCCATGCCGGCGGGTACCCGCTGGGAGGCGGTCGCCGGCGACACCGTGGCGCAGCCGGACGATAGCCACCGCATAGCCAGCCATGCCGAGCTGCACCTGCCCGGCGGGCGCGTGCTGGAGTTCATGAGCCACGCCATGCCGGAAGGCGGCTGGGTAGCGGTATGCCGCGATGTGTCGGCGCGCCGCGCCGCCGAAGCGCAGCTGCAACAAATGCAAAAGATGGAAGTGCTGGGCCAGCTCACCGGCGGTGTGGCGCACGACTTCAACAATATCCTGATTGCCATCCTGGGCAACCTGGAGCTGCTGGAGCTGCGCCCCGACCTGCCAGCCGACGCACGGCAGCGGCTGGAGCGCGCCCACGCGGCGGCCAACAAGGCGGCGGCGCTCACCCGGCGCCTGCTGGCCTTTGCCCGCCGTCAGCCTTTGTGCACCGAGCCGGTAGACGTGGGCGACATGCTGTACGAAATGCTGGATCTGGTGGAATACAGCGTGAGCGACGGTATCCGCGTCAGCGTAGATGCACCGGAAGGCCAGGTGGTGCAGGTAGACCGTGGCCAGCTGGAAAACGCCATCCTCAACCTGGCGCTGAACGCAGCGCAGGCCATGGGCGAGCGCGGCAGCCTGCAGCTGCGGGTTGGCCGCATAGCGCGCGATGGCCGCGACTGGGTGGCCATCAATGTGCAAGACGATGGGCCGGGCATCCCGCCCGAGGTATTGCCGCACGTACTGGAGCCGTTCTTTACCACCAAGGCGCAGGGCAAGGGCAGCGGCCTGGGCTTGTCCATCGTGTATGGTTTTGTGAAGCAAAGCGGCGGCGAGCTGGCCATCCACAGCCAGCAGGGCGAAGGCACGACCGTGTGCATCGAGCTGCCAGCCAGCACTAGCCAGTGCAGCCCGCTAGCCTGCGCCACGGCTTTGCCCGCCGTGTTGCCGGCCAGGCACGTGCTGCTGGTAGAAGACGACGCCGACGTACGCGACACCGCACAACAACAGTTGGCCGCACTGGGCGCACGCGTCAGTACCTTTGCCAGCGAGGCGGCGCTGCTGGGCTGGCTGGCCGCCGGTGGCCAGGCCGATGTGGTGCTGTCCGACATCATGCTGGGCGAAGGCGGCGACGGTGTGCGGCTGTACCGCACGCTGCAGGCCGCCTACCCGGCGCTGCGCGTGGTACTGACATCCGGCCTGCCGCCCGAGCACCACGCCCGCCGCAGTGACTGGCCCGCCGGGGTGGCCTTTCTGGCCAAGCCCTACCGCCGCGACGACCTGGCGCGGCTGCTGGCCAAGGCATAAGGGCAGGGCGCATGGCCGGGTATATTGCAATTGTTAATGGCATCGGCATGTTGGTGAAATGCCGCATTAACGTTTCCGCGTTTAGATGGCAGGGCGACGGCACGCTACCAGCCAGCAGGCTGGCAGTGGTGCGGCCAACAACACAACGAGGAGACGCATGATGAAACACAGCCTGATGAGCGCTGCCGTACTGATGACTCTGGCGGCCACCGCCCACGCCGCCCCGCTGAAGATTTCCTGCGGCGCGGTAGGCCAGGAGCTGGAACTGTGCAAGCAGTCGGTAGCCGAGTGGAGCAAGAAAACCGGCAACGACGTGCAAGTCGTATCCACCCCGAACGATTCCAACGAGCGCCTGGCGCTGTACCAGCAGATTCTGGGCAGCGGCTCGGACAAGATCGACGTGTTCCAGATCGACGTGGTGTGGCCCGGTATTCTGGCCAACCACCTGCTGGACCTGAAACCGTACACCAATGGTGCCGAAAAGCAGCACTTTGCCGGCATCATCAGCAATAACACCATCGGTGGCCGCCTGCTGGCCATGCCGTGGTTTACCGACGCCGGCGTGCTGTACTACCGCAAAGACCTGCTGGAAAAACACAAACAGCCGGTACCCAAAACCTGGGAAGAGCTCACTGCCAGCGCCAAAAAAATCCAGGACGCCGAGCGTGCAGCCGGTAACGACAAAATGTGGGGCTACGTCTGGCAGGGCCGCGCCTACGAAGGCCTGACCTGCGACGCGCTGGAGTGGGTGGTGAGCTACAAGGGCGGTACCATCATTGACGCGGCCAGCGGCAAGCCTACTATCAATAACCCGCAGGCGGTGAAGGCACTGACCACCGCCGCCGGCTGGGTAGGCACCATCACCCCGAAAGCCGTACTGAACTACGGCGAAGAAGAAGCACGTGGCGTATTCCAGGCGGGTAACGCCGTGTTCATGCGTAACTGGCCCTACGCCTGGGCGCTGGCACAAAAACCGGACAGCGTGGTGAAAGACAAGGTAGGTGTGGTGGCGCTGCCTAAAGGCGGTACCGATGGCCGCAATGCCGCCACCCTGGGCGGCTGGCAGCTGGCGGTATCGAAATACTCCAAGAACCAGAAGCTGGCTGCCGAGCTGGTGGCCTACCTGACCAGCAGCAGCGTGCAGAAAATGCGCGCCATCAACGGTTCTTACAACCCCACCATCGCCGCGCTGTACCGCGACCCGGACGTGCTGAAGGCCAACCCGTTCTTTGGCGAGCTGTACAACACCTTCACCAGCGCCGTGGGCCGCCCGTCCTCGGTATCGGCCGCCCGCTACAACCAGGTGAGCAACCAGTTCTGGAATGCCACCCACGACGTGCTGTCCGGCAAGAGCGATGCCAAAACCTCGCTGGCCCAGCTGGATGCACAGCTCAAACGCCTGGCACCACAAGGCTTTAGCGGCGCCAAGTAAGCCCCCGGCGGCTACCCGGCGGTAGCCGCTGCCTGTCCTGTACGGGGTGGCGGGTGCCTGCGGCCAACCTTGGCCGCAGCCCATGCCCGCCCCGCGGAGAACCCTATGTCTAGCTCTACCCTCACTGCGCCCATGCCGGCAGCGGGTGCCTTGTCGTCGCTGCAGCGCAGCCGGCAGCGCATGGCCTGGCTGCTGGTGCTGCCGTCGGTTCTGGTGCTGTTTGCCATTGCCGGGCTGCCGCTGGCGCGTACTTTCTTCATGAGCTTCACCGATGCCCAGCTGTCGGATTTGTCGGCGCGGCAGTTTGTCGGCCTGGCCAACTACCTGGGCGACACCGGCGTGCTGAACGACCCGCAATGGTGGGGCGCCGTGCGCAATACGCTGTGGTTCGCGCTGCTGTCGGTTTCGCTGGAAACGCTGTTCGGCCTGGGCATCGCGCTGATGCTGAACCACCCGTCGCCGCTGAAGGCGCTGCTGCGCGCCGCCGTGCTGGTGCCGTGGGCTATTCCCACCGTGGTGTCGGCCAAGATGTGGACCTGGATGCTGCACGACCAGTTTGGCGTGATCAACGCCATGCTGTTATCGGCCGGCCTGATCGACGCGCCACTGGCATGGACCGCCGACCCCGACCTGGCCTTTACCACCATCGTCCTGGTGGACGTGTGGAAAACCACGCCCTTCATGGCACTGCTGATCCTGGCGGCGCTGCAGATGGTGCCGGGCGATTGCTATGAAGCCGCCCGCGTGGATGGCGTGCCCACCTGGTCGGTGTTCGTCAACATCACCCTGCCGCTGATTACCCCTGCGGTGCTGGTGGCCATGATTTTCCGCACGCTGGACGCGCTGCGCGTGTTCGACCTGATCTACGTGATGACGTCCAACAGCCGTAGCACCAAGAGCATGTCGGTGTACGTGCGCGAACAGCTGATCGACTTTCAGCTGGCCGGTTACGGCTCGGCCGCCGCCACGCTGCTGTTCCTGCTGATTGCGCTGATTACCCTGTGCTACATGGCGCTGGCGCGCCGCCGTATGGAGGGCCACTGACATGCTGCCTAAACGATTACACACCGCCGACCTGGCGTATTACCTGCTGCTGCCGCTGGTGCTGGCGTTTTCGCTGTATCCGTTTGCCTACGCCATTGCCAGCTCGTTCAAGCAGGGCAGTGCGCTGTTTTCCAGCGATTTCTGGCCCAAGGTGTGGAGTGCGGCCAACTACGTAGCAGTGTTTGCCGAGCAGCCTTTCGGCCAGAACCTGCTGAACTCGGTACTGGTGGCCGGCGGCGTGGTGCTGCTATCACTGACCGTGTCGCTGCTGGCGGCCTACGCGCTGGGCCGGGTGCAGTTTCGCGGCCGCGGCGTGCTGATGATGACCATCCTGGGCGTGTCCATGTTTCCGCAGGTGGCCATCCTGTCCGGCCTGTTCGAGCTGATCTCGTGGCTGGGCCTGTACGACAGCCTGTGGGCGCTGGTGTTGTCCGACCTGATCTTTACCCTGCCGTTTACCGTGTGGGTGCTGGTGACTTTCATGCGCGAGCTGCCGCGCGAGCTGGAAGAAGCGGCGCTGATGGACGGTGCCGGCGTGCTGACGGTGATCTTCCGCATTTTCCTGCCACTGCTGTGGCCTGCGGTGGCGGCCACTTCGCTGCTGGCGTTTATCGCGGCGTGGAACGAGTTCCTGTTTGCGCTCACCTTCACGCTGTCCGGCGAGCAGCGCACGGTGCCGGTGGCTATTGCGCTGATTAGCGGGGCCAGCAGCTACGAGCTGCCATGGGGCAACATCATGGCCGCCTCGGTGATCGTGACCGTGCCGCTGATTGTGCTGGTGCTGATTTTCCAGCGCCAGATCGTATCGGGCCTGACTGCCGGCGCAGTAAAAGGCTGATGTTATTTTCGCCATAAAACGCCTGTGCATGACCAGCAAAACAATACTGCCTGATCGCCGGCATGAAATAGGCCATCGCCAGCTATTCTGCGCATGACGCATCCGGTGTTATTTCGTGCTTTTCGTGATTTTCGTGGCTAAGGAATAAAAGAATGCAAAATAATCAACACTGGTGGCAAAACACCGTTATTTACCAGATTTACCCACGCAGTTACCAGGACAGTAATGGCGATGGTATCGGCGATTTGCCGGGTATTACCCGCCGCCTGCCGCATATTGCGCAATTGGGCGCCGAGGCCATCTGGATTTCCCCCTTCTTTACTTCGCCAATGGCCGATTTCGGTTACGACGTGTCCGATTACTGTGACGTCGACCCGATGTTCGGCACGCTGGACGATTTTCGCACACTGGTTGGCCGCGCACATGAGCTGGGCCTGAAAGTGCTGATCGACCTGGTGCTTAGCCATACCTCCGACCAGCACCCGTGGTTTGCCGAAAGCCGCGCCAGCCGCGACAACGCCCGCGCCGACTGGTACGTGTGGGCCGACCCGCGCGCCGATGGCACGCCGCCCACTAACTGGCTGAGCATTTTTGGCGGCAGCGCCTGGCAGTGGGACGCCCGCCGCGGCCAGTATTACCTGCACAACTTTCTCACCAGCCAGCCGGACCTCAACTTTCACCAGCCAGCGGTACAAGACGCGGTACTGGACGTGGCGCGCTTCTGGCTGCAGTTGGGCGTGGACGGCTTCCGGCTGGATACCGTCAACTTCTACACCCACGACGCGCAGCTGCGCGACAACCCGCCGCAGCCGGCCGGCAGCTACGCCGGTGGCGTGCCGCGCAGCAACCCGTACGCCTTCCAGCGCCACCTGTACGACAAGACGCAGCCGGAAAACCTGCACTTCATCCGCCGTCTGCGCCGCCTGTGCGACGAGTTTGGCGCCATCACCGTGGGCGAGATCGGCGACGACCTGCAGTACCAGACACTGCGCGACTACACCGCCGGCAGCGAGCTGCTGCACATGGCCTATGTGTTTACGCTGCTCACCGACGAATGCCACCCGCGCTACCTGCACCGCGTGCTGCAGGAGTACGTGGCCGAAGCCGGCGACGCCACCGTGTGCTGGGCGCTATCCAACCACGACAACATCCGCGTGGTGAGCCGTTGGGCGGCGCTGGGCGGCAGCGAAGTGGCGCGCGCGCGCGTGTTTGCCATGCTGCTGCTAGCCTTGCCCGGCCCGGTGTGCGTGTACCAGGGCGAAGAGCTGGGCTGGCCGGAAGCCGAGATCCGCTACGAACAGCTGCAAGACCCGTACGCAAAGGTGCTGTGGCCGGAGTTCAAAGGCCGCGACGGCTGCCGCACGCCGATGGCGTGGGACAACAGCGCCGACGGTGGCTTTGGCAGCCAGCAGCCGTGGCTGCCGCTGTGGTCGGCGCACCGCGATGCTGCCGTGGCACAACAGGCGGGGCAGGCCGACAGCCCGCTGGCGTTCTGGCAGCAGCTGCTGGCCTGGCGTCGGGCGCAGCCCGCCTTGCACGGGGGCGATTTTGTGCTGGGCGAGGCCGACGACAGCCTGCTGCGCTTTAGCCGTAGCGGTAACGGCCAAGTGCTGCTGTGTGTCTTCAATCTGGGCGGCGATGCGGCCAACCTGCCCCTACCGGCCGGTGCCCGCGTGCTGTTGCACAGTGACGGTAGCCAGGCTGCCGGGCAGGTGATCGAACTGGCGCCGATGTCGGCTGCCTTTATCCAGCTGGCCGTGGAGGGCTGATCATGAGCGAAATCCGTTTGCAGGGCATTCAAAAGCGCTTTGGTGGCAACCCCATCCTGGCCGACATCAACCTCACCATTGCACCGGGCGAGTTCTGCGTATTCATCGGCCCGTCCGGCTGCGGCAAGTCCACCTTGCTGCGCCTGATTGCCGGCCTGGACGACGCCAGCGGCGGCGAACTGCATATTGACGGCCGTTGCGTGAACGACGTGCCACCGGCTCAGCGCGACGTGGCGATGGTGTTCCAGAGCTATGCGCTGTACCCGCACATGACGGTGTACGACAACATGGCTTTTGGTCTGCGCCACCTGAAGCTGGGCCAGGAAGAGATCGAGCGCCGCGTGCGCAGCGCGGCCGAATCGCTGCACCTTACCGCGCTGCTGGACCGCAAGCCGGGCGCCCTGTCCGGCGGCCAGCGCCAGCGCGTGGCCATTGGCCGCGCCATCGTGCGCCAGCCCAAGGTGTTTTTGTTTGACGAGCCGCTGTCCAACCTGGACGCCTCGCTGCGGGTGAAGACGCGGGTAGAGATCGCCCGCCTGCACCGCCAGCTGGGCAGCGCCAGCATGGTGTACGTGACGCACGACCAGGTAGAAGCCATGACGCTGGCCGACAAGATCGTGCTGCTCAAGCCGCTGGCCGGGCAGGAAGGCCTGCCCAGCATCGCACAGGTGGGCCACCCGCTGGACTTGTACCATCACCCGAAGAACCGCTTTGTGGCCAGCTTTATCGGCTCGCCAGGCATGAACTTTTTCCCGGCCGAGGTCAGCCAGGCCAGCAGCAGCGGTTTGCAGTGCCTGGCGGGTACGGCCACGCTGCACGCGGCGGTGAACGCTAGCGGCCAGCTGGCAGGCTCGACGGTGACGGTGGGCATTCGCCCCGAGCACGTGCAGGTGGGCGAGGGCAGCCTGCAGGGCCGGATTACTCACCTGGAGCACCTGGGCGAGCATAGCTATGCCTACCTGGAAACCGGCTTGTCGCCCGCACCGCTGGTGGTAAAACTGGCCGGTAGCAGCGCCGCCATCGGCGATAGCTTGCGCTTTGCGCTGCCCGCCGCCAGCTTGCATGTGTTTGACACGGCGGACGAAGCCTTGCCCAGGTTGGCCGCCAGCCTGGCCGCAGCCTGAGCCGCCGGGGGCGATTGTGAATAAAGGCACCGAAGGGTGCCTTTATTTATATGTGCTGTATTTCAATTGTTAATGGTGTGTTTTATTTATGAATAATGTTTTGTTGCGGGTAACCAATTTGTTTTAAAAAATGAGCGGGTTTGTTTTGTAATGTGTTGGCTACATGTTTGTTGGCGTCTTAAATAAGCCTTACCGGCAAGCGCTGGAAAATAAACACAAACGGAGACAAGCATGAATAAAAAACACATTGCCCTGCTGATCACTGGCACCCTGATGGCTGGTCACGCATTTGCCCTGGATGGTGATATCAAATTCACCGGCAAAGTAGAGGTCGGCATGGCATCCAAAAAAGAAAACGGTATTAGCAACCGTGCAGTAGAAGACGGTGGTTCAGAATTGAATGTGGTGGGTAGCGCCGATATTGGCAATGGTCTGAAAGCGCTGCTGCAAGTCAATACCGATATCAAGTTGGATAATAATAAAGGCACCGACCATTTTGCCAATGGCGATACCTTTGTCGGCTTGCAAGGCGAGTTTGGTACTGTAAAACTGGGCCGTGGCATTAATGCTTATGGCGATGGCTACTTCAAAGCCAATCTGTACGCCTACGACGTGGGCCCGGACCGTGGCGACATCGCCAGCGGCGGTGGCAGCAGCCGCGGTGCTTTCAAATACGAGGCACCCAAGCTGGATGGCCTGGCGCTATCGTTCAGCTACTCGCCAGGTGAAGATAAGACCACCACCCAGCCACGTGCGACCGACGCCTGGGCAGCCAGTGGTACTTACGAGCAAGGCATGTTCGGCACCCGTTTGTCTTTTGGCCAGCAAAAAGTGGCTGCCGGTGGCACGCTGAAAGACACCCTGCTCGCGTTCAAGCTGATGCCGGCAGCCGGCCTGACCCTGGCCACAGAGCTGAACAATTCCAAGAACGTGACAGGCCTTACGCAAAAGAGCGTGGGGGTGTACGCCGAGTACAAGCCACAGCGTGTTGGCGTGCGTGCCGGTTACATCAATACCAAAGACTATGGCTACACAAATGGTGGCAAACACAAAGTGACCCTGCTGGGGGCCGACTACGATCTGTCCGGCAAGGACAGCCGTTTCAAGACCAGCCTGTTTGCCGAGTACAAGTCGGACAAGAAAAACAATGGCAAGCGTGACAGCTATCTGTTTGGCGGGGTGCACATCGGCTTCTGATGCTGCTGTGCATGGCAGCTTGGGCTGCCAGTTCCGGATGAGGTCTTGGCCTGCCGCGCTGCGGCAGGTTTTTTTCATGCAGGAGACACAATGACACAGCCCTTGGCAGCCTTGCTTTGTTTTGGCGAGGCCTTGACCGACATGATTATCCAGCCCGATGGCCGCTGGCTGTCGCGCCCGGGCGGTGCCCCGTGGAATGTGGCGCGTATCCTGGCGGGCTGGGGGCTGCCGGCTGCGTTTGCCGGGGCCATCAGCCGCGATTGTTTTGGTGAGGCGCTGCAGCTAGCCAGTGCCGAGGCGGGGCTGGATCTGCGCTATATACAGCCCGTGGACGCCTCGCCCTTGCTGGCCATGGTGTACAGCACGCAGCCACCGCAGTATTTCTTTGTGGGTGATCACAGCGCCGACCTGCATTTTGATGCGGCCAACTTGCCGCCAGGTTGGCCGCAGGCAGCGCGCTGGGCATTGTTTGGCGGGATCAGCCTGGCCCGCCCGCCGTTGGCGGGGCGTTTACTGGCGCAGGCGCAGCAGCTGAAGGCCGCCGGGGTACGACTGGCTTACGACCCGAATTTTCGCGTGGCAATGGATGCCCGTTACGACGACATGCTGCGCCAGATGGTGGCGCTGGCCGACGTGGTAAAGGTATCGGACGAAGACCTGGCCGGGCTGTTCCGCCACCACGATCAGGCCGCCGCGCTGGCGACGCTACAGCAGTGGAACCCGCAGGCCTTGATTCTGTATACCTGCGGTGCGGCAGGGGCACAGCTGTGGGCGGGCGCCCAGCGCTGGCAGCTGGCACCACCGCCGGTGGCAGTGGTGGATACGGTCGGCGCGGGCGACGCCAGCATGGCCGGCTTGCTGGCCAGCCTGTGGCACACCCCGCAGGCCACGCCAGCTCAGCATCTGGCGGCAGCGGTCGCCAGTGGTAGCGCAGCGTGCGGGGTGGCCGGCGCTGCCGTGCCGCCGCGCAGTGTGGTGGATACGCTGTGCCAGCGTTTGCTGCCGCAGGTGGCTGCGATGGTTTGAGGTGGCGCGCAAGACGCGGTGCCAGGCGTCCGATGGGCGTGCAGTGCCCGCGCCGAAAAGCACAAGGCCGCCCACGGGCGGCCTTGTGCCTGGCTGGCAGCGTAAGCTTAGTTCAGCTGCGAGGTGCAGCAGGGGCAGCGCGTGGCTTTTACCGGGATGCTGGACAGGCAGTAGCGGCATTCTTTGGTTGTGGGTTCGGCCGCGACTTCTTCCACTTTTTCTTCACGCTTCAGACGGTTGATCACTTTTACCAGCATGAAGATGGCGAAGGCCACGATGGTAAAGCTGACCAGCGCATTGATGAACAGGCCGATGTTCATGGTCACCGCGCCGGCTTCCTTGGCCGCCGCGACCGAGGCGTACGGGGCCGCGGCCTTGGCGCCTTCTTTCAGCACGATGAACATATTGGCAAAATCGACATTGCCGACCAGCAGGCCGATAGGCGGCATGATCACGTCGTCCACCAGCGACTTGACGATAGCGCCGAAGGCACCACCAATCACCACACCGACTGCCAGGTCGATTACGTTGCCGCGCATGGCAAATTCGCGGAATTCTTTCAGTACGGACATGTGTGCCCCCCTTGTGATTTTGTAATGAAGATTAACAAGCCAGATAAGTATCGAACGAAAATCAGAAAAGTTGAAGCAAATCAGGCTATTTGATTATTTAGTATTTAAATTGCAGATCAACTGTTTAGATTTGACTTATGAGTAGTGCGATTTGACTTGGCTAAATGACAAAACCCCGGCCTGGGCCGGGGTTGGTGCCTGCACTATTCATTAGTGATTGCTTACGGGTGGATGACCAGTGCGGTGAACGGCGGCAGGTAGGCCATGGCCGATACCACCAGGCCCACCAGGCAAGCCAGGGCCAGCGAGTGGAAGAACACGTAACGCAGGATTACGCCTTCCTTGCCGTAGTACTGGGTCGCGGTAGACGCCACCACGATGGACTGGGCGTCAATCATCTTGCCCATCACGCCACCAGACGAGTTGGCCGCTGTCATCAGCACGGGCGACAAGCCCAGTTGCTGTGCCGAGGCTTTCTGCAGGCCGCCAAACAGTACGTTGGCCGCCGTATCGGAGCCGGTCAGCGCTACGCCCAGCCAGCCCAGCAGGGTGCCGAAGAAGGGGTAGAACACGCCGGTATGCGAGAAGGCCAGGCCCAGGGTGATGTCCACACCGGAGAAGCGGGTGACATAGCCCAGCGCCAGCATGGCCACGATGGTAATCAGCGAGTAGCGCAGCGACCAGAAGGTCTCTTTGTACACTTTGACCATTTCGGACGGGCGGTAGCCCATGATGAAGGCGGAAATCAGGCCTGCTACCAGAATGCCGGTGCCGGTGGTGGACAGCAGGTTGAACTTGTAAATGGCGGCTTCCAGGTGCGGCTCGGCCACGACTGGCGGCATCTTGTAGATCAGGTTATGCAGGCCTGGCCACTGGATTTCCAGCGTGAAAATACCGTCCAGGATTTTCTTCACTGCCGGCGAGCCGAAGGCAAACACGCAAACCGACAGGATCAGCCACGGCAGCCACGCGCGAATCACTTCGCCACGGCTGTAGCCATGCTTGCTGGTGGATACCACTTCTTTGGCACCCAGTGCGGCTTCGCCACCCATGGTACCGGCGGTGGAGGTGTAGATCTCGGCCGGTTTCCATACTTTCAGGAAACCTACCAGGGCGGCAATGGAGCACACCGAGGCAATCACGGCAACCAGTTCCGGGCCCATGGTGTTGGACACGATCAGCTGCGGGATGGCAAACGACAGGCCGGCTACCAGCACCGCTGGCCAGATGCGCAGGGTGTTGCGCCAGCCGCAGAAGGCAATCAGCAGCCAGAACGGCACGATGATGGCGAAGATGGTCATCTGGCGGCCAACCATGGCCGAAATCTGCAGCACATCCAGGCCGGTTACCTTGGCCAGGGTGGTAATCGGGGTACCCAGCGCACCGTAGGCTACCGGGGCTGTGTTGGCGATCAGCGACAGGCCGGACGCGGCCAGCGGCGAGAAGCCCAGGCCGATCAGCATGGCGCCGGTCACCGCTACCGGGGTACCAAAGCCGCCAGCACCTTCAAAGAACGCGCCAAAGCAGAATGCAATCAGCAACAGCTGCAGGCGGCGGTCGGTGGTAATGCCGGAAATGGACTCGCGCAGTACGGCAAACTGGCCTTTGCGCTCGGTAAGCTGATACAAGAAGATCACGTTCAGGATGATCCAGCCAATCGGCATCAGGCCGTTGGCCGCACCCAGCAGGGTGGCGCTCATCGCCATATCGCCCGGCATGCCGAATACGGCCACGGCGACTAGCAGCGAGGTCGCCAGGCCCAGCAGGGCGGCAATGTGCGCTTTGATATGGAAAATGCCCAGTGCGCCCAAGAGGACGATTACCGGGATGCTGGCGGCCAGCGTGGACAGCCACGGGTTGCCTAGCGGGTCATAAACGTGTGACCACATGATTGCTCTCCTTGTTGTGTCGGGCCGCGGCCACCGGCAATAAACCCTGGGGCTTGTCCGGTTTTACCGCTTCTGGCGCGCACTGTAGCGGCAGGCAAATCTTGTGTCAGTTGGGGCTGCCCCTTGCGGGAAAACCCTTGCGGGGTAACCCTTATCGCTGTTTTTCCTGCATATTGGGCCGGTATGTACGGCTGGCTGGCAGCTTGGGCAAAGCGCGGGCAAGGGGTAGGGGGCGTGCTCAAACAAGAGGGATGGGTTGGCCGCAGCGTGCGGCCAACCATGGCTTACAGGGCGAGTGGGTGGGCGCTCAGGCCGTGTTCGTCCAGGCGCAGATAGCCGCCACGGCCGGCGTACCAGTCGGCAATCACCCAGCGCTGGCGGGTTTCGCCGTTTAGCTGCTGTGTATGGCAGGCCGGGCGGTGGGTATGGCCGTGGATCAGCGTGGCGCCGGGGTGGGCCGCCAGCAGCGCATCAATGGCGGCCGGGGTGACATCGCCCATCTCGTTCAGGCCTTCGTCCTGCTTCTTGGCCTGGCTCATGCCGCGTATCTGCTGGGCGATGGCGTGGCGTTCGGCCAGCGGTTTGTGCAGGAAGGCGGCCTGCCAGGCTGGCTGGCGCACCATGGCACGAAACTGCTGGTAGGCTGCGTCGTCCGTGCATTGGCCGTCGCCGTGTACCAGTACATAAGGTTGGCCGCAGGCCTGCAGCAGGTAGGGTTCGTCCAGCAGGGTGGCACCACTGGCAGCGGCAAAGCCGGGGCCGAGCAGGAAATCGCGGTTGCCGCGCATCACGTACAGCGGCGTGCTGGCGCTGAATGCCCGCATGGCGGCCAGCATGTCGTGTACAAAAGGGTCGGTGTCGTCGTCGCCTACCCAGTACTCGAACAGGTCGCCCAGGATATACAGGGCGTCGATCTGCCCGCGCCAGCTTGCCAGCGTGCGGGTAAACAGCTGCCCCAGCCAGGGCTCGCCCGGGTGCAGGTGCAGGTCGGATATGAAGTGTATGGCCATGTGTCAAGAATGAAAAAGGCCGCACGAGGCGGCCTGTGCAGGGCGGCTTAGCCCTGGATGATTTCGGCTTTTTCGATGATGACGGCGTCTACCGGTACGTCCTGGTGGCCACCTTTGCGGCCGGTGGCCACGGTCTTGATGCGGTCTACCACGTCCTGTCCTTGTACGACCTGGCCAAATACGCAGTAACCCCAGCCTTGCATGGTTTCGCTGCGGAAATCCAGGAAGTCGTTATCGGATACGTTGATGAAGAACTGGGCGCTGGCCGAGTGCGGGTCCGGCGTGCGGGCCATGGCAATGGTGTAGGTCTTGTTGGACAGGCCGTTATTGGCTTCGTTTTCGATGGTGTCGCGGGTGTCTTTTTGCTGCATGTCGGCAGTAAAACCACCGCCCTGGATCATGAAACCATTGATCACACGGTGAAAAATGGTGCCGTCGTAGTGGCCGTCGATCACGTATTGCTCGAAGTTGGCCGCCGTTTTCGGGGCTTTGTCGGCAAACAGTTCCAGTACGATGTCACCGTGGTTGGTGGTCAGCTTGATCATGTTGTCTATCCTTGCTATCAGGGTTTATAGGTGGCTTTGGTGATAACGACCGGCTCGATAGGCACATCCTGCATGCCGCCTATCATCGCGGTGCGGGCTTTGGAAATGCGGTTTACCACATCCATGCCGGCCGTTACCTTGCCAAATACGGCATAACCCCAGCCTTGCGGGGTTTTGCTGCGGTAATCCAGAAAATCGTTGTTCACCAGGTTGATGAAAAACTGCGAAGTGGCAGAGTTCGGGTCATTGGTGCGTGCCATGGCAATGCTGCCGATCACGTTCTTCAGGCCGTTGTCAGCCTCGTTGGCGATAGGGCTGCGCGTGGGCTTCTGGGCCAGTTCGCCGTCCTTGATGGCAAAGCCGCCACCCTGGATCATGAAGCCGTCGATCACGCGATGGAACAAGGTACCGTTGTAGTGGCCGGCTTTCACGTAGGCAACAAAGTTGTCTACCGACTTGGGCGCGCGCGCGGCGTCCAGCTCGATGGTGATCAGGCCTTTGTTGGTAGCCAGTTCCACGGTAGGGGCAGCCAGTGCCGACAGTGGCAGCAGCATCAGCAGGGAGCACAGCAGTTTTTTCATGGTGAACTAAAGTCCTAAAATGCGGGCGGTTGGCAGTTTATCACGCCGGCCACCATGCGGTAGATTGCGCAAGGTCAGGGCAGCTTTCTAAATTAAAAGTGTAAGCTGGCTCAAGATTTTTATTTGATGTCCGATAAGCCGATGTGGCTATAAAATGATATGCATACTCGGCGGAGCGAAATAATGAAGAATATCACCCGAATGATTCCCGGCTTGCTGGCCATGACCGTGCTGTCGGCTTGCGCCTCCACGCCTGCGGCCAACACTGCGGGTGAAGGCTGGTCTGTGGTAGCCGTGGCCCCGGCAGCTGCCGATACGCACGGCGCGGTGGCGCAGGCCCCTGCCGTGGGGGGTAGCCACGAGCAGCCCGGTATTTCGCGCCAGCCGGTGATGTCGCCTGGTGGCGTGATGATGGGTGGCGCCTATGTCGGCCCGCTGGCCGACCCGCCAGCCGAGCACAAGCAAGAGTCGTTCAATGCACTGCGTATTCGTGTGGTGGGCTATGGCGCGCCGCCAAGCAGCAAAGAGCTGTCGCCGGTGCAGCGCCGCCTGCTGGCCATGCGCGCTTCGCAGCTGGATGCTTACCGTGCGGTGGCCGAGCAGGTGCAGGGCTTCAAGCTGTCCGGTAGCAGCTCGGTGGGTAACCTGGTAACGGTCAACGATACCTTCCGCGTGTATGTGGATGCCTATCTGCGCGGCGTACGTCTGCTGTCTACCGAGTTCAAGGCCGACGGCAGCAGCGAAACCATTGCCGAAGTGGTACTGGATGAAGGCTTCTTCAAAGCGTATCGTACAGCCTTGGTCAGCGCGGGGAATGTTGCCGCCGCGGCGCGGGTACTGCCTGCGGCGGATGGCAGCAAACTGGGTTGCACTGACAGTGGTTGTGTATACGGCGGGGACTTCTACGTTTCGCACTAGGACATGATGCGACTATCCATACTGTTACGCGCCGCCTGCTGGGCGGCGTTTGTTTTCGCGCTGCCCGGCGCGCGGGCCGAGGTGTATCAGGCCGAGGGTGTGGCTTCGCTGGAAGCCGGCCGTGTGGCTGCGCGCGAAGCGGCCATTGGCGACGCTTTGCGCCAGATTGCCATTACCCACCGTGGCGGCATGCTGGCGTCCAGCCAGGTGGTGGATGGGCTGCAAACGGCGGAAAGCATGATGCTGGGGCCATTGAGCTTGCCGGGCAAAACACGCGTGCTGTCTGAAACCCTGCGCGATGGCCTGCTGCTGGTGCGAGTGGAGCACGATACCGATGCGGCCGACGGTGAGCAAAAGGCCGATACCTGCCAGCGCGCGGCCATGCCGCCCGGGCGCTTTCTGGCCCGCCGTATCGTTACCAGCTATTTCCAGCTGGAGCGGCCGACAGACGCCAGCGACCTGGGCAGCATTGCCAACTGGTTTCCGGGGGAGTTGGTACGGTTATTCAACCTGCGTCGCGAAACCCAGGCGCTGTACGCGGGCACCATGTCGGTTTTTCCTGGCGGGCGCATGCTGGAAGCGAGCGCCGCCGCCGACACCGTGCGCGAGATAGGCCGGCGTGAGGGCGCGCAATTTGTGTTGGCCGGGCGCATTGTCGATACCGCTGTGACCCGCCGCGAACCCCGTGTCGATGTATTCGGCAGTGGCACACCAAGCGGGCAGGGTACGTATTACACCGGGCCGCTGTCGGGCTTGCTGGGCTTGTCGGTGCGTAACGTGCCGGTCGAGCGGCGTTTTGAAATCGAATACTGGCTGTACGACACACTGAGTGGTGGCATTTTGCTACGCGATAACCTGCGCCGCGTCGCCAGGGGCGATGTGCACCCGCAATCCAGCCGCGTCTTTAACGTAGACGCCATGGTGGAGTCGGAGTACGGGCAGGTGATGGGCCTGGTGCTGGAAGAAATAGCCGCCAAGGTGTCCAGTGCCGTGCAGTGCCTGCCATTTGCTACCCGTGTGGCCAGGGTAGAGGGTGACAAGGTGTACCTGTCTGCCGGGGCGCTGGATGGCCTGGCCGTGCGTGACCGCCTGGTGGTGTACAAGCCCCGCCCGGCTACCGAGATCCGCCGTACCGACGGCGAGGTGTTGGGGGTGCCCGAGCTACAGCTGGGCGATGTGGAAATCGAGCAGGTGCAGCCGCGTTTTGCGGTGGCCCGTTTGCGCAACGGAAAACTGAAAGTAGACGCCGGCGACTGGGTGAGGTTCCCTGTTTTACCTAAATAATACTGAAATGCGAAATGGTGTTGATAACGGTTCTCTTCACTGTTTATACTCGGCCCCCATGTTGAAACACCTTGCCCTTGCCGGGCAATGAACAGGAGCGGGTCATGAAGAAACAAGTAATGTTGGCTGCGGTACTGGCAGCGTTCAGTGGCGTGGCGATGGCAGAAGAGATCACGCTGTACACCGCGCGTGCCGAGCAGCTGATCAAGCCGATTCTGGAAGCCTACGAAAAAGAAACCGGCGTGAAAGTCAACGTGGTCAGCGGCGGCGAAGGCCCGCTGATGGAACGCCTGAAAGCCGAAGGCACCAATACCCCTGCCGATATTTTCATGACTGTAGACGCCGGCAACCTGTGGCAAGCCAGCAATATGGGCCTGTTCCAGCCGGTAAAGTCCACCGTGCTTGCGGCCAACATTCCGGCCAACCTGCGTGACCCGGCCGGTAACTGGTTTGGCCTGTCCGTGCGTGCCCGTACCATTTTCTTCAACAAGAAAACCGTGAAGCCGGAGCAGCTGTCCAGCTACGAAGACCTGGCCGACGCCAAATGGAAAGGCCGCCTGTGCCTGCGTACTTCCAAAAAGGTGTACAACCAGTCGCTAGTGGGCACCATGATCGCCGACAAGGGCGTGGCCGCCACCGAGAAAGTGGTGAAAGGCTGGGTGGATAACCTGGCGGCGCCTGTGTTCCCGGACGATACCAAGATGCTGGAAGCCATCGACGCTGGCCAGTGTGACGTGGGCATTGCCAATACCTACTACTATGGCCGCTTGCTGAAAAAGAACCCGAATCTGCAAGTAGGCATCTTCTGGGCCAACCAGAAACAGAACGGCGTACACGTTAACGTATCCGGCGCTGGTGTGACCAAGCATGCCAAAAACCCGAAAGGCGCAGTGAAGCTGCTGGAATGGCTGTCGTCTGAAAAAGCGCAGAAGCTGTACGCCGATATCGACATGGAGTTCTCGGCCAACCCTAAAGTAAAAGCCAATCCGACCGTGGCTTCGTGGGGCAGCTTCAAGTCTGACCTGATCAACGTATCCGAAGCGGGTGCCAAGCAGGCTGAAGCAGTGAAACTGATGGACCGTATGGGCTACAAGTAAGCCGGCAAGCCACCGCTGGTGGCCGATAAGCGGGGGCGCTACGGCGCCCCTGTTTTGTTGCTGCGGCCTTTTTGCGCGACGCTGTCTTTCCTAAATTGCATGCCTGCAACGATAATGCCCCTTTTCCTTGCCCCTTTATTGCCATGAGCCGCCTGCACACGCTTGTGATTCCCTGGCTGCTGGCCTGCCTGATAGCCCTGTGCACCATCGTGCCGCTGGGCGTGGTGATGCTGTCGGCGCTCACCCCCGACCCGGCTATCTGGTCACACCTGATCGACTTCACCCTGCCGGAACTGTTCAAGAACACTGCCATCATGCTGTTGGGCGTGGGGGCTGGTGTGCTGCTGCTGGGTGTCAGCCTGGCCTGGCTGGTGGCGGTATACGACTTTCCTGGCCGCCGCATCTTCAACTGGGCGCTGATGCTGCCGCTGGCCATGCCGGCTTATGTGCTGGCCTTTGCCCAGGTGGGCCTGCTGGAATTTACCGGGCCGGTGCAAACCTGGCTGCGGCCGCACTTCGAGGACATGCGCTGGTTCCCGCAAATCCGTAGTGCCTGGGGGCTGGTGCTGGTGATGACGCTGGCGTTCTACCCCTATGTCTACCTGCTCAGCCGTAATGCTTTTGCCACCATGGGCCGGCGCGCACTGGAAGTAGGGCAGAGCCTGGGGCTGTCGCGCAGCCAGGGTTTCTGGCGCATCGCCCTGCCCATGGCGCGGCCGTGGATTGCCGGCGGACTGATTCTGGTGATCATGGAAAGCCTGGCTGATTTTGGCACGGTAGCGGTGTTTAACTACGACACGTTTACCAGCGCTATCTACAAGGCCTGGTTTGCGCTGTTCTCGCTGGATACCGCCAAGCAGATCGCCTCGTTGTTGGTCATTCTGGTGTTCATCGTACTGGTGCTGGAGCAGCGCAGCCGTGGCCGCCGTGCCTACGCCCAGGCGGGCCGTGCCGCCCCGCAGCCGCGTTTGCTGCTGGCCGGCTGGCGTGGCTGGGTGGCGACGTTGGCCGCAGGCAGCGTGGTGCTGGTGGCGTTTGTCATTCCCATGCTGCAGCTGGCGTACTGGGCATCGCTGGATTTTGCCAACCAGTTCAGCAGTGACTTCCTGGGCTACGCCTGGCGTTCGGTCAGCCTGTCGCTGATTGCCGCCGTGCTGGTGACCGCTATCGCCCTGGTGCTGGCCTACCTGGTACGGCGCCAGGGTAGCCAGGCCATGCGCAACCTGGCACGGGTGGCCACCATGGGTTACGCCATTCCGGGCACCGTGCTGGCGGTAGGTGTATTTGTGCCGGTGGCGTGGCTGGATAACCAGATCATTGCCCTGATGGGCTGGGGCGGCGACGTAACGGCGGTGTTCAAAGGCACCTTGCTGGCCATGCTGCTGGCCTTTGTGGCGCGTTTTCTGGCCGTGGCGTATTCGTCGGTAGACACGGCAATGAACCGCATTACCCGCAGCCACGATGAAGCCGCGCGCAACCTGGGCTACTCGGGCTGGGCGCTGCTGCGCCGCGTGTATCTGCCGCTGCTGTCCGGCGGCCTGTTTACCGGCGTGCTGATGGTGTTTGTCGATGTGATGAAGGAAATGCCCATCACCCTGATGACCCGGCCATTCGGCTGGGACACGCTATCGGTACGCGTTTACAACATGACAGCCGAAGGCATGTGGGACCAGGCAGCGCTGCCGGCCATTGCCATCGTGCTGGTGGGGCTGATTCCCACCATTTTGCTGTCGCGCCAACGGGATGTTGCCTGATGAGTGCCTTGCTTGAACTACAGTCGGTGTCGCAACGCTATGGCGACAAAACCGTTGTCAATGACATGTCGTTTGCCCTGCAGCAGGGCGAGATAGCTTGCCTGCTGGGTAGCTCCGGCTGCGGCAAGACCACGGTGTTGCGCTGTATCGCCGGCTTTGAGCCGCTGGCTGGCGGCGAGATCCACCTGGCGGGCCGCCGTCTGGCCAGCGTGGTCGACAGTGTGCCGGCGCACCTGCGCCAGATCGGCATGGTGTTTCAGGATTACGCTTTGTTCCCGCACCTGAATGTGCAGGAAAACGTGGGTTTTGGCCTGGGCAGGCTGCCACGCAGCGAGCGCGAGGCCCGCGTGATGACGGTGCTGGAAGTGGTGGGCTTGCAGGCGTATGCCCAGGCCTTCCCGCACGAGCTGTCCGGCGGTCAGCAGCAGCGCGTGGCGCTGGCGCGGGCGCTGGCACCCAAACCGCAGCTGCTGCTGCTGGACGAGCCGTTTTCCAACCTGGATGTCGATCTGCGCGAAAGGCTGTCGCGCGAGGTGCGCGATATTCTGAAATCACAGGGCACCACGGCCATTCTGGTCACGCACGACCAGCACGAAGCCTTTGCCATGGCCGACAAGGTGGGCGTGATGCACCAGGGCCAGCTGCAGCAGTGGGCACCACCGTACGAGCTGTACCACGAGCCGGCCAGCCGTTACGTGGCCGACTTTATCGGCCAGGGCGCCTTTGTGCCGGGGCGGGTCACCGGCCCGCGCTGCGTCACGCTGGAGCTGGGCGAGTACTGCAGCGCGGTGCCGCGCCAGTTTGCCGAGGGCGACCAGGTAGACGTGCTGCTGCGCCCCGATGACGTGGTGCACGACGATGCCAGCCCGGTGACGGCCAAGGTGCTGGGCAAGGTGTTCCGTGGCTCCGAGTTCCTGTACACGCTGCAGCTGGATTCCGGCCAGCAGGTGCTGGCACAGGTGCCTAGCCACCACAACCACGCCATTGGCGAGGCCATCGGCATCCGGCTGGAACTGGATCACCTGATCGCGTTCCGCCGCGCCTGAGTGCTCTGGTAAAACAAAAAAGGTTGGCCGCGGCCAACCTTTTTGTCGTACTGCGCAGGCTTAGCCTGACAGCCAGCTATTTGGGTGTGCTTCCAGCCAGGTCTTGATGGACTTGGCGTCGTTCACGCGGGCAGCCGAACCGTTGGCCGCCAGCAGCACCACGATCAGGCGCTGGCTGCCCATGGTGGTTTCCATCACCAGGCAGCGGCCGGCTTCTTCGATGTAGCCGGTTTTGGACAGGCCGATATCCCACTCGCCCTCACGGACCAGCGGGTTGCTGTTTTTATAGTGCAGCACGCGGGTAGGGCTAGGGTGGGCAATGTATTCGTGCGTGGTGGAAAACTGGCGGATCAGCGGGTACTGGTAGGCTGCTTTCACCATGCGCACCAGGTCCATGGCGGTGGCGGTATTGCGCATGTCCAGGCCGGTGGCATCGTGGAACACGGCATTGCGCATGCCGATGCTGCGGGCTTTCTGGTTCATTTTGGCAATAAACGCAGCCTTGCCGCCGGGGTAGGTGCGCGCCAGCGAGGCCGATGCCCGGTTTTCCGACGACATCAGCGCCAACAGCAGCATCTCGCGGCGGGTCAGGGTAGACCCCACACTCAGGCGCGAGCTGGTGTTTTTCAGGCGGTCTACTTCGTCTTCGGTAATGGTGATGGGTTCATCCAGCGACAGGCCGGCGTCCAGCATGACCATGGCAGTCATCAGCTTGGTGATCGACGCGATGGGCTGGGCTTGCAGCGGGTTTTTTTCGTAAACCAGCTTGCCGGTTTGCGAGTCCACCACGGCTACCGACTGGGAATTCAGTCGCGGGCTACTGGTCAATGCCTGGGTTTGCAGGTTTACAGGCTGGGCGGCATGCGCCACCATGCTGCTGGCGGCCAGGCAGCCTAGCAGGGCAAAGGTTCTGAGCATCATTCATGGCTCCGATGCAGTGTTCATGCGGCAGGTAAGGCGCTGGCAGGGCTGTATCACACCCGGTGATGCGCAATAGCGCCGTGTCTTGGCACGGCCTGTCAGGCTTACCCTGTTGTTGGTTTATCGAGCCCTTTTATTTTAAATTGATTCCCCTGCTTTGTCCGGCATTACTTTTAGTCAAAACACATGAAATGTGGGCTAGTTACCGGCATGAAGCGTGACAAATGAGTGAAATTTCATGGTCGTAAGCTATCCAGGCAGCGCTTTCAAGCTTCATCAGCCTTTTGCCCCGGCGGGCGATCAGCCAGCGGCGATTGCCAGCCTGGTAGAGGGCCTGTCCGACGGCCTGAGCTACCAGACACTCCTGGGTGTTACTGGTTCTGGCAAAACCTACACCATGGCCAATGTCATTGCGCAAACCGGGCGCCCGGCCATCATCATGGCGCACAACAAAACCCTGGCAGCACAGCTGTACAGCGAGATGCGCGAGTTTTTCCCCGAAAACGCGGTGGAGTATTTTGTGTCGTACTACGACTACTACCAGCCAGAGGCCTACGTGCCCAGCCGCGACTTGTTTATCGAAAAAGACTCCAGCATCAACGAGCACATCGAGCAGATGCGTTTGTCGGCCACCAAGAGCATTCTGGAGCGGCCGGACTGCGTGATCGTGGCCACGGTGTCGGCCATTTACGGTATCGGCGACCCGTCCGACTACCACCAGATGATCCTGCACCTGAAAGAAGGCGAAACCACGCCGCAGAAGGATATCGTCAGCCGCCTGGTGGCCATGCAGTACGACCGTAACGATACCGACTTTGCGCGCGGCACCTTCCGCGTACGCGGCGACGTGATCGACGTGTTCCCGGCGGAAAGCAACGACACCGCCGTGCGTATCAGCCTGTTCGACGACGAGGTGGAAACGCTCACGCTGTTCGACCCGCTCACCGGCACCACCAAACAACGGGTTGGCCGCTTTACCGTGTTTCCGTCCAGCCACTACGTGACGCCGCGCGATACCGTGCTGCGCGCCTGCGAGCAGATCAAGCTGGAGCTGGCCGACCGCGTGGCCTGGTACCTGAAAGAAGGCAAGCTGGTAGAGGCGCAGCGCATCGAGCAGCGCACGCGCTTTGACCTGGAAATGCTGTACGAAATGGGCTTCTGCAAGGGCATCGAAAACTACTCGCGCCACTTTTCCGGGCGCGAGCCGGGCGGCGCACCGCCCACGCTAATCGACTACCTGCCCAAAAACGCGCTGATGTTCATCGACGAAAGCCACGTGACCGTGCCGCAGGTGGGTGCCATGTACAAAGGCGATGCGGCGCGCAAGCAAAACCTGGTGGACTATGGCTTCCGCCTGCCGTCTGCCGTGGACAACCGCCCGCTGAAGTTTCACGAGTTTGAACAGCTGATGCCGCAGACCATTTTTGTGTCGGCCACGCCAGCCGACTACGAAAAAGAGCACGCCGGCCAGGTGGTAGAGCAGGTGGTGCGGCCCACCGGCCTGGTGGACCCGGTAATCGAGATCCGCCCGGTGGCCACGCAGGTGGACGACCTGCTGTCGGAAATCCACCTGCGCATCGAGCGCGGCGAGCGCGTGCTGGTGACCACACTGACCAAGCGCATGGCCGAGCAGCTGGCCGATTACTACACCGAGCACGGCATCAAGGTGCGCTACCTGCACAGCGATATCGATACGGTAGAGCGGGTGGAGATCATTCGCGACCTGCGCTTGGGCATGTTTGATGTGCTGATCGGTATCAACCTGCTGCGCGAAGGGCTGGATATCCCGGAAGTCAGCCTGGTGGCGATTCTGGATGCTGACAAAGAAGGCTTCCTGCGTAGCGAGCGCAGCCTGATCCAGACCATAGGCCGCGCGGCGCGTAACCTGCACGGCAAAGCGCTGCTGTACGCCGACCGTATCACCAACAGCATGCAGCGCGCCATGGATGAAACCGAGCGCCGCCGCACCAAGCAGCTGGCGTTCAACGCCGAGCACGGCATCGTGCCGCAGGGGGTGAGCAAGAAGATCAAGGACATCATCGACGGCGTGTACCAGAACGAACCGGTCGATAAGAAAGCCCTGGCCGAAAACGCCCGCATTGCCATGCTGGACGAAAAGGCGCTGGCCAAAGAAATCAAGCGTCTGGAAAAAGACATGATGGAGGCGGCGCGCAATCTGGAGTTCGAAAAAGCCGCCAAGCTGCGCGACGAACTGAAGGCCTTCAAGGAAAAAGCCTGGATGAGCGGCCTGTAATCCGCCAGCCCACGCCAAGTTGGCCGCATAGGGAAAACAATGAGCAAAAAACGCATACTCATGGTCTGCATGGGCAACATCTGCCGCTCGCCTACCGCCGAGGGGGTGATGCGCAGCATGTTGTTAAAGCATGGCCTGCAAGACCAGCTTGAAGTAGACTCCGCCGGCACGCATGCCTACCACATAGGCGAGGCGCCTGATCTACGCAGTACGCAAGCGGCACTGGCACGCGGCTACGATTTGCGCCAGCAGCGCGCCCGCCAGGTCTGCCCGGCTGACTTTAGCCGCTTTGACTATATGTTGGCCGCAGACCGCGCCAACCTGGCCAGCTTGCAGGCCATGCGTCAAAAGGGTGTGACACCGCAGCTATTGTTGTCGATATTGGGTACAGAGGCTGACGTGCCCGACCCGTACTATGGTGGCCCGCAGGGCTTCGAGCAGGTGCTGGATCTGATAGAGCAGGCGTGCGAGGCGTGGTGTTTGGCGTTCTTGCGCCAAGCCGGGCGTGAATAGTGTTTGTTTGCCGCAAAATGACTAAGGGAAAGTATGGCCCTCGATAAAAAAACAGCTGCGTCCAAGCCCATAGAAGTGGCACCCAGCCATAGTGCCGACATGATTCTGCCGCGCCAGCCGGGCAAGCTGTCGCTGGGGCGTCAAACGGTGATCGTGATTGGTTCTTCCACGGGGGGCACCGAGGCACTGCGCGTGTTGCTGACCGCCTTGCCCGCCAGCATGCCGCCCATTGTCATTACCCAGCATATGCCGGAAATGTTTACCAAGTCGTTTGCCGTACGGCTGGATGCCTTGTGCAAGCTGACCGTGAAAGAAGCAGAAGATGGCGAGCGTCTGCAGCCGGGGCATGTGTATATTGCCCCAGGCCACTCGCACCTGCTGGTCAAGCCCGCCAGCACCATAGGCTACGCCACCAGCTTGCACCACGGGGTGCCGGTAAACCGCCACAAGCCATCGGTGGATGTGCTATTCCGCTCTGCGGCCAACGTGATCGGCAAAAACTGCATCGGCGTGATTCTTACCGGCATGGGGCGCGATGGCGCGGCAGGCATGGCCGAGCTCAAAGAAGCGGGTGCGCACAATATCGCCCAGGATGAAGCCTCTTGCGTAGTGTTCGGTATGCCCAAAGAGGCGATTGCCTGCGGTGGCGTGCACGAAGTATTGCCCCTGGCGGGTATTGCCCCGCGTTTGATCGCGCTGTGTGCAGGCCGTGCGCACACGGACTAAAGTAGGACGGATGTAGAAACACATGAAACGATTGCCGGTACTGGTTGTAGAAGATGACGCAGACCTGCGCGAGGCGCTGGTGGATACGCTGGAGCTATCCGGCTTTAGCGTGGTAGAGGCCAGCGATGGTGAAGCCGCACTGGCGGTATTGCGCCGCGAGCCGGTGGGCCTGGTAGTGTCCGACGCCCAGATGCAGCCCATGGATGGCTATACCCTGTTTACCCACGTGAAAGACCGCTACCCGGGGTTGCCCTTTGTGCTGATGACAGCCTATGGCGTGATCGAGCGTGCCATCGAGCTACTGCGTGCCGGTGCCAGCCATTACCTGCTGAAGCCCTTCGAGCCGCAACGTCTTATCGACGAGGTTGAGCGCTTCTTGCTGGATGCACCCGAGGTGGCGGCCGAATCCATGGTGGCCGAATCGCCCGCCATGAAACAGATCGTGTCGGTAGCCAGCCGGGTGGCACCCAGCGACGCCAGTGTGCTGATTACCGGCCCGAGTGGTGCGGGTAAAGAGGTGTTGGCCCGCTTCATGCACCAGCACTCGCGCCGCAAGGATGGCCCGTTTGTGGCGGTAAACTGCGCGGCCATACCGGACAACCTGCTGGAGTCCACGCTGTTCGGCCACGAAAAGGGTGCCTTTACCGGTGCGGCCACCGCGCTGCCAGGTAAATTCGAACAGGCGCAGGGCGGTACCATCCTGCTGGACGAAGTCACCGAAATGCCCTTGCCCCTGCAGGCCAAGTTGTTGCGTGTGCTGCAGGAACGCGAGGTGGAGCGCGTGGGCGGGCTGAAAACCATCAAGCTGAATATCCGTGTGCTGGCCACCAGTAACCGTGATATCCAGGCCGAGGTGGCCGCCGGGCGATTCCGCGAAGACCTGTATTTCCGCCTGAACGTGTTCCCGCTGAATTTGCCAGGGTTGGCCGCACGCCCGGAAGATATCCTGCCTTTGGCACGAAAATTGCTGCGTAAACACGGTGATGCAATGGATAAGCCGCGATTGGCGCTAGGCAGCGATGCCGAGCGAGAATTGACGGCCTATAGTTGGGAAGGTAACATCCGCGAGCTGGACAATGTAATGCAAAGGGCGGCAATTCTTGCCGCAGGTGCGGAAGTTTCTGCCGCTGACCTGATGCTGAATATTGGCTCGTTTGCCAAAACTGTTACCCCGCCAGAAGCAGTGCAAGAGGCGCCGCAGGAAACCGATATGCGTTCGGTGGAAAAACGGCATATTCTGGATGCGCTGGCAGCGACGGGCGGTGCAAAGAAGCTGGCAGCCGAAAGGCTGGGCATCAGCGAACGCACCTTACGGTACAAGCTGCAGCGCTACCGCGAAGAAGATGGAGAATCTGTCTAGGCAGATTCGTTCACGGGTAGAGGTCAACATGTCTACGCAAGGCATCAATCAGCTGCTGGGAGAGCTTCGAGCCATGTCTGCGCTTGCCGCAGGCAAGCAGGCACCCGCCGCCGAAGAAACACCGGAAGTTGATTTCTCCAATGTGCTGAAATCGACGCTGGAGCAGGTCAACCAGGTGCAGCAAACATCGCAAGAGCTGCAAAAGCGCTTCGAGCTGGGTGAAGAGGGGGTCGACATCCAGGACGTGATGGTGACAATGCAGAAAGCCAGTCTGAGCTTCCAGACCATGGTGCAGGCCAGGAACAAGCTGGTTTCGGCTTATCAGGAAATCATGAATACGCAAGTGTAGCGCTGCGCTGCCCCGGTTTGGCTTGCAGCGGAAGATCAATAACGAAACAACCACTGTATGGCTGATCTGGTAGACAACGCTGCGCCTGCCTGGAAAGTGCGCCTGAATGAAGTGCTAGAGCGCTTCAAGGCCCTTCCCAACAATAAAAAAATTCTCTTCTTCACCGCTGTCGCAGCGGTGTTGTCTATTGCTATTGCCCTTTTCGCTTTCAATCGCGAACCCGCTTACAAAGTTCTGTTTACCGGCTTGGCCGACCGTGACGGTGGCCAGATCACCGCATCGCTTCAGCAAATGAATGTGCCCTACCAGATCAGTGATGGCGGGGTGATTTCGGTGCCTAGCGATAAGGTCTACGATGTCCGGCTGAAGCTCGCCAGTCAGGGCCTGCCCAAGGCTGGCGGTGTCGGCTTCGAGCTGATGGACAAGCAGAAATTCGGCATCAGCCAGTTTGCCGAACAGGTGAACTACCAGCGCTCCATCGAGGGCGAGCTGGCCCGCACGATTGAATCGGTCGGCGTGGTGGAAACCGCGCGCGTTCACCTGGCCATGCCCAAGCAAAGCGTATTTGTGCGCGAGCAGCAGCTGCCTACTGCCTCGGTTATGCTGAGCATGCGTGGCGGGCGCATTCTGGATGCAGGTCAGATTGCCGGTATTTTGCACCTGGTGTCCAGCTCGGTACCTAACCTGCCGGTGCGCAATGTGTCGATTGTGGACCAGGACGGCAACCTGTTGTCCAGCCTGCCAGACCTGAACAACGCGTCTGGCCTGGACCGCCGCCAACTGGACTACGTGCGCCAGATCGAAGCTGACTACGCCAAGCGGGTAGAGGCTATTCTGGAGCCCATCTTTGGCAAGGGCAATGCCCGTGCCCAGGTGACCGCTGCGGTAGATTTTGCCGAGGTGGAGCAAACCTCGGAAACCTACCGCCCCAACTCTACGCCCAACCCGTCGGCGACCCGCAGCCAGCAGATTGTCGAATCGCTGGGCAAAGATGCCAGCTTGCCCTCGGGTGTGCCGGGTGCGCTGACCAACCAGCCGCCGTCTGCTGCGTCTGCACCGCTGACGCTACCGCCTGGCGCGGCACCGGGTACCGCTACGCTGTCCGGCTTGCCCATGGGTACGGCTTCAGGGACGACGCATCGCGAGATCACCACCAATTACGAAGTCGACAAGACTATCCAGCACACCAAGATGCCCAAAGGCAATATCAAGCGCCTGACAGCTGCGGTAGTGGTGAATTACAAGATGGTGCCGGATGCCAATGGCGAAGCCAAACCGACGCCGCTGACCGATAAAGAGTCAGCCCAAATCCAGAGCTTGGTGCAAGAGGCCATCGGCTACAATAAAGATCGTGGTGATTCGGTAAACGTGGTGAATGCCAGCTTTGCTGATGCCGTACCGGTTAGCACGGCAAAAGACCGCCTGCTGGATTACCTCAGTGCCAATGCGGGTGAGCTGATCAAATACGGGCTGCTCGCGCTTGCCGTGCTGTATCTGTTGTTTGGTGTGGTGCGCCCGATCATGCGCGACGTGGCCAAACCGCCAGCAGCCGATACGCCGGAAACTGCGGAAGAAGCTGCTGCGGCAGCCGGCGGGCGCTTGCTGGCGGTGGCGGGTGAAGACGGCGAAGAGGGTAGCGAGTCTGGTGGCGAAGGCGGTTCCGCGGGTGGCGGTGACAGTGGCGATCCGAAAGAACAAGCTCGCCGTCAGTACGAAGCCCATCTGCAGGCTGCACGTGATCTGGTGAAAGCTGATCCGCGCATGGCCGCGCAGATCATTAAAGAATGGATAACGTCAGATGAGTGATGCCGGTATTCGTCGCAGCTCGGTGCTGCTGTTTAGCTTGGGTCAGGCCGAGGCCATTGAGGTATTCAAGTATCTAGGGCCCAAAGAAGTGCAAAAGCTCAGCCTGGCCATGGCGGGCCTGAGTAACCTGAGCCACGAAGAAGTCGAAAAAGTGGTGGGGCAGTTCCGCGAAGAATGTGCGGCGCGCGCCAACTTCGGTGCCACCGACGAATACCTGCGCAATGTACTGGTAGAGGCGTTGGGCCCGGACAAAGCGGCCAACCTGCTGGACAAGATTTTGCAGGGCAACGACCACAGCGGTATCGAAAGCCTGAAGTGGATGGACCCGTCGTCTGCGGCAGATCTGATTCGCAACGAGCACCCGCAGATTATTGCTACCATCATGGTGCACCTGGATCCCGACCTGTCCAGCGCCATTCTGGCCTATTTCCCCGAGCGTATGCGTAACGAAGTACTGATCCGTACCGCTACGCTGGAAGGTGTACAGCCACAAGCCCTGCGCGAGCTGAACGACGTACTGACCCAGCTGCTGTCCGGCTCCGACCGCGTGAAGAAGAGCGCGGCGGGCGGCGTGGGCATGACCGCCGAGATCCTGAACTTCCTGGGTTCCAATGTGGAAGCGTCCGCGCTGTCTTACATTCGCGAGTACGACCCGGAACTGGCGCAGCGCATTCAGGACAAGATGTTTGTGTTCGACAACATTCTGGAAATCGACGACCGCTCTATCCAGACCATCCTGCGCGAAGTGCAGTCCGACTCGCTGGTGGTGGCACTGAAAGGTACCAGCCAGGAGCTCAAGGACAAGATCTTCCGCAATATGTCGTCGCGTGCGGCCGAGATGCTGCGTGACGATCTGGAATCCAAAGGCCCGGTCAAGCTGTCCGAAGTGGAAGCCGAGCAGAAAGAGATTCTCAAAATTGTGCGCAAGCTGGCAGACGAAGGCCAGATCGTGATCGCAAGCAAAGGTGGAGACGAAGGCCTTGTCGAGTAACAACATTATCCCGGCGGAAGCGCTGGGTCAGTGGCAGTCCTGGCGCTTTGGCGAGATAGGGGCGCAGCCCGCCCCGCAGCCCGAAGCCAGCATTGCCGCGACTGAAGCCCCCGCAGAGGGGGTTTCTGCTTTGCAGCAGGAGGCAGTGGAGGCAGCACCGCCCGAGCCCGCAGAGCCGCAGGAAGAGGTGCCGCCGCCACCGGCTTACCCCACTGCGGCCGAACTGGAAGCTATTCATCAGGAAGCCTGGCAGGCCGGTTTTGAAGCAGGCAAAGAAGAAGGGCTGCAGCAGGGCCAGGCCGAGGGGGCCCAGCAAGCGCTGGCCGATGCCGCCCAGCAGTTCGAGACATACTGGGCGCCACTGGCCGAATTACAGCAGGCTATGGAAGCCCAGCTACAGCAGCTGGGCGCGGCTTTGTCCGCCGAGGTGTTGCAGCTGGCGGTCGGTTTTGCCGAGCAGATCGTCGCCAGCAAAATCGCGCTGGACAAGGCCGCCGTGCTGCCAGTGCTGCAGGCTGCGCTGGATGAGCTGGGGCAGGGCCTGCTGCAGGCACGCGTGCGCGCCCACCCGGAAGACATGGCGGTGATACAGGCTTTTGCGCAGGAGCGTTTTGCCGGGGTGAGCTGGCAGTGGGTGGCGGATGATGCCGTGGTGCGCGGCGGCTGCGTGGTCGATACCGGCAGCGTCAAGCTGGACCTGACATTGCCGCCAAGGTTGGCCGCATTGCGCCAGGCGCTGGGGTTGCCTGCGCATGATTGACCTGCTGCAAAGCCAGCGCAGCTACCTGGCCGCCTGCCAGCAAACTGTCGCCAATACCCCGGTCTGGTTGCCCGAGGGGCAGCTTACCCGTGTAACCGGCCTGGTGATGGAGGCGGTTGGCTTGCGTTTGCCGGTAGGCAGTGCCTGTGAAGTGCACCTTGCCCAAGGCCACAAGGTAGAAGCCGAGGTGGTCGGTTTTGCCGGCGACAAACTGTTTCTGATGCCGGTGGCCAATATCCAGGGGCTATTGCCAGGCACGCCGGTGCGGCCCGCCCGCAGCATTCAGCCGCCTGCCTATGGGCAGCAGCAGATTGCTGCTGAAGTGAATGGCCCACTGGGCCGCCAGGTGCCTGTGGGGCTGAGTCTGCTGGGCCGTGTGCTGGACTCGCTGGGTCGCCCGCTGGATGGCAAGGGCCAGATTTTTCCTGAGGCTTACTTTCCCTTGTACAGCCAGCCCTTGAACCCCTTGCAGCGTACCCCGGTGCGACACGTGCTGGATGTGGGCGTGAAGGCCATCAATGGCCTGCTCACGGTTGGCCGCGGCCAACGTTTGGGCCTGTTTGCCGGCTCGGGCGTGGGTAAGTCGGTGCTGCTGGGCATGATGGCACGCTACACCCGTGCCGACGTGGTGGTGGTGGGGCTGATTGGCGAGCGGGGCCGCGAGGTGAAAGACTTCATCGAGCACATTCTGGGCGAGGAAGGCCTGGCACGCTCGGTAGTGGTGGCCGCCCCCGCCGACATGCCGCCGCTGATGCGCCTGCATGGCGCCGCCTATGCCACGGCGCTGGCCGAGTACTACCGCGCTCAGGGTCTGGACGTGCTGCTGCTAATGGATTCGGTTACCCGCTACGCCATGGCGCAGCGCGAAATTGCCCTGGCCATTGGCGAGCCACCGGTGAGCAAAGGCTACCCGCCATCGGTATTTGCCAAGCTGCCACAGCTGATCGAGCGTGCAGGCAATGGCGAGGCGGGTGGTGGCTCCATTACCGCTTTTTACACTGTGCTGTCCGAAGGCGACGATCAGCAAGACCCCATCGCCGACTCCGCGCGGGCCATCCTGGATGGCCACTTTGTGCTATCGCGCGAGCTGGCCGAATCTGGCCACTATCCGGCCATCGATATTGAGCAGTCCATCTCGCGGGTTATGGTAGATGTGGTGCCGCGCGAGCACATGGATAGCGCCCGCCGCTTCAAGCAGCTGTTTTCTCGCTACCAGCGCAGCCGCGACCTGATTAGCGTCGGTGCCTATGTACCCGGCTCCGACCCGATGCTGGACGAAGCCATCCGCCTGCATACCCGACTGACCGGGTTTCTGACCCAGGCACAGCATGAAAACGTGGATGCCGGCATGACCACGCTGCTGCTGAACGATGTGCTGGCAGACTAGGGCTAGGCCATGAGCAAATTTGCCCTGCTGGTCCGCCTGGCCACCGACCGCATGGACGCGGCGGCAGAGCGCATGCGCAAGGCACAGCAGGCGCACACCCAGGCTGAAAACACGCTGGCGCAAATCAAAGGCTATATCGATGACTATCAGCAGCGCATGTTGTCGCTAGGCCAGTCGGGTACCAGTGTGGCGCAGTGGGCAGACTATCGCCTGTTTTTGCAAAAGCTCGACGATGCACGCGAGCAGCAAACGCGGGAGGTAGACCGCAGCCTGCAGCGCTTTCTGATGGAAAAACAAGCCTGGCTGCAGCAGCGCAAACAGCTGAAATCCTATGAAGTACTACAAGAGCGGGAAAAGGCCCGCCTGGCGCTGCGCCAGCGCCGGCAAGAGCAAAAAGCGCTGGACGAGTTTGCCGCACGGCCCAAGCCCGAATAGCGGCATATCCCAAGCCGGCAAAGCGTTCTACTGACCGCATTTCTATTGGCATGTTTCCTGCTTTAACCGCCTCATTCCGTACATGGGGTGCCGGCCATGAGCTTCTCCTTGAAACCTGTATCACACAGTGCCACTGCGGCCGTTGCCAGCCAGAGCGCAGCCATGCCTGCTGCGACTGCGGGCGATGGTTTGTTTGCCAGCCTGTTTGCCGGCCAGCTTGGCGAGGGGGGGCAAGGCCAGCAGGCCGACCTGACCAGCTTGCTCGGTTTACCGGCAGCCAAGCCTGCCGTGCTGCTGCCAGAGGCCGCGGCGACATCTGCGCAGCAACCGTTGGCCGCACAGCCTGCTGCCAGCGATGCGGCCATGATGATGCAGATGTCCGGTTTGCTGCAGCCGCCTGCAGCACTGCCCCCGCCCGTACAAGAAAAGCAGGCCCTGCCAGCCCTGGGGGATAGCGCACAGCAGCAACAGCAAGATCAACACGGCCAGCCAGACCCGGCATTGCTCGCCGCCCATGCTGGCATGGCGGCATTACCAATCGCGGCACAGCAAGCCGCGCCAACCACTGCCGCGGTGAACCAGCTCGCACCAGCGGCTGCCGTGGCACAGCAGGCCGCACCTGGCCCCACCCAGCCGCCCTCAGATGCGGTAGTCACGAGGCGTGAAGCGGGTGGCGTGCTAGCTGCTGCAGCGTCGGATGTGAGCAAGTTGCTAGCAGACAAGAGCAGTGCGGCCAGTGTGTTGCCGCCAGCGCAAACGGTGGCCGCGCTGCCCCAGCAAACTGGCCAGCAAAGCGGCTTTACCGCGCGTGATGAGGCTCCGATGCAGGTAGTGACCATGTCGGCACAGGGCAAGGCCGATATTCTGCCCGCGGACGTACGCCTGATGTTCCGCAAGGAAATGCAGCAGGCCGTGCTAGCAGAGCAGGCAGCCTCTGCGGCGAATGAGGCGGCAGACAAGGTGGCCGGTCAGCGGCAAATCTTGCCGCCCGCGTTGACAACGGCTGCACCAGCCGGCGCAGCAGCACAAGAATGGCGGATTGACCCGCCAATGGCACGCACGGCGGAATGGCAGTCGGCTTTTGGCGAAAAAGTGGGCAGCATGGTGGCGTTGAAGCTGGATAGTGCTTCTATCCGGGTGTCGCCGGAAAACCTGGGCCCGCTGGATATCTCCATTCGTTTTGATAGCCAGGATCAGGCCGCCATTTCGGTGGTGGCGGCCAACCCGGAGGCCAAGGCCATTGTGGAAAGCAGCCTGCCGCAGCTGGCGCGCATGCTGGAGAACAGCGGTATTCAGCTGGGTCATACCCAGGTATCTACCCAGCATCAGCAGCAAGCACAGCAGCAGGCGCAAGAACAAGCGCAAGAACAAGCGCAGCAACAGGCCGGTAGGCAAGGGCGACAGCCTGGCCACGCAGCAGGCCAGGATATCGAGCTGGTGGAGCCAGAGCTGGCGCTGTCTGCCGTATCCACACGCCAAAACGGCCTGAGTATTCACGCCTGATGCTTTAATCTGTGGAAACGCTGTTCAATTGGCCTGGAAATGGAGAAAATACGTTTTAACAATTTCCTCATGACGAGTTAAACCCAAATGGCTGAAAAAGAGAAAAAAGAAGACCCGAAAGCAGCAGCTGCAGGGGCGCCGGCACCGGCTGGTGGCAATAAAAAGCTGATGATTATCGTGATTGTTCTTTTGGTTCTGGTCCTGGCGGCCGTTGGCGGTTTGGGTGCCTACCTGTTCCTGGGCCAGAAGCACGCAGCCGAGGCGGCTGCCGGTGGTGCACACGGTGCGGCCGCCGCAGAGCACGAAGAAGCGCCGAAGAAGAAAGAGAAAAAAGAAGGCCCGCCGATTTTCGAGAAAGTAGAGCCCTTCGTGGTGAACTTGTCCGGCGGCCCAACAGCCCCGATGCTGCAGCTTGAAATGCAAGCCGAGCTGATGGACGAAGCTGCCAAAACCAACTTCAAAGCCTACATGCCCAAGATCCGCAGCGCCGTGATTTTGCTGCTGTCTTCCAAAACCGAAGAAGACGTTGCCTCGGCGGAGGGCAAGGTGAAGCTGCGTGCCCAGATCAAGCGCATCATGAATGAATCCATGGACGCTGCCGAAGAAGAGCCGGTAGACAGTGTCCTGTTCACTTCCTTCATCATCCAGCAGCAGTAATCCCGTATGGCTGATGAAATCCTGTCCCAGGAAGAGGTCGACGCGCTATTACGTGGCGTCACCGGGGAAGAGGACGACGAAAGTGGTGGCGCGGACAGTGGTGCGGTACGGTCGTACGATATTGGCCGGCAAGAGCGCATTGTCCGTGGCCGCATGCCGACGCTCGAGATTATCAACGAGCGTTTTGCGCGTAACCTGCGTATCGGTTTTTTCAACTTTATCCGCCGCAATGCCGAGATATCGGTGGGGCCGGTGCGGGTACAGAAATACAGCGAATTCATCCGCAACCTGGTCGTACCCACCAACCTGAACCTGGTACATATCAAGCCGCTACGCGGTACCGGCTTGCTGATTTTCGACCCGGATCTGGTGTTTCTGGTGGTGGATAACCTGTTTGGTAGCGATGGCCGCTTCCACGTGCGGGTAGAGGGGCGGGATTTCACCCCTACCGAGCAGCGCATCATCCAGAAAATGCTGGAAGTGGTGTTTACCGAGTACCAGAAAGCCTGGGAGCCGGTATATCCCATCGAGTTCTCTTACCTGCGCTCCGAGATGAACACCCAGTTTGCCAACATTGCCACCCCTACCGAGGTGGTGGTGGCGGTGACTTTCCATATCGAGCTGGGTGCCGGCGGCGGCGATTTTCACGTTTGCCTGCCATACTCGATGGTGGAGCCACTGCGCGACATCCTGGCCAGTACCATGCAGGCTGACCGTACCGAGGTGGATAACCGCTGGGTCAACCTGATGCAACGCCAGGTGCAGGCTGCCGAGGTGGAGCTGGTGGCCACCTTGGCTACCGCCAAGATCAGCCTGGGCCAGATCCTGAACCTGAAAGAGGGCGATGTGGTCATGGTGGACATACCGGAAAAAATCGTCGCAGATGTATCGGGCATCCCCGTGCTGGAGTGTAGCTATGGCACGGTGACCGGTAACTACGCACTGAAAGTAGATGCAATTCTGGCCGGCGCGCACGACCTGGCCGACCTGCCCAATGGAGAGAACGAAGATGGCTGATGAGCAAGCCTTTGACCCGGATTCTGTTGCGGGTGCGGTAGACGATAGTAGCGATGCAGGAGTGATGGACGACTGGGCGGCCGCCATGGCCGAGCAGGAGGTGGCCGAAAGTGCCGCCGCGGCCGAGGTCAAGACCGCCAGCTCGCTGTTCCAGGATTTCTCCGGTACCAGCAGTGCGCAATCGGTGCCGCAAAACCTGGACATGATTCTGGATATCCCGGTGCAGCTCACGGTAGAGCTGGGCCGTACCAAGATCGCTATCCGCAACCTGCTGCAGCTGGCACAGGGTTCGGTAGTAGAGCTCGATGGCCTGGCCGGCGAGCCTATGGACGTGCTGGTAAACGGCTGCCTGATTGCCCAGGGCGAGGTGGTGGTGGTAAACGACCGCTTCGGTATCCGCCTGACCGATATCATTACCCCTGCCGAACGTATCCGCCGCTTGCAAAAATGAAACTGAACTATACGCTATGCGTTCTGCTAGCCAGCCCGGCCTGGGCGGCCCCTCCGGTAGAGGGGCCTTCGCCTTTCTGGAGCCTGGTACAAATGGTGTTTGGCCTGCTGCTGGTACTGGGGCTGATTTTTGCCGCGGCCTGGCTGTTTCGCCGCTTTACCATGGGTAGCATGCTGGGTCGATTCCAGCCCGCCCGTGTTGTTAGCGGCGTGATGGTGGGCCCGCACGAGCGCGTGGTGATTGTCGAGCTGGGGGGGGAGTGGCTAGTGCTGGGGGTCACGTCCCGCAGTGTCAACCTGCTCAAAACCATGGATAAACCGCCGCAGGCCGATGCGGCCAACGTTGCCGCTGCCACGCCGCCATTTGCGCAGTGGTTGGCCGCAGCCATTGAAAAAAGCCGTAAGCGCCAAGGGGGCGAGGGCGAATGAAACGAAAGTTATGGCTGGTGATGCTGCTGTCACTGGTATTGCCGGTAAGCGTGTGGGCCGCGGGCCTGCCCATGATGAATAGCACCCCGGCGCCGGGGGGCGGGCAGAATTATTCGCTTAGCCTGCAGATGCTGCTGTTCATGACCGGCCTGGGTTTCATCCCGGCCATGACGCTGATGATGACCGCCTTTACCCGTATCGTGATTGTGCTGTCGCTGCTGCGCCAGGCGCTGGGTACCATGCAGTCGCCACCCAACCAGGTGCTGATCGGCCTGGCACTGTTTCTGACGGTATTCGTGATGACGCCTACGCTGGACCAGGTTTATAACAAAGCTTGGGTGCCGCTGTCGGAAGACCGTATCACCTTTCAGCAGGCAGCCGACGAAGCGGCCATCCCGATGAAGGCTTTCATGCTGTCGCAGACACGCGAGAAAGACTTGCAGTTTTTCATCGAGATTTCGCAGTCGCCGGCCCCGGCCAGCAAGGCCGACGTGTCACTGAAAACGCTGGTGCCAGCCTTTGTGGTGAGCGAGCTGAAAACCGCCTTCCAGATCGGCTTCATGATCTTTATCCCGTTTCTGATCATTGACCTGGTGGTGGCCAGCATCCTGATGGCCATGGGCATGATGATGGTGTCGCCGGTGATCATTTCCCTGCCATTCAAGATGATGCTATTCGTGCTGGTCGATGGCTGGGCATTGGTAATGGGCTCGCTGGTGCAGAGCTTTGCCGCCAAGTAGGAGCTGACATGACCCCTGAAACCGTCATTAACCTGGTGCAAAACGCGCTGTTTGTGCTAATTCTGGTATCGGCGCCGCCGCTGGCCGTGTCGCTGCTGGTGGGTTTGCTGGTCAGCATCTTGCAGGCGGCGACCCAGATCAACGAAATGACGCTGACCTTCATCCCCAAGCTGCTGGCCATGTTTCTGGTGCTGGTGCTGGCCGGCCCCTGGATGATGACCACCTTGCTGGACTACATGACACGCCTGTTCCAGAGCATTCCCAGCGTTATCGGCTAAACCATGATCAGTTTCAGCGATGCCCAGATCAATGCGCTACTGGCGTATTTCCTGTGGCCGTTTGCCCGCATTGTGGGCCTGATGCTGGCCGACCCGCTGCTGTCGTCCAAAAGCATACCGCGCCGCTACAAGGCGGGTTTTGCCATGTTCCTGACCATTCTGCTGGCCCCGGTACTGCCGCCCATGCCCGAAGTGTCGGTGGTGTCCGCCCAGGGCACGCTGATCGTGATCCAGCAGCTGCTGATCGGCATCGTCATCGGCACGGTGATGCGCATCGTGCTGACCGGGGTGGAAATGGCCGGTTTTCTGATGGGTAGCCAGATGGGCCTGGGCTTTGCCATGTTTTTCGACCCGCAACACTCCGCCCAGGTGCCCGCGGTATCGCGCGTACTGAGCGTATTTGCCACCCTGATCTTCCTGACCTTTGACGGCCACCAGGTATTGATTGCCACCCTGACCGAAAGCTTCCGCCTGATGCCGGTGGGGGCGCCGTTTCCGGCGGCATCGCTGTACAGCCTGGCCGTATGGGGGGGCAAACTGTTTGAGTGGGGGCTGTGGCTGTCCTTGCCGGTGGTCGGCACGTTATTGGTGGTGAACCTGGCGATCGGGGTGATGACCCGCGCGGCGCCACAGTTCAACGTGTTCTCTTTCGGCTTTCCCGTCACGCTGTTCATTGGCTTTGTGGCGTTGTACCTGTCGCTGCCGCTGATGGAGCCCGCCTTGTCGCAGCTTTACCGCGAGTCTTTCGACTTTATTGCAGCGTTGCTGAAGGCGCGCTAGCTTTTTGCTAGAATCCCGCACTGAAAATTTTTGCGGCTTGCCGGTGGCAGGCTGCCAACACACTGAAACCGAGGCTTTTATGGCTGGCCACAGTAAATGGGCGAATATCAAGCACAAAAAGGAACGCGCTGACGCCAAGCGCGGCAAAATTTTTACCCGTCTGATCAAGGAAATCACCGTTGCTGCCAAAATGGGCGGCGCCGACATTGATTCCAACCCGCGCCTGCGTCTGGCGGTGGATAAGGCCTGGGATGCCAACATGCCCAAGGACAACATCCAGCGCGCCATCGACCGTGGTGCCGGCACGCTGGAAGGTGTGGACTACCTGGAATGCCGTTACGAAGGTTATGGCATTGGCGGCGCAGCCGTCATGGTGGACTGCCTGACCGACAACAAAACCCGTACTGTGGCCGACGTGCGCCATGCCTTCTCCAAATACGGTGGCAATATGGGCACCGACGGCTGCGTGGCGTTCCAGTTTACCCACTGCGGCTACCTGGTATTTGCCCCGGGTACCGACGAAGACGCGCTGATGGAAAAAGCACTCGAAGCCGGTGCCGACGACGTGGTTAGCAACGACGACGGTTCGCTGGAGGTGATTACCCCACCGTACGAGTTCACCCGCATCAAGGGCGAGCTGGAAGCCGCCGGCTTCAAGTCGGAAATGGGCGAAGTGACCATGCGTCCGCAAAATGAAAGCGTGCTGTCTGGCGACGACGCCGTGCGCATGCAAAAGCTGCTGGACGCGCTGGAAGACCTGGACGACGTGCAAGAGGTGTACACCTCGGCCGTACTGGACGACTAAGCTTGGCCACCAAGCTGACCCAAGCCTGCCTAGCAGGCTTTTTCTTTTGTGTGCTCTCGCCCGTGCAGGCCGAGGCGCTGCGCATGTACTGCAGCGACCACACGGTGCCCAAGCACTATGCAGAGTACGGTCAGCCGCGTGGCTACGGCGTGGAGCTGGGGCTGGCTATCTTGAAACAGGCCGGTATCGAGGCCGAGGCGCGCTGCCTGCCATGGGCGCGTGCCATCCAGGAGGTCGCTGCGGGGAAGGGCATCATGGCCCCGGTGTTTTCCCGTACGCCGGAACGCGAAGCGCAGATGCTGTTTTCCAGTGTGGTGATGGACGACCCGGTGGTGTTGGTACAGGCGGCTTCACGACCCTTTGCTTTTCATCATCCTACCGACCTGGCCGGGCGGCGGGTGGGGACCACCCGGGCATCGCGTTTCAGCGAGGCCTTCAATGCGGCCATGCCATCCATGCTGATCAATGAGGACGGTGGCCCGGCGCAGCGGCTGCTGATGCTGGTAGCGGGCAGGCTGGACGCCGCGGTGATTGCCGGTGGTGCCCATGCCGTCCGCTACAACGCCCGCCAGGCGCGCATTCCCATCGAGCAGCTGCGTATTGTCAGCCTGCCGATCATGCAAGACCCGAACCATTTTGCCATTGCGCGCCAGCACCCGCAGGCGCGGGCGCTGATGACTCGTATCAACCAGACAGTGTGGCGCATGAAGCAGGACCGCAGCCTGAACCGTTTGCTGGCCGAGGCCCAGGCGCGGTATTAGGCGTAGAACGAACCATGCCAAAGGTTGGCCGCAGGGGTGATGCGGCCAACCTTCATCAGAACACCGATTCGCCGCTACGGGTGGTAAAGCGGTCCAGCGCCTCTAACCCGGCCAGCGAGTTGCCACGTGCATCCAGCCCCGGGCTCCACACGGCAATGCTCATCTTGCCCGGCAGAATGGCCAGAATGCCGCCACCCACGCCGCTCTTGCACGGCAGGCCCACACGGTAGGCAAACTCGCCGGCTGCATCGTAGGTACCGCAGGTCAGCATGATGGCGTTTACCTGCTTGGCCTGGCTACGGCTCAGACGTTGCTGGCCGCTGACCGGTGACGCGCCGTGGTTGGCCAGAAACAGGCCGGCGCGGGCCAGCTCGCGTACCGACATGCGCAGGCTGCAGGCACGGAAGTAGTGCGCCAGCACCTGGTCTACCGGGTTGCGGATATTGCCGCAGCTTTTCATGAAGTGCGCCAGCGCGGCATTGCGGTGGCCGTGCTCGGCCTCGGAGGAGGCTATCACGTAGTCAAAGTCCAGCGCCTGCTCGCCGCTCTCCTCGCGCAGGAAGGTGCGCAGTGCCGCGCTGCTGTCGCCCTGCTGGCTGATGGCGATATCGGTGACCACCAGCGCGCCGGCATTAATGAAGGGGTTGCGCGGAATGCCTTGTTCGTATTCGAGCTGCACCAGCGAGTTAAACGGGTTGCCAGAGGGCTCTTTGCCTACCCGTTGCCAGATCGGTTCGCCGTGCTGTGCCAGCGTATGCGCCAGCATGAAAGCCTTGGAAATGCTCTGAATGGAAAAGCGTTTGTCTGCCAGGCCGGTGTGGAAGTGTTGCCCGTCCAGCGTGGAAACCGCCATGGCGAACTGCTCGGCGCTTTCACCGGCCAGCGCCGGAATGTAGTCTGCCGGCTTGCCGAGCGGCAGGTAGGGGGTCACATCGCGGGCGATGTCGTCTATCAGTTGCTGAATGTCCATTTTTATCACAGGTGTTGTGGTAGAGAAGGTGGCGCGGGTGGTCTTTGCCACCCTGCTGCCGGTACCTGCCACCAGGGTTGGCCGCAGGCTGCCGCGGGCGCTGCCCGCGTGCATTCAGGGTGGGGTGGTGCCCCATTCCGCCAGGAAGGTGGCACGGAATTGCATCACCCACGCCAGGCGCTGTTCGCCCAGCGCACGGCCGGCGTCGGTTTGCATGGTGGCGGGCAGGGTGGCTAGCTTCACGGTAATGTGGTCCAGCGCGTACAGGCGGTCGTCCAGCGGGCGCTGTTCTGCCTGCGGGTCGGCCGGGTGCGCCAGCTGGCTGTCCATCTTGCCGGCGGTGTAAAACAGTCTTGCCAGGCCTACCGCGCCCAGCGCATCCAGCCGGTCCGCGTCTTGCACGATTTGTGCTTCCAGTGTTTGCGGGGCAATGGCGGCAGAAAAGCTGTGTGCTTCGATAGCGTGGCCCACAGCGGCCAACTTGTCGGCGGGGAAGCCTGCCCCCGCCAGCTCGCGGCAGGCCAGCGCAGCAGCCTGGCGTGAGGCCAGGTGGCGCTCCGGGTGGTTCTTGGGCAGGTTCACCAGGTCGTGCAGGTAGCAGGCTGCCATCACCACCAAGGCATCGGCTTGCGGGTAGTGGGCCAGCAACAGGGTGGCGCTTTGCCATACACGCTGCAGGTGGGCCTGGTCGTGGGCGCCGTCGTTGCCGGCGTGGCGGGCTGCCAGCTGGCGGCAGTGGGTTTGCCAGTGTGTCAGATCGTGCGTCATGGAGCGGCTTTCTGGTAAAGGCCGCCCATTTAAAGAGCCTGGCATCAGGCTGTCAATGCGCACGTGGCCAAAAAAACAAAAGCGCCCTGCAGGGCGCTTTTGTCGGCATGAAGCGGGTTATTTTTTGCCTTTGATGCTTTCTTCCAGCTCCTGGAAGGTAGGGCGCTCGGTGGAGTACAGCACCTTGCGGCCAAACTCGACGGCAGTCTGCGGGGCGTAACCCTGCATGCTGGCCAGCAGCACGGTCTTGATGCACTGGAACTCCTTGGAGCTTTCATCCAGCTTTTGCTCCAGCAAGGTACCCAGCGGCGCCACGATACCGTAGGCCAGCAAAATACCCAGGAAGGTCCCCACCAGTGCCGAGCCGATCATGCCGCCCAGTACAGCCGGGGGCTGGCCCACCGAACCCATGGTGTTCACCACACCCAGCACCGCCGCCACGATACCGAAGGCCGGCAGGGCATCGCCCAGGCGGGTAATGGCCGCTGCAGGCGCATGGCCTTCGTGGTGGTGGGTTTCGATCTCGATGTCCATCAGGTTTTCGATTTCCATCGCGTTCAGGTTGCCGGACACCATGATGCGCAGGTAGTCGGTGATGAAGTCCATCACGTGGTGGTCGTGGGAAATGGCTTCGTACTTGGAGAACACGGCACTGCTATGCGGGTCTTCGATGTCTTTTTCTACCGACATCAGGCCTTCTTTACGGATCTTGACCAGAATCTCGAACAGCATGCCCAGCAAGTCCATATAGCGGGCCTTGGTGTAAGGCGAGCCTTTGAACAGCGTAGGCAGGGCGCCTTTTACCGCTTTGAGCGTTTTGCCCTGGTTGGACACCACAAAGGCACCAATGGCACCGCCCAGAATGGCCATCAATTCGGTAGGCAGCGCATGGACAATCACCATGATGTCGCCGCCGTGAATGATGTAGGCGCCAAAAATGCAAATCAGCGCAATTGCGTAACCGATACCAACGTTCATGAGCCTGCGTTCCCCTAAGTGTGCAAGGCGTGGATGTGAGTGAATTTAAGGACAGATGCAGCCGGATTGCCAGCCGCAGTGCAACATGTCAGTAGTCTACTTTCCCGCGCATGGCCTTGATGCTACCGCGATTGCATTTGCCTGCCAACCGGCGCTGCTGGCTGCCCCAGGTCGGTTTGGTGGCCTTGCGTGCCTTTATCGTGATGTTGGCCGCATCGATCATGGCCTGCAGACGCTGCAGTGCATCATGGCGGTTTTGCTCCTGCGTGCGGTACTGCTGCGCCTTGATGATCACCACGCCGTCTTTATTGATGCGCTGGTCGCTACTGGCCAATAGCTTTTCTTTCAGGCTGTCGGGCAGGCGCGAGGCGCGGATATCAAATCGCAGGTGGATAGCAGACGAGACCTTGTTCACATTTTGCCCGCCAGCGCCTTGGGCGCGTATGGCGGTAAAAGTCACGTCATCCGGGTGGAGCTGGGCCAAGTCATTCTTCCTGCGGCAAAAGTCTGGCGGCAGTGTAGTGCCTGCCGTGACCGGCGGCTAGCGCTACATGCGCTGCTGCCGCCGCTCGGCAAAGGGCAGCTGCCGGTCGCAGCTGCGTTCGCGCTTTTTCAGGTACATGGCATTGTCGGCTTGCTCGATCAGGGCCTCCAGCTTGCTTTGGGCATCGATAGCGCAGTAGCCAATGCTGGCGCTGACCGACACTAGCACGCCAGATGGCAGCGCAATGGGGCGGCTTAGCTCGTAATCCAGTGCATCGATCGTGCGGCGGATAGCCTGGCTGCTATCCCGGCACAGCGCCACAATGAATTCATCGCCCCCAAAACGGCAGCAGACATCCTGCTGTTGCAGTGTGGTCAGCAGGCGCTCTGCCGTGATCTGCAGGACGACATCGCCTGCCTTGTGGCCGTACTGGTCATTAATGGGTTTAAAGCGGTCCAGGTCGATCTCCAGCAAGGCTTTTTCCCCTTGCCCGCTGGCCTCTTCCAGTAGCTGGCTGATGTGGCGTATGCCTGCACGCCGGTTGTATAGGCCGGTAAGCAGGTCGCGGTCGGCCATGTGCTGCATTTCGCGGTGGCTGCTGGCGAGCTGGCGCATGGCTTGCTCGGCGCGTTGTCGGGCTTTTTTCAGCAAGCGCAGATTGTCGTAGTGGCGCCGGGCTTGTTTGCACACGATTCGCCCCACCGCCAGGCTTAGCAGCATGCTGATGGTGACGTTTTCGATGACGGTGGCGACGGCAAAGCTGGGCAAATCGAATAGCAACAATGACGCGATTGCAATGAGCCAGTTGCTGATAGAGGCCAGGCATAGCAGGCTGAAGCGCGAGGTGGTGGCGATCAGTACCAGGTCTATCACGGCAAAACCCTGGGTCATGGCCAGGTAGCTCACGCCAATCCGGTTCAGCTCATAGCCAAACCACACCACGGTAATGGGGTAGACCATGCCGCAGCCCACATGAAATGCATTGCCCCACTGCCGCGCATGGCGGCCATGCATCATGATGAGCGCACCCAATGCCCAGGCTATACCGATAACACGCGGGATCAGAATGCTCTGCCAGTGGGCGTAGTTCTGCACGTATTCCAGACAAAACATCAGCGTGAAAATGCTACCCACCAGTAACGCAGCCGTGCGCCTGGCTACCAGGGCTTGCTGATCACGGCGGGTATGAAAACGCGTCATGCGGTAGGGCTTGTCCTGCATGCTCATGCTAGCGTGCGAAGATTTTCCCAGGGTTCAGCAGCTGCGCCGGGTCCAGTGCCTGCTTGATGGCACGCATCATGGTCAGGCCGTGCGTACCGGCCTCGGCAGCCAGATAAGGCTGTTTGCCGATACCGATGCCGTGTTCGCCGGTGCAGGTACCTTCCATGTCTTGTGCCCGTTGTATCAGGCGGTGATTCACGCCTTTGGCTTGTGCCATGGCGGCCTCGTCGCCGGGTTGTACCAGCAGCATCAGGTGGAAGTTGCCATCGCCCACGTGGCCGAACAACGGTGCTTGCATGCCTTGTGCGTGCAGGTCGGCATAGGTGGCCTCGATGCACTCGGTTAGCCGCGAAATCGGCACGCAGACATCGGTGGCCACGCAGCGGCTCCCAGGCTGCAGCTGCAAACCGGCAAAGTAGGCGTTATGGCGGGCTTGCCACAGGCGGTTGCGCTCTTCGTCGCGCGTGGCCCAGGCAAAGCCGCCGCCGCCGTTGGCTGCCGCCAGCTCGCCTACCATGGCGGCCTGTTCGGCCACGCTGGCGGTTGTGCCGTGGAATTCCAGAAACAGGGTAGGGCGTTCGGGGTAGTCGGTACGGCTGTGGCGGTTCACTGCTTGCATGGTCAGTGCGTCCAGCATTTCGGCGCGGGCCAGCGGTATGCCGCACTGGATGCTCTGGATAACGGTGTCTACCGCACCGGCTACGCTGTCGAAGTTCACCACGGCAGCCGACATCGCTTCCGGCATGCCGTACAGGCGTACGGTGACTTCGGTAATGATGGCCAGCGTGCCTTCCGACCCTACCAGCAGGCGGGTCAGGTCGTAGCCGGCGGAGGATTTGCGCGCACGGGTGCCGGTGTGCACCACCTCGCCACTGGCCAGGACAGCGGTCAGTGCCAGCACGTTCTCGCGCATGGTCCCGTAGCGTACGGCATTGGTGCCGCTGGCACGGGTGGCGGTCATGCCACCCAGCGTGGCATCGGCACCGGGGTCGATGGGAAAGAACAGCCCGCTGTGGCGCAGCTCACGGTTCAGCTGCATGCGGGTTACCCCGGCCTCTACCGTGGCGGTCAGGTCGGCTTCGTGTACTGCCACGATGCGCTGCATCTGCGATAGGTCAATGCTGATGCCGCCATGGATGGCCAGGGTATGGCCCTCTACCGAGCTGCCGGCACCATAGGGGATCATCGGCACGCCGTACTGGCTGCACAGGCAGGCAATCGCGCTGACCTCGGCGGTGCTGTGTGGCCACACTACCGCGTCCGGGAGGGCGTCCGGGTGGCAGGATTCATCGTGCCCGTGGTGGGCACGTATTGCATCACTGGTGGAGATGCGCTCGCCCAGCAAGGCGCTGAGTGCTGCAAGCAAGGGGTCGAGGGAAGAAGGGCTTGTCATGGGTTTCTCGCATAGAGCCAAGGTTAAATTATCACCCATAATGAATAATTTAACAGTATTTATATATAACGCAGACTGGATAGCGCGAGTTTCTGTTGTGAAACATGCCCGCCAGGCGAAACCGCCCGGCTGGCATGTAATGGCGTGGCGACAGGCGGCTATTGCAGCTGCCAGCGCCCTTCGCCTTGTAGCTGCAGCTGGTGGCTATGGTGTGCCAGTAGCGTGCTGCGGTGGCCTACACTCACCAGTACCGTGTCCGGCAGCTGGCTGCGTACCAGGCGGTACAGCGCGTCTTCCAGGCCTTCGTCCATGGCCGAGGTGGCTTCGTCCAGGAAGGCTACTTTTGGTGCGGCCAACAGTAGGCGGCCAAACGCCAGCCGCTGCTGCTCACCCAGCGACAGGATGCGGCTCCAGTCGGCCACTTCGTCCAGGCGGCTGGCCAGCTGCCCCAGCTGCACGGCTTGCAGCACGCTGCTGATGCGGGCGCTGTCGGTAATGGCTGCTTGCGGGTAGCTTAGCGCGTCGCGCAGGCTGCCCAGCGGCAGGTAAGGGCGCTGCGACAAGAACAGCGCGGCTTGCTGCGGGTAGGCAATCTGCCCGTCGCAGTGTGGCCACAGCCCGGCAATGGCACGCAGCAGCGTGGTTTTGCCGCTACCGGACGGGCCGCGTATCAGCAGCGCATCGCCACTGTGCAGCGACAGCTGCAGCTGGTCGATCAGCACCTGCTGGTCTGGCCGGCGTACGGTGAAGTCTTGCAGCGACAGGCCGCTATCGGCGTGGTTGCTGGTGGCTTGTGGCAGCAGCACGGCCTGCTGACAGGCGTCCTGGAAACCGGTCAGGCGGTCCAGCACGGCTTTGTACTCGGCAAAATTGTCGTAGGAGGTGCGAAAGAACGACAGGTTGGTTTGCAGTTGGCCAAATGCCTGGGCGGTTTGCACCATGTCACCCAGCGAGATTTCCTTGGCAAAAAAGCGCTTGGCCTGTAGCAGGAAAGGGAAAATCACCCCGGTCTGGCTGACGGTGAGGTTAAAACCACTCAGTTTCAGGTTCCGGAAAACCAGCGACCAGATATTGTCGATCACCTCGCCAAAGCGCTGACGCAGGCCCGCACCCTCTACCTGCTCGCCGCGGTAAAAGGCGATGTTCTCGCTGTACTCGCGCACCCGCATCAGGCTGTAGCGGTAGTCGGCATTGAGCTTTTCGTTCAGGAAATTCAGGCGGATCAGCGGGCGGCCAATACGGAAGGCAAACACCGTGGCAATGATCACGTAGATGTAGGCGATGAACACCGTGCTGCGCGGAATCTCTACCCCGAAGATGGCCAGGGCACCCGACAGCCCCCACAGGATAAGGGTGAACTCGAAGGTAGACACCAGTGCGTCGATCACGCCCATGGACAGCGACAGGCTGCTGCCGACAAAGCTGGTAATGTCCTGCTGGATACGCTGGTCCGGGTTATCCGCCGGGGTAGCCAGATGGTGGCTGCGGTAGTAAGCCTGGCCCTGCAGCCATTGCCCCAGCAAGCGTTCGTTCAGCCACTGCCGCCAGCGGATCACAAACGCCTGCTGCAGGTAGTATTCAAACAGTACGCGGCCAACGTGTGCCGTAGCCAGCGCCGCAAACAGCAGCATGGACGCCCAGAAGGCTTTCTGGTCCAGCTTTTGCAGCGCGGTGTACATGCCGTTGTACCAGTTGGAAAACAGCACGCTCAGCCGCACGCCGGCCAGGGTGACCAGCACAATCAGCAGCAGGCTCAGCAGGGGCCGCCAGCCGTGCTTGCGCGGCTGAAAGTAGTCGCCCGATAGCTGCCAGAACTGCCGCCCCCACTGCGTGTGGCGTGTCAGCAGCCACAGCGCGCCGCCGCTCAGCAGCAGCGTAATCACCATGGCCTGCCCCAGCCATACCAGGCTGGCCAGCACTTCGCTTCCCCAATTCACAATGCATTACTCCTGTCTTGGTTTTGTTGTTTCGGCCAGGCCTGCCAGCAGCTGACCACGCTACACGCTAGGGGCTTGACGGCTTTGCTACAATAGCGGTTCGTTAGATAACCGATACAGGCTAAGACGCCATGCTCAAGCTCTATAACACACTGACCCGCCAGAAAGAAGAATTCAAACCGCTCGTACCCGGCCAGGTAAAGATGTACGTGTGTGGCATGACTGTCTATGACCTGTGCCATATCGGCCACGCCCGCATGCTCACCGCGTTTGACGTAATCTACCGCTGGTTTGCGGCCAGTAACTACGACGTGACCTATGTGCGCAATATTACCGATATTGACGACAAGATCATCAAGCGTTCTGCCGAGCGCGGCATCAGCGCCGAGGCGCTGGTAGAAGAAACCATCGCCGACATGCATGCCGATACCGAAGCGCTGGGCCTGCTGCGGCCAACCTTCGAGCCGCGCGCCACCCAGCATATTGGTGGCATGCAGGACATCATCAGCAAGCTGATTCACCGTGGCAAGGCCTACCCGGCGCCCAATGGCGACGTGTACTACGCCGTGCGCGAGTTTGAAGGCTACGGCAAGCTGTCCGGCAAGACGCTGGAAAGCCTGCGCGCCGGCGAGCGCATCGACGTAGACCCGAACAAACGTGACCCGTTCGACTTTGTGCTGTGGAAAGCCGCCAAGCCGGGCGAGCCGCAGTGGCAAAGCCCGTGGGGCGCCGGCCGCCCTGGCTGGCACATCGAGTGCTCGGCCATGAGCTGCCACCACCTGGGTGAGCATTTCGATATCCACGGCGGTGGCGAAGACCTGCAGTTCCCGCACCACGAAAACGAAATTGCCCAAAGCGAAGGCGCACACGGCCACCAGTACGTGAACTACTGGATGCACAATGGCTTTATCAATGTGGATGGCACCAAGATGTCCAAGAGCCTGGGCAACTTCTTTACCATCCGCGACGTGCTGGGCCACTTTGACGGCGAAGTGATCCGCTTCTTTATCGTGCGCAGCCACTACCGCAGCCCGGTCAACTTTACCGACGGCATCCTCAACGACGCCAAGCAGGGCTTGACCCGCCTGTACACCGCGCTGCGCGGCCTGGACCTGCCAGCCAGCACCGGCATCGACTGGGCCAACCCGTACGCCGCGCGCTTCAAAGCTGCCATGGACGACGACTTTGGTACCTCCGAAGCGGTGTCGGTACTGTTCGAGCTGGCGGGTGAAGTGAACAAGAGCAAAGACCTGGCGCTGGCACGCCTGCTGAAAGACCTGGGCGGTGTACTGGGCCTGCTGCAGCGCGACCCGGAAGCCTTCCTGCAAGGCGATAGCGCCGAGGGCGGCCTGAGTGCCGAGCAGGTAGAAGCGCTGATCCAGGCGCGCAAGGATGCCCGTGCCGCCAAAAACTGGGCCGAATCCGACCGTATCCGCGACGAACTCACCGCCGCCGGTATCGTGCTGGAAGACAGCGCCGGTGCCACCACCTGGCGCCGTGCCTGAGCATAAAACCCCGTGCCTATAGCAGGAAAGGTTGGCCGCGGCCAGCTTTTCCTTGCCAATGCCCGTTTTAGTCTGGATAATCTCGCGTTTTGAAGAAGTACAGGCAAAACCCCTGTACCCGAGTTAAAAGGAAAAGCCATGCAAGCCGATATTCAGCCGAACTACAAAGAAGTAGCCGTTACCTGCTCCTGCGGTAACCAGTTCACCACCAAGTCCACCATGGCTAAAGACGCCTTCCACATTGAAGTGTGCTCCCAGTGCCACCCGTTCTACACCGGTAAACAGAAGATCGTTGATACCGCTGGTCGCGTTGATCGCTTCAACCAGAAGTTCGGCAACTTCTTCAAGCGCTAATTCACGCTTGCAAGATGGACAGAAAGGCAGCCATGGCTGCCTTTTTTCATGTCTGCCGTATGGGTATTGGCCTTGTGTTGGCTGAAATGCCAGCTACAGGGCGTAGTCATATGGTCTACACTATGCCGGTTTACGTTTTCGAGCTTGTCAGATGATGCCTGTCAATATCGTGTACCTGTCGCACGGCAGCCGCAAATACCACGACCAGACCCGTTTCTCGGTGCTGACCCTGCTGCATTTGCTACTGCAACAGCAGCGCGATGATATCCGTATCGTGGTGTATACCGACGATGCCCGCGAAGTACCGCAGCACCCGCTGATTCGCGCTATCGTGCTGCAGCGCGCCGAGTTGGCCGCATTCCGTGGCACGTTCGACTACGTGCACCGTATCAAGCTGAACGTACTGCGCCGCGCCAGCACCGAGCTGGATGGCCCGTTGCTGTATGTAGACTGCGACACCCGCTGGCTGCACCTGCCCGACGATATCTTCAGCCGCCTGCGCGGCGACGCTGGCCAGGCGCCGCTGTGCTGCATGCACGTGGCCGAGGGCGCGTTTTCGCCAGCATTCTTCCCCGATTACCACCGTTACGTACAGCAAAAACAGGCGCAGCTGCAGCAGCTGGGCATTGCCGATACCTCGCGCCTGCTGATGTGGAACGCGGGTGCCATTGGCGTGCCGGCTGGCAGTACCGCCTTCTTTGACGACGTGATCCGTGTCAGCGATTACCTGTTTACCCGTGTCGTGCCGCGTAACTGGGTAGAGCAGTTTGCCCTGTCGCTGGTGGCCTGCAGCCGCTACGAGATGGTGGCGCTGGATACCGCGCTGCACCACTACTGGAACTACAGCTACGAAGCGCCGCTGTACCTGGCCAGTTTCTTTGCCGCGCAGCCGCCAGGGCTATCGGTGCCGCAGCTGGCGGCCGCGTGCGCCCAGCATGACTGGCGCGAAGACGAGCTGAAACGCCTGCAGGCCGCACCCGAGCACAAACGCCAGCGCCGCCGTAACAAGCTGCGCAATTCGCTGCAAAAGCGCCGTATCGACCTGAAAATCGCCATTGCCCGCCTGGGCCTGCGCTTACGCGGCCAGCTAGGCTAGCCCGGCCAGCCGGTTTGCCTGCCCACGCCACGCGGCTTGCTGCGTGGCGTTTGTTTTGCCTGCTAGGTGCGGGCGGCGATTATCACTACAATGTCGGCTTACTTTCTCTTGGTCATTTCCGCGCATGCTGACTTATTCCGCGCAGAGCCAGGTTGCCGCCCGGCCTACCGAAAAACCCTGGGTACTCTTGCTGCTGTGCTTTGTCTGGCTGTGGCCCGGCATTCTGGGGCATACCCCCTGGAAACCGGACGAGCCCTATGTCACCGCCGTGGTGCAGAGCTTTGTGGCCGGCGGCCATTGGCTGCTGCCCGCCATAGACGGCCAGCCCTATCTGGAAAACTCGCCGCTGTACTACTGGGTCGCCGCCGGTCTGGCGCGCTTGCTGTCGCCGTGGCTACTGCCCCTGCACGACGCCGCGCGGCTAGCCACGCCGCTATTCATGGCCGTGGCGCTGGCTTTTGCCGGCGGGGTAGGGCGCGAGCTGATTGGCCGCCGCCATGGCCGCAGTGTGGTCATGATCCTGATCGGCTGCCTGGGCCTGATTGTTACCGGGCACGAAATGAACCCCGTCGTAGCCGGGTTTGCCGGCTTTTCTGCGGCCTTGTACGCCATGGTGCTGAGCTGGCGTGCCTCTGCGCTGGCGGGCGCGCTGCTGGGGGCTGCCAGTGTGGTGGTGTTTTTGTCTACCAACCTGCTGCAGCTGATACTGGTGTGGAGCGTGGCGCTGCTGCTGCCTGCCTTTGCCAGCTGGCGCAACAAGCGCTACGCCATCACCCTGGTTATGGCCCTGCTGTTTGCCCTGCCGCTACTGATGGTATGGCCGTGGGCACTGTATAAAAACTACCCGCTGGTGTTTCAGCAATGGTGGCAGGCCTATGCGCTGGGGCCGCTACATGGCTTTGGCGGTATCGGTCTGTTTCACGAAATCGGCTATTACCCCAAGCTGGTGCTGTGGTACGCCTGGCCCGCCTGGCCATTGGCCGCCTGGGCGCTATGGAAAAACCGCCGTTACGAGCTGCCCATGCTGCAGCTGCCGTTGCTGAGCTTTGCGGTGCTGCTGTTGCTGCTGACTTTCTCCAACAACACCCATACCGAAGACGCCATGCCGCTACTGCTGCCGCTGGCGGTGCTGGCCGCGGTAGAGCTGGACAGCCTGCGCCGTGGTGCCGCGGCTTTCCTGAACTGGTTTGGCCTGATGGCTTTTGGCTTCTTTGCCGTGCTGGTGTGGCTGGGCTGGGCGGCCATGAACTTTGGCTGGCCGGCCAGGTTGGCCGCACGGGCCGAGTACTTTAGCCCCTATTACACGCCACAGGTATCGCTGCTGGCGGTGCTGCTGGCGCTACTGGCATCGGCCGTGTGGGTGTGGGCGGTCACGCGCCGCCACCTGCGTGGCCGCCAGGCCATTACCAACTGGGCTGCCGGCTTATCGCTGTTGTGGGGCCTGCTGCTCACCCTGTGGCTGCCGTTTCTGGATGCCGCCAAGAGCTACCAGCCGGTAGTGGCCGGCATGATGAAAGCCATGCCGGCGGGGGATAAATGCGTTGCTATCGACGAGCGCCAGATGATGGCGCGCGTGAGCTGGCAGTATTACGCCCAGCTGCGGCTGAAGCCGCTAGCGGCAGGGCAGGCCGTGCCGTGCACGCTACAGCTGGTAGTGGGCGACAAGGATCACCCGCCGCAGATAGCGGGCTGGCAGCTGCGCTGGCAGGGTGGTCGCCCGCGTGACAAACACGAGGTGTACTACCTGCTGCAGCGTTCGCCCGTGGGGCACTAAACGCAGCACTGCCAAACAACAAGGCCACCGCATGCGGTGGCCTTGTCTTTATACCTGCGGTTTAGCTGCTATAGCCATCCGGGTTCTGGCTTTGCCAGCGCCAGCTGTCGGCGCACATGTCTGCCAGGGTTTTTTCTGCGCGCCAGCCCAGCAGCTGTTCTGCTTGCGCCGGGTCGGCGTAGCAGGCGGCGACATCGCCAGGGCGGCGCGGGGTGATGGTGTAAGCAATGCTGCGGCCACTGGCCTGTTCGAATGCTTTCACCATGTCCAGCACCGAATAACCCTGCCCAGTGCCCAGGTTGACGGTGAGCAAGCCGGCCTGTTGTTGCAGCTTGTCCAGAGCGCACAGGTGGCCGCGTGCCAGATCTACCACATGAATATAGTCACGCACGCCGGTGCCGTCGTGGGTGGCGTAGTCGTTACCGAATACGCTGAGTTGCGCGCGTTTACCCACGGCCACCTGCGTAATGAAGGGCATCAGGTTATTGGGGATACCGTTGGGGTTTTCGCCGATCTGGCCACTTTCGTGTGCACCCACCGGGTTAAAGTAACGCAGGATGGCAATGCGCCAGTCTGGCTCGGCGTGTGACAGGTCGCGCAGCATGTCTTCTATCATCAGCTTGCTGCGGCCATAAGGGTTGGTGGCCGATAGCGGGAAATGCTCGCGAATGGGCACGCTGGCCGGGTCGCCGTATACCGTGGCCGACGAGCTGAAAACCAGCGTCTGGCAGCCGTGTTTTTTCATGGCTTTCAGCAGGGAAAGCGTGCCAGCCACGTTATTGTCGTAATAGCGCAGTGGCTCGGCGACCGATTCGCCCACCGCCTTCAGGCCGGCAAAATGAATCACGGCAGTGATGGGGTAGCGGAAGACAGCATCCAGGATGGTTTCGTCGCGGATATCCCCCTCTACCAGCTGCAGCTGGCGCCCGGCCAGCTTTTGCACGCGTTGCAGTGCTTCGGGTTGGCTATTGCTGAGGTTATCCAGCACAACCAGTTCGTGGCCTGCTGCCAGGAGCTGCAGGCAAGTATGCGAGCCGATATAGCCAGCCCCGCCAGTGACCAGAATCATGATGAACTCCGATTTATCGATTTGGCACGATGTTAACACTTCATGCTTCAATCATGAACAAGGCCACCGCATGCGGTGGCCTTGTTGTTTACGCTGTTGCGGCCAACCTGGGTTGGCCGCACGGTAAGTGCTAGCTTTGCAGCTCGGGCAGCTTGGCAAACAGCTGCAGTGCTTCCGGGTTCGCCAGAGCGCTCAGGTTGTTTACCGGCTCGTCGTGAATCACGTTTTTCACCGCCAGCTCTACAATCTTGCCGCTGATGGTTTTGGGGATGTCGGCCACGGCAATGATCTTGGCCGGTACGTGGCGCGGGCTGGCGCCGTTTTTGATCTTGTCCTTGATGGCCGTTACCAGAGCGGTATCCAGCGCCTGGCCGTCGCGCAGCTTCACAAACAGCACCACGCGCTCGTCGTCCTGCCAGCGCTGGCCCACCACGATGCTTTCCATGACCTGGGCAAAAGTTTCTACCTGGCGGTAGATCTCTGCCGTGCCGATACGCACGCCGCCGGGGTTCAGTACTGCGTCCGAGCGGCCGTAAATCACCATGCCATCGTGTGCGGTGAGCTCGGCGTAGTCGCCGTGGCACCACACATCCGCGAATCGGTCGAAGTAAGCCTTGCGGTATTTTTCGCCGCTATCATCGCCCCAGAAGCCGATAGGCATGGAAGGGAAGGGCTTGGTGCACACCAGCTCGCCTTTTTCGCCCTGTACCGGCTTGCCGTGGTCGTTGCGTATTTCTACCGCCATACCCAGGCCACGGCACTGCAGCTCGCCGCGGTATACCGGCAGCGCAGCGCAGCCCAGTGCAAAGCACGACACAATATCGGTGCCGCCAGAAATGGACGCCAGGTTCATGTCGGCCTTGATGGCGTCGTAGGCCCAGTCGAAGCTTTCTGCCACCAGTGGCGAGCCGGTGGAGAACACGGCGCGCAGGCAGGCCAGGTCGTAGTGCAGGCGGGGTTGCAGGTCGATCTTTTTCAGGCCATCGATGTACTTGGCCGAGGTGCCAAAGTGGGTGCAGCGGTAAGCCTGGGCGTATTCCCACAGGACATGCCCGCCTTTGGCAAACGGCGAGCCGTCGTACAGCATGAGCGTAGCGCCGCTACCCAGGCCGGATACCAGCCAGTTCCACATCATCCAGCCGCAGGTGGTGAAGTAGAACAGGCGGTCACCTGCGTGAATGTCGGCATGCAGCTGGTGTTCTTTCAGGTGCTGCAGCAAGGTGCCACCGTGGCCGTGCACGATACACTTGGGTTTGCCGGTGGTGCCGCTGGAATACAGGATGAACAGCGGGTGGTTAAACGGCACACGGGTAAACACCAGCTCGCGTGCCACAAAACCCTGCAGGAAAGCATCCAGCGTGCTGGCCTGCGGGAGGTTGGCCGCAAAGGCGTCGGTGTCGCCCAGGTAGGGCACTACCACGATTTTTTCTACCGATGGCAGGCCGGCGGCAATCACCCGCAGCTTGTCCAGAATATGCACCTGCTTGCCGTTGTACCAGTAGCCATCCGGGCAGAACAGGATGCGCGGCGCGGTCTGGCCAAAGCGGTCGATGGCGCCATCGGTGCCGAAATCCGGCGAGCAGCTGGTCCACACTGCGCCCAAGCTGGTGGCGGCCAGCATGGCGGCCAGGGTTTCCGGCATATTGGGCATGTAGCCAGCAATGCGGTCGCCACACTGGACGCCGTGCTCTTTCATGGCTTGCTGCAGGCGCGATACCAGGTCGTTCAGCTCCCACCAGCTTAGCTCGCGCTTGACCTGGTCTTCGCCCCAGAAGGTAACTGCCAGCGCATCGTCTTTGCGGCGCAGCATGTTTTCGGCGTAGTTCAGCGCGGCCTCGGGGAAAAACCGCGCCTCGCGCATGGTGCCGTGCTGCTGCAGGGCGATGCTGCCTTTGTCACCCAGCACGCCGCTGTAGTCCCACACCTGACTCCAGAACCGGTCTGGCCGGTCTACGCTGGCCTGCCACAGGCTGGCGTAGTCGGCATAGGGTTGGCCGTCTACTGTGGACATCAGCTTGCTGAAGGCGGCCAGATGGGTGGCGGCGGCGCGGCCCGGGGCGGGCTGCCAGATGGGGGTATCCGGTGCGTGCATGGGTGGGTCTCCTCTTTGTCGTGTTATTCCGGCGGTATGGCTAGTGTACGACGACTTACGTTAACGTAACAGGCTCAGTCTTCCTGGTAGCTGCCATCGTGCATCCAGCGGGCGTGTTGTGGTGCTTTGCGTGTGGCCGCCCACTCGTTGAGCATGTCCCATTTCACCTCGTCCAGCATCTGCATCATTTTGGGCGTGCCGGTATTGCAGGCCAGCTCCAGGCGGTGGCCGTTGGGGTCGAAGAAATAAATGCTGTGGAAAATGGTGTGGTTGGTGGGGCCGAGCACCTTGATGCCTGCCGCCTCCAGCCGTGCCTTGGTGGCCAGCAGGGTGTCCATGCTGTCTACCTGCAGCGCCAGGTGCTGCACCCAGGCCGGGGTGTTGGCATCGCGGCCCATTTCCGGGCTGTTTGGCAGCTCGAAAAACGCCAGGATATTGCCCTGGCCAGCGTCCAGAAACACGTGCATGTACGGGTCTGGCTGCTTGGTGGACGGCACTTCGTTTTCGGCAATGGCCAGCACGAACTTCATGTCCAGGTGCTTTACGTACCATTCCACGGTTTCTTTGGCGTCTTTGCAGCGGTAGGCCACGTGGTGGATTTTCTGAATCAGCATGGGTGTCTCCTTGTGCGGGGCAGCGGTGGCTGCATGGCCAGCACCATACTGCATTGTTAGATATTGCTCAATATATTTGATATTAACGAACTAGTATCGCAAGGCAGCAATGCTACACTGTGGCCACATTCATCTTCTCTTATCGTTATGGACGCAGAAAAAGACCCCCGCCGTGGCATTCAATCCATTGAGGTAGGCGGCAGCCTGCTGCAGGCCCTGGTGCGGGCGGCCACCCCCATGATGCTGAAAGACCTGGCGCGCAGCGCCGGCATGCCGCCAGCCAAGGCCCACCCCTACCTGGTGAGCTTTGGCAAGCTGGGGCTGGTAGAGCAAGACAGCGTTACCGGCCACTACCGCCTGGGCAGCTTTGCCCTGCAAATGGGCCTGACCGCCCTGCACGGGCTGGATGCGGTAAAAATAGCCAGCGATGCCGCCACGCGCCTGGCGCTCGACATCAACCAGAACGTAGCGCTGGCCGTGTGGGGGAACCACGGCCCCACCGTGGTACGCATCGTGGAGTGCAACCGCATCGTGCACATCAATATGCGCACCGGCAGCGTGATGTCGGTGCTGGATTCCGCCACCGGCCGCGTATTTGCCGCCTGGTTACCCACCGAGCTTACGCGCGATGTGATAGCGCGCGAGCTGGCACAGCAGCCTGCCGGCCAGCAGCCAGACCTGCCCGCCATGCTGGCCCAGGTACGCCAGCAAGGCATGGCCCGTGCTGTGGGCTACCCGCTGCCCGGCATCAATGCGCTATCGGCGCCGGTATTCGACAGCGGCGGCCAGCTGGCGCTGGCCATCACCACGCTGGGCCCGGCCGCAGATTTTGACCCGGCATGGGGTGGGCCACTGGCGCAGCAGCTGGCTGCTTGCGCAGCAGCGATATCACGCAGCCTGGGTTTTCATGCGGCAGCAGGGGGGTAGTGGTATTGCTGTGGTGCAGCATCAACACCTAATCGAAACAAAAACACCCACAATTGGATACTAATTTTAAACAGTCATTTTAATAACATATGCTGTCATAGCCGCCCTGTGTGGCTATTTTTTTTGTAATCAATAGCTTAGATGCTGATATGTGGTTGCGGCATATCTTATCCTATAAGATTAAGTATAAAAAAAACCGCTTGGCATTCATGAAAGTTGTACGATTGCTGTAAAATATCGATGAAACAATGGCAGCGTAAATCGCAAAGCCAACCATCGAAATACCGCGCCGCGTTACCCCACCGCGGCGGTATGTTTACTGCAGGATGCAACCCATGAAAACCGGCCGCCTAAAACAGGGCTCTGCCATCGTTAGCAACATCATTCTGTTACTGGATGCCCTTACCGTGTGGCAGGCCGCCGAGCTGGCGGCCTGGCTGCGTTTTGGCGGCAGTAGCCTGCCCCTGGGCTACGACAGCCTGATTGTGGCCACCAGCCTGCTGGCCATGCTGTGCTCGTCGCTGGTGTACCAGTCTTTCCGTGGCGGCTCGTGGCAGGCTATGTATGGCCGCGTGGTACTGGCCTGGGTCATTACCGTGGGTCTGCTGCTGTCCTGGCTGTTTTTCAGCAAGAGCTCCGAGGCGTATTCGCGCATCTTTGTAGGTACTTGGATAGCCGGCATGCTGCCGCTGCTGCTGCTGCAGCGTACCCTGGTGATGCAGGGCCTGCGCTGGCTGCACCGCCGCGGGGTCAATACCCGCGAAGTGTTGCTGATAGGCAAAGGCCCCATGAGCAACGACCTGGCCAAGCGCGCCCGCGAGGCATCGTGGAGTGGCTTTAAAGTCACGCGCCAGGTCAGCGCCAACGACCTGGCCCGCATTACCCAGCTAGCCAGCGACGCCACCTACGACGAAGTGTGGATCAACCTGCCCGCGCACGAAGCCTCCATCATCCCCGACGTGCTGGAAGCGCTAAAACACAGCGCCGCCGATATCCGCGTGGTGCCAGACCTGCTGACCTACCGCATGATCAACCACGGCGTCACCTTCATCATGGGTGTGCCCATGCTGGATATCAGCGGCAGCGCCCTGGGCGGCATTAACCGCGTTATCAAGCAGATAGAAGACTACGTGCTGGCCAGCATCATCCTGCTGATGATCAGCCCGCTGATGCTGGGCATTGCGGTGGCGGTAAAGCTGACCTCGCCCGGCCCGGTGATCTTTCGCCAGAAGCGCCACGGCTGGGGCGGCGAAGAAATCGTGGTGTACAAGTTCCGCAGCATGGCGGTGCACCAGGAGCATGACAAGGTGACCCAGGCCACCAAAAACGACGCCCGCATTACCCCGCTGGGTGCTTTTTTGCGCCGCACCAGCCTGGACGAGCTGCCGCAGTTCATTAATGTGTTGCAAGGCCGCATGAGCATAGTGGGCCCGCGCCCGCACGCCATACAGCACAACCATTACTACAAAGAGCTGATTCCCAACTACATGCTGCGCCACAAGATGAAGCCCGGCATAACCGGCTGGGCGCAGGTAAACGGCCTGCGCGGCGAAACCGACACCATAGACAAAATGAAATGGCGCGTGGAATACGACCTGCACTACCTGGAGCACTGGTCGGTATGGCTGGATCTGCGTATTGTGTTTCTTACCGTATTCAAGGGCTTTGTGAACAAAAACGCTTACTAAAGCGCACAAGGCAAGCCGGCAAATTTATCGATATAAAGAGCAATTAATCATGAACGTAACCGTATTTGGCACCGGCTATGTAGGCCTGGTGCAAGCTGCTGTACTGGCCGATGCTGGCCACCATGTGTGCTGCGTAGATGTAGACCAGGTCAAGATCGATAACCTGAACAAAGGCATTATCCCCATCTATGAGCCGGGCCTGACCCCGCTGGTGCAAGACAACCACGCCCAGGGCCGCCTGCGCTTTACCACCAGCGCAGAAGAAGGCGTGCAGTTTGCCGACCTGATCTTTATTGCCGTAGGCACCCCGCCAGACGAAGACGGCTCCGCCGACCTGAAATACGTGCTGGCTGTAGCCGGCACCGTGGCGCAGCACATGGCCAGCAATAAAGTGATCGTGAACAAGTCCACCGTGCCAGTAGGCACCGCCGACAAAGTAAGCCAGCACGTGCAGGGCATACTGGCCCAGCGCGGCAGCCCGCTTGGCTTTACCGTGGTATCGAACCCGGAATTCCTGAAAGAAGGTGCGGCAGTAAGCGACTGCAAGCGGCCAGACCGCATCATTATCGGCACCGACAATGCCGACGCCGTAGCGGTAATGCGCGAGCTGTACGAGCCGTTTAACCGCAACCACGAACGCATTATCGTAATGGACGTGCGCAGCGCCGAGCTCACCAAGTATGCGGCCAACTGCATGCTGGCCACCAAAATCAGCTTTATGAACGAAATGGCCAATATTGCCGAGCGGGTAGGGGCAGATATCGAGGCGGTACGCAAAGGCATAGGCTCGGACGTGCGCATTGGCTACCACTTTATCTACCCCGGCTGCGGCTATGGTGGTTCGTGCTTCCCGAAAGACGTGCAGGCACTGGTGCGCACTGCCGAGAGCATAGACTACCAGCCGCAGCTGCTACAGGCGGTAGAGGCGGTAAACCACCGCCAGAAGCGCAAGCTGTTTGAATACATTACCCAGCATTTTGGCAGTGACCTGAGCGGCAAAACCTTTGCGCTGTGGGGCCTGGCATTCAAACCCAATACCGACGACATGCGCGAAGCATCCAGCCGTGTATTGATGGAACAGCTATGGGCAGCCGGCGCCCGCGTACAAGCCTACGACCCGGAAGCCATGGAAGAAACCCAGCGCATCTATGGCTCACGCCCAGATTTAACCCTAATGGGCACAAAAGAATCGGCACTTAATGGCGCTAATGCTTTAATAATTTGTACCGAATGGCAAAACTTCAAAGCGCCTGATTTTTCATTGATTAAAGAGCAGCTTAGTGAAGCGGTAATATTTGATGGCCGTAACCTATTTGAACCAACTCGCATGAAAAAGAAAGGGTTTGTTTATTGGTCGATTGGCCGAATTTAATTTTATGACGATTGCCTGTGAATCAAGCATGGTAATACAGTTAATATTATTTTTAAATATGATCGATGTGGTTTTATCCAAATGCCCGAGTTAATTAAATGACTACCGTCTCACATGGAGTAAAGCTACGCAATGCATTAGCAAAAAGCATGGGCGGGAAATACAGCCTGTATTTAATGCAGGTGGTATCGATGGTGGTGCTGGCCCGCATTTTTACACCTGAACAATTTGGTATTTTTTCAGTTGTTCAAGTCTTTGCGCTATTTTTTGCCCTGTTTAGCGAAATTGGCTTAGTTCCGGCATTGGTGAACGAAAAATACATCAGCGAGCACATGCGTAACGGGGTATTTGGTTTTACCCTAGTCATTGGTCTTACGGTGTCTGTGGCTTTTTTGTTGTTCTCGCCCGCCATTGCTTGGTTTTACAACTACAGTGCTTACCAATATTTAGTAATACCGGTTGCGCTATCGATTATTTTTAATGCTTGTTCGATAGTGCCAACCGCCGCTTACACACGGGAAAAAAAATTCTTGCACATAGCAAAGGCTGAAATTATTGCTGAGCTGACCTCGCTAACGGTACTATTGGCCTTGCTGAATTTGCAGCACTTTGACACCGTGTTACTGCTAGCTTTCAAGCCACTAACTGTTTCCATAGTGAAATTCATTGCGCTTTGGCACGGCAGCCGTAAAACCGAAGTAGGGCTTGCCAGGGTATCTTTTGAGTTTACACAAGTGAAACCTTTGTTTAGATTTTCGGTTTACCAATTTATGTCGAACGTGATGGTTTACTTTTCACGTAACCTAGACAACCTGTTAGTGGGCAAATATTTTGGCGCAACCAGTCTTGGCCTATACGACAAAGCCTACCAGCTAATGCGCTATCCACTAATGCTGCTTACCTTTGCTATGGCACCCGCCATACAACCCGTATTAAAGGAGCTAAATCACGACAAAAGCAAATTTGTCGCCCTGCACAATAAGTTCATTACTTACTTGGCAATAGTGGGTGGTATGGCGGGCTTGGGGCTGTATTTTGCCGCCGATTTGATTGTTTGGCTGTTGCTTGGCAATCAATGGGGGGATGTAGGCGAATTGCTTAAAATATTAGCTATAACCGTGCCGATACAAATCGTACTGAGCTCAAGCGGTGGCTTTTTTCAGGCGGCCAACCGGCCAGATTTAATGTTTTTGGCCACGGTATTTTCTTTCGTTACTAACGTAAGTGCAATTGTGCTGGCGATCATTTTGGGTGATTTGTTTGTACTTTGCTGGGCACTAACGGCATCATTTACGGTGAATTTTTTCCAGTGCTATTACTTGCTGGGGAAATATGTTTTTGTCGGTGAGTATTTTGGCTTCTTTAGGCCTTTATCTGTTGTTGTTGTTGCATCATCTTTAATTTTATTGCTGAATGTGGTGATTTAATTATGCTCGTGTTTTTGGTTGATATCGACGATAAATGGAAAACAGGACTTTTCAATGCAGTTGATAGTCGAGTCTGTTACTATGCGCCAGATATGGTTTTGAATATTTCGTACGTTGATTCTTTCATTGTTGCGTTAATTAAGCGCTTATTTTTTAAGAAAATAAATTTAGCCAAAAATACCTTTTTTTGTGGCGATATTGAAGTGAGGCCAGTTGTGATTAGGCGTGGCCTTTTTGCAGTCCTAGCTAGTAAGTTACCATTTTTATTGGGCTACATGCTAAGAAAAGAATCAGAAAAAATTCGAAGAGTCATTAATGTCGTCAATGTAAAAAATGAAACAGTTAATTTAGTTGCCCATTGGGGTGTAACTTCATGTATCTATGCATATTTTATGCGTACTCATCTAAGATGCTGCTTTAATTTTTATCACGGAAGCGATGTTCATACTGAGCCAAAAAAAAATAAGCAACTTAAACGTCTGACTCTACAAGCAATGCATGCAGCTACACTTAATTTCTTTGTGAGCCATGGTTTGTTAGCAGCAGCAAGAGATTTAGGTTATGCAAATACGAATTACGCAATTAGTTATAACGGTGTAAATAAAGACAAGTTTTTTAGAAATCGTGTGAAAAATGATTCACCTATCGTTGGTTATGCAGGTAATCTTTTTCATGTAAAGGGGGCTGATTTCTTGCCAAGAATTTTTATCGAAGTACAAAAACTAACACAAAATGTAAAGTTCAAGATAGCTGGAGATGGCAACTTAAGAAATAAACTAGAAGCTGAATTTAAGGATGAAGGTATTGAAGTTGAGATGCTAGGTAAGCTTTTACCAAGTGATATGCCAAATTTTTATGCTGGTATTGATATACTAGTTATCCCGAGTCGTAATGAGGCTCTATGTATCTCCGCAATTGAAGCGTTAATGTGTGGCTGTAATGTCATTGCTTCAAATGTGGGGGGGATTCCTGAAGTCGTAGAATCTGAATTTTTGATCAACTTTTCAGATAACTTCGAACAAGATTTTGCAAATAAAGTTTGCTATATTTTGAAAGAAAAGCCAGCTCAATATGTAAACCCCTGTTTTGATTCTTCTATATCATTGGCGGCTGAATATCAAACTTATCTTTTGCTAAGCTAAAATTTTCAGATTCTTGCTTTATTTAACCATTGATGGTGGCTTTCTTGTGATAACTCCATTTCCTTTGATTTCAGTGGTTATACCAACCACGGATAGAGTGGACGGTTTGAAACGGTGCGTTCAGTCTGTGCTAGAACAAAATTATCCAAATATTGAAATTGTGGTTGTTGGAAATAATTATAAAGATCATAATGCAGTGCCAGATTGTTTGAATACGTTTGATTGCAATAGATTGAAGTATCTTTATCTAGAAGATTGTAAAAATGCCAATGTGGCAAGGAATTTTGGTGCTACAAACGCCTCTGGCGAATTTATTGCATTTCTAGATTCAGATGATTTTTTTATGCCTTCTCATATCGAGAAAGCGTATACAATTTGGAGTCATAGTAAAAATCAAAAAGTTTGTGTCTATTCCAATTTTTTTGTAAATGAGCCGATTAAGGCCTGTGAAGCATATCAAGGTAGTTATTCGCAAGATTTGAGGCGTTCACTTTTTGTTAGCAAAGATTTAGATTTCCGTAGTTCGACAATCTTTGTCAGGAAAGAGTATTTTTTACAAGTCCAGTTTGATGAGCTGCAGTTTAAACACCAAGATTGGGCATTTGGCTTAACATATGAAGAAAAATTTGGCTTGTTGTATTCCGGGCAGCCGACTGTTGTAATTATTGAGTCCACTGGGAATAGAATGAGTTCAAATACAAAGCCGAAAGCAAGCATACGTTTTTTGCTCACGTATTTAAAAGAACCATATAGCTCAAAGTTTTTAGCGAGTCGATTAGTTGATGAAGTTAAGTTAGGTTCGTATGCAGGTATTTTAGAATATAAGAATACTGTCAACGCCAGCCTTGTGGCCGCGTTAAAGCACATGCCTTATCCTAGGCAAGTTGTCCTTCGGCTAGCTATATCTAGCAAATTTATCTTTTCGTTACTTAAGATTATTCTTTCACTATATGGTAAATTTAAATGATACCTAAGGTCATTCATTATTTCTGGCTGGGAGGTAATGCCCTTCCTCCGTTGGTTGAGCGTTGCATACAAACTTGGCATGAAAAACTACCTGACTATGAAATAAAGCGTTGGGATGAGAGCAATTCTGATTTGAGTAATAAGCTTGTCCAATATGCAATAAAAACAAAAAGATGGGCATTTGCTGTTGATTATTTAAGATTGAAAGTATTATATGAGCAAGGTGGCATTTACCTAGATACTGATATGGAAATGGTGTCTGCCTTTAAGGAAGATATGCTAGATGCGTCGGCATTTTTAGGCTATGAATGTGATAGATTTCTTAATGCCGCTGTAATGGGAGCGGCCCCGGGTAGTATGTACATTAAAGATTGCATAGCTGAGATGGAACGCTCATTTAGAAACGGTGGTTTTGAGACCATACCCAAAATATTGACGCGAGTCTACCAGGCCGCCAATTATGCAGATGTTGTCGTGTATTCTCCGGTTGTTTTTTACCCATTCAATCCATATGCAAAGGATTCAACTGTACACCAACTAATGTATTCCGATGTTAAAGAGAACACGATTGCAATTCATCATTGGCATAAGACGTGGAAGTTATCACTCTTGGCGAGGGTAAAGAAAAAAATCACTATGCTTGTTAGGGGTTCGAAATGAAGATCAGTGTTGGTGGTGTAGCGGTTGATGATTTCACTTTGCAGGGGTGGATTGATTATTTTTATTCGGACTTTGACGCTGGTTTCTCTTTTGGAAAACCCAAGTTTTTTACTTCACTTAATGGTAACTCACTCTCACAAGCAGGCCGAAATGAAAAATTGAAGAATATCATTAATACCGCTGATGGTGTGGATCCAGATGGCATGTCTATCGTTTTCGGTTCAAAGCTATTCGCAAAATCAGCCCTGCCTGAAAGAGTAGTGACAACCGATTTTGCATTGGGTGTTTTTTCTGCAGCTGCTGACCGTGAGTTGAGAGTATATTTATTAGGTGGGACAGAAAGGGAAAATACCAAAGCGCTAGGTGTTCTAAATGCAGATTATCCTGATGTAGAATTTCATGGTCGAAATGGTTATTTTAATCTCGAAGAAGAGCAAGATATTGTCGATGGCATTAATGCATTTAAGCCGCACCTGCTATTTGTCGGCTTAGGTGTGCCAAAGGAGCAATATTTTGTTGAAAGGAATATTGCTAGTCTACAAGCGGGTTGGATTAAAACCTGTGGTGGGATGTTTAAGGTAATTTGCGGTGAGGTGGATAGGCCTCCAATTTGGGTTAGAAAAATCGGTTTTGAATGGGCTTATCGCTGTATCCGAGAGCCAAGGCATGTACTATGGCGCTATATGACTACTAACCCTCATTCTATCTATCTGATGATAAAAAATAGCAGATTTTTAAAAGGTTAGTCTCTGTATGCGCGACCAAAAATTCAGCCTGTCTAATTTCATAACGCCAGAATTTTTCTTGGTGTTTTATATTCTTTTTGCATTTGTCGGGCTCTCGCCATTTTCTATTGGGGTTGATGAGGTAAATCCTGCAGAGGCTGATGCGAGTCTTTTTCGTAGATTTTTTTACATTGGTTTTTTTGCTTTTTCGGTTTATTTTTTTGTTAAATCTAAGTTTGAACTTTTGAGAGTCATCCGAATTTATTGGCCGTATTTGACATTTGGCACATTTATCCTGATGTCTACTTTATGGTCAGTTGAGCCTGATGTTACTTTCATTCGCGCTGCATTGTATATTGTCTCTGTATTTACACTTGTTTTCCTAGTTTACTTGATTGATATAAGTGATTTTTTTAGCAAATTAACTTTTATGTTTGCGGTGTTATTACTCTTTTCTTTTGTGTCTGTTTTTGTGTTGCCAACCGCTATACATTCTGTCGGAGAGCTTGCGGGTAACTGGCGAGGAATTTATAGTCACAAAAATGATGCCGGGCTTGCAATGGTCTTTTCAATCATTCTTTTTGTTTGTGCGTATCTTCAGACACATAAAAAGTATTGGCTGTATTTATCTTTTCTCGCGTTTGTTTTTTTATATTTTACTGGGTCAAAAACTTCAATCGGCTTTTTGTTTGCTGGGCTTTCTATCGGTTTTATCTATTCATTTTATAATTCTTCAGTTCATTTTCGAAGCAGTTACTATTTAGTGTTGGCGCTTTTCTTATTAATGTTATCTTTTTGGTATCTTTCTAACTCTTATCAGACTTTAGATCTAATTTACGGGGTGCTGGATGATCCTGATCGCTTCACTGGGCGTGCCCTGATTTGGGATTATTTGTTGAGTCTCATATTGGATAGGCCGCTGTTAGGTTATGGCTATGGTGCCGTTTGGGGGATGGGGGAAGACTCAAGGTTATATGATTATGCTTATGGTAGTGACTCTTGGGTTTTTAGGTTGACGCAGGGGCACAATAGCTACCTTGATTTGATATTGTCCGTAGGTCTTGTTGGTCTTTTTTTATTTTTGCTACTTTATGTGGTTAGGCACTTGGTGTTTATCGGTGCGAACGCTTACTTGGATAAGTATTTTTTATTTGTTTTTTATGGTGTGTGGTCATTCTTCTTCCTGCATGGGCTGATGGAATCAAACTTCCTATTGGTTGATAAAGGGCGTTGGGTCGTTTTTCATGTCTTAGTTTTTATAAACGCTCGAATGGTGCATGATGCCCAGTACAGGAGTTAAGCTTTTACCTGGTATTCAAGGGCAATTTTCTGCTTTATGTCTTTGAATAGTATTTCAAATTTACGATGTTCAACTGCTGTAATGACCTACTAATAAATCTGTACAGGCCATGATCCACATAGGAACTCGTCATGAGTATGATCATGAAAGACGACATCAGATTTTGGATCGTCAAGTACAATGCTGCGCTGTTTCTATAGATCATTCAAGGCAACAGCACGGTGGTCTAATCCTCCTGCGCCTTCGAACTGGTCTTCTTCGAGATCGAAGCCTGGCTCGATGAAACCAAGCAAGGCATAGAAAGCGCCCTTTGTGCCAAGCCGATAGACATTCGCGAGCAGTATGATAAACGGCCTAAAGTGCTGCAGGATGCCTACAGCGAAGCATGCTGGACATACACCCTAGAAAAGGCTGCAGTCTCTGCCGGGATTTGAAAGCTTAGCGCACGCCAAACGTGTGATTGCAGACTGGATAGGTTTCTACAACCACGACTCCCAGCAAGCTTTGGGGATGAAGACTCCGGCGATGACGCATCAACTAGCAGCCTGTACTGTGCAGAAAGGGCTGTTTCATTACATGGCTATATAAAGGTAAGTCTAAATTTGTGCGGCAGTTTGTGGTGTAGAGAGGTTTCATGTTTTTTTAAGATTTAATGTTTAACGACTATGGTGTGCTAAATGGTTTGGATCGATATCGCCAGAATTTTATCTTCATTCGCAGTTATTATTCTGCATGTTTCTGCTTCAGTTATTTTGTCGAATGATATTGGCTCTTATGCTTGGTGGAGCGGTAACTTCTTTGATTCTATGGTTCGGTGGTGTGTACCTGTTTTTGTAATGATCAGTGGTGCCCTGTTGCTTGACCCACAGAAGGAGGAGAGCTTCAGTATTTTTTATAGCAAGCGTATTCATAAAATATTGATACCCCTCATTTTTTGGACATTTTTTTTCTTATTTTGGGTATCATTAAAAAATTTTATTAAAAATGAGCCCATTGAATTAAGTATGCTTCTAAAAAGTGTCTACACAGGTAAGCCATACTATCACATGTGGTTTATGTATATGATAGTTGGAATTTATGCGTTCACTCCTTTTTTTAGAAAAATTGTCCGAGTGAGCTCCCAAGGTGAAATTATTGTATTGGTCGTAATGTGTCTTTTTCTCTCGATGCTAGAGTCCTTTGTTAAATTTTATAATCAAAGCACTAGTGGTAATTTTCTCAATTGGTTTCTTAGCTATGTTCCATATTTTTTCATAGGTTACTTGGTTCGTTATGGCCAGTTTCGTTTTAAATGCTTTAAATTGATTTGCGTTTTTTTATTGTCTTTCTTTGGTACGGTACTTGCGTATTACTTTGGATCATATATTTTTGGTACGGTTTATGGATCCTATTTTTATGATTATAACAGCCCAATGGTTGTTGTAATGTCGGTGGCAGTTATTTATATGTGTAGAGAAGAGGGCAATAAACTCGCTAAGTTCAGTTTTTTGCAGGCTATTTCTCCATTGACCCTAGGTGTGTATCTAGTCCATCCTGTTTTTATTGACATAGCAGCGCTGACTACAGGTTATGCTAAGTCAAATTTTTCTTATTTAGCGATACCAGTAGTTGCTTCTGCAGTGTTCTGCTTATCTATTCTTACTGCTTGGATTCTTCAGAATTTGCCCTACCTTCGTCGTGTAATATGAGTTGATAAAGATGTGCATGGTACAAGTCGGCTTGATATTAATCGGCTAATAATTTTCTGGAATTTTTAAATATTTGAATTTTTCGAAATCTTGCCATGGCCAACTTCTCGTTAGTTATTTTTTAATTCTGTAATAACCCACTAAAAACCTGCACAGGTCATAATCCACACAGGAGCATGTGATGAGTATGACCATGGAACGCTACATCGAACGCTGGACCGCCAAGCGCAAAGCCGCGCTGGTGATGGAGATCATTCAAGGCAAGAGCACGGTGGCCTAGGCCTCCCGCGCCTTCGACCTGAGGCCCTCCGAGATCGAAACCTGGTCGATGAGGCCAAGCGCGGCATGGAGAACGCCCTGCGTGCCAAACCGATGGATATCCGCGAGCAATACGAGAAACAGCTCAAAGAACTGCAGGAAGCCTACGGCGAAGCCATGCTGGAGCTGCGCGCTAGAAAAAAGCTGCAGTCTCTGCTGGGCGAGGACGACAAGTAGCCCACCTCGTCCGGCAGCGACTGGCAGACGACGGCATCCAGGTGCCCATCAGCAAGCTGTGCCGCTGGTTCGACGTACCGCGTCGCACGCTGTACTACCGCCCGCAAAAGGCCGCGCCCAAGCTGCAGCCGCAGCTGGTCGAGCCGATCAAGGCGATGATCGAAGAGAATCCTTCATTCGGCTACCGCACCGTGGCAGGCCTGCTGGGCATGAACAAAAACACCGTGCAGCGCATCTTTCAGCTCAAAGGCTGGCAGGTGAAGAAGCGTCCGGTCGGCTTCCGCCCGCGCGTGCAAGCCCTGCCATCGGTGGCTGCCGAGCCCAACCAACGCTGGGCCACCGACCTGTGCCGTATCTGGGCTGGTAAGGATGGCTGGTGCCACTTGGCATTGGTGATTGACTGCTGCACTCGCGAACTGCTGGGCTGGCATCTGTCACGCAATGGCAAGTCCAAAACGGCTGCATCGGCGCTGGAGCATGCGCTGATCAACCGCTTTGGCTGCCAGGGGCGGGTACCGCAACGCTTCCTGCTGCGCAGCGACAACGGTTTGGTATTTACCAGCCGCAGCTACACCGCGCTGGTGAAAAGCTACGGTTTACAGCAGGAGTTCATCACGCCGTACACGCCGGAGCAGAACGGTATGGTGGAGCGGGTGATCCGCACCTTGAAAGAGCAGTGTGCGCATCGACACCGCTTTGAAAGCCTGGCGCACGCCAGCCGGGTAATTGCAGACTGGATCGGGTTCTACAACCACCGGCGCCCGCACCAGGCTTTGGGGATGAAGACGCCGGCGATGGCGTATCAATTAGTAGCCTGACCTGTGCAGAAAGGGCTGGGTCATTACACTATTGCAAGTGAAAGGAATGTATGAAAATTTTTTTAGCGGAGGAGCAGGTGGCATGTCGGACTTTGGCATTCAATACGTTGGTTATGCCTGCCTCTTTCAACTTTGAAATGTTCATACTGCAGATCTGCCGCTATGGCCAGAAGCTTGCCCGCTATTGTTGGTTTACACCTGCCGTGGCAGTGCCGAACCCACAGGTACATCCGTTCAATAGGTTCTACTTCGTAGCGGTCAACTAATGGCGTGGCGTTTGGTGGTGTTGTTATTGCTGGCGTCGCTGGTGGCTCTGCTTTTTTGGTGCCAAAATTTGCTGCTGCTGCCCACGGTGCCCACCCCTTACGACAAGCTGGTGCACGCCAGCGTCTACGGCTTGGCGCTGGCGGTGGCGGGCTGGGCGTTGCGGCCCACCTTTTGGCGCTGCCTCGCGCTGGCGCTAATGGGTATGGTGGTAGGGGCAGGGCAGGAGTGGCACCAGTCGATATTGCCGGGCCGTGTGGCGTCGGTAGAAGACTGGCTGGCAGACTTGGCCGGCCTGCTGTGCGGGCTGCTGCTGTGCTGGGCTGGCTCGTGCTGGAGCCGCAGGCGGGCTGCCCGTCTGTAATAGCAAAGAGCTGCCAGCTGCTTGTTCTGCATGCATACCATTAAATAAAAAACCGCCCCGGTTTGCCATGCGCAACCCGGGGCGGTTTGTTTTATGTAGCTGGCAGGATGCTAGGGCTGCACTAGCTGGCGGGCGGTGGGGCCGGGTAGCTGTTTTAGCAGGTGCTGCAGCTGCTTTTGTGCCGGCTCGCTCTGCTGTGCGTATACCTGTCGCGCAAACGCCATGCTGGCGGGTGGCAGCTTGTCTTCAAACGGCAGGGTGGCCAGCAGCAGGCTGCGGCCTACACTGTAGTCGCTGGGGGCCTGGCGCAGGGCAGTGGCCAGGGCCTGCTGGTATACCGGGCCCTGGTCGCCGGTAAGGATGCGCAGCAGGGCGATATTGGCCCAGGCGCGGCCGTTTACCGGGCGCAGTGCCAGAGACTGGCGGTAGTAGTTTTCTGCCACGTCAGCCATATAGGCCTGAACGTCGGGTACCGCTGCAGCACGCATGGTTCGCAGGGTGTAGAGCGTGGCCAGGTTGTCCAGCACCTGGTGGTGCGGGGGCTGGCGTTGTTGCTGCGCCTGGTTCAGTGTCTGTTCAATCTGTATGGCTTCGGCCAGCAGTAGTGGGGTTTGCTGGTCTGCGGTGGCGCGATCCAGCATGGCGCGCGGTTGGGCTAGCATCAGGTCGTGCCAGGCTGTTTGCAGGGCACCGGGCAGTACCACGGCGGCGCAGCTTGCCATGGCCAGGGCCAGTGCGTAGGGTGCGGCGGCTTTCATGGTGTGTCTTCCAGGGTGGGTATGCTGGCGGGGGTGCTGTGGTACAGCAGGCCGGGGTGCTCGGTGGTGAGCATGTCGGCGTAGCCGCTATCAAAGCGGCGGCTTAGCCACTGGTGGGCCTGGGCCATATTGGGCTGCCGGGCTTTCAGGTTGTGGGTATCTGTAGCTACCAGGTACACCAGGTCTTCTTCCAGCAGCTGCTCGGCGGTGGCCTGGGCGCGGCTGCCAAAGCTGCCCAGCAGGGCACCGGTGGTCACCTGCAGCCAGCAGCCGGCGCGGTGCAGGCGGCTGGCCTGGCTGGGGTCGCTCATTACGGCTTTGTTGCGCTCGGGGTGGGCGATCAGGGGGCGTACCTTGTGCCGCATCAGCCAGGGTATCAGCTGCCACAGGCCGGCGGGTATCTGGTGGTCCGGCATTTCCAGCAGCAGGATATCGTAGCCGCCCACATGCCCCAGCATGGGGATGCGCCCTGCTTGTATCAGCTGCGGTAGCTCGTCGCACACGCGCACCTCTGCCCCCAGCTTTATCTCCAGCGCCAGGTTGGCCGCAGCCATGGCTTGGCGTAGCTGGTCCAGCGCGGGCTGCAGGTTGGCGTAGCCATTGTCCCAGCGGCCGGGGTAGATGTGGGGGGTGCAGATGGCCTGGCGTATGCCGTTGCTGGCGCTGGCTTTCACCAGCGCCAGCGCGGCGGCCAGGTCTGCCGGGCCGTCATCGACGCCCGGCAGCAGGTGGCAGTGTACGTCTATCACGCGGGGGCCTTACTTTTTGGCGGGGGCGCCATAGTTGCCGTAGTACTGGCCGTAGGTGCCGTAGTCGCCATAGCGTTCGGCCTGTTTCAGGTCTACGCCGTTCAGCACAATACCCAGCAGGTGGCCACCGGCGCGCTGCAGGCGGCGGGTACCTTTTACCACCAGCGGCGCAGCGGTTTCACCGGCGCGTACTACGTAGATCAGGCCGGTGGCTTTCGGGGCCAGGGCTACCGCGTCGCTGACCATTTCGCATGGTGCGCTGTCGATAATGATCATTTCGTACTGTTGCTGCAGCGTGGCCAGCAGCTCGTCAAAACGGCGCGACAGCAGCAGGTCCAGCGGGTTGGGCGGCAGGGTACCGGCGCTGATCAGGTCTACCTGGCTGTTTGGCAGCTGTTGCAGCACGTCGGCCAGCTGTTTGGTACCGGCTATCAGGTCGGACAGGCCGGCGGCGTGCGGGTCCAGCCCCAGCGACGCGGCTACCGACGGGCGGCGCATGTCGGCGTCTATCAGCAGGGTGCGCTTGTTTTGCGATAGCGACAGCGCCAGGTTGCAAGACGTGGTGGTCTTGCCTTCGCCCGCCACGCTGGACGTTACCAGCAGTACGCGGCGTTCCTGATCGATATCCGACAGCAGCACGCCGGTTTTGGCGGTGCGCACGGCCTCGGCAAACGGGGTGTGCGGGTCTTGCTGGCTAAGCAGGGCAGCTTGCTGGCGCTGTTTTTTGTCCAGCAGGGGCAGGGTAGACAGCAGCGGCTGTTTGACCTTGCTTTCCACGTCGGCCGGCAGCTTCAGCGTGTTGTCCAGGCGTGCGCGCAGCAGGGCGGTGGCGGCACCCAGCAGCAGGGCCAGCACAAAGGCCATCAGGGTCACCTGTGCTTTTTTCGGCGCTACCGGTTTTTCGGGTACTTCGGCCATGTCCACAATGCGGCCTACGCTGCTCTGCAGGTCTTGCGAGGCGGCGGTTTCCTTGGCGCGGGTTACAAACATGTCGTACAGCTGGCGGTTGGATGCTACTTCGCGTTCCAGCACGGCTAGCTCGAAGTTTTTGCGGTTGTCGGTTTGCGCGCCGCCACGTGCCTGGCCCAGGGTGGCTTCCAGGCTGCGCTCGGTGGCGCGGGCTACTTCGTACTCGTTGGTGACGCTGGCCACAATGCTGTTGATCTGGCGCTTGGCGCTGTCCCGTGCCGACTGCAGCTCGGCTTCTGCCTGCACCATGCGCGGGTGTTCCGGGCCATAGCGCTGCGACATTTCGGCGTGTTTGCGTTCGGCGTCCGCCAGTTGTTTCTTGGCCTCGGCTACCAGCGGGTTGCGAACTACGGCAGGCAGCGAGCCCAAGTCTTGCACTTTGCCGCCACGTATCTGGTTGTAGGCGTTTTCGGCTTCGGCACGGCGCATGCGGGCTTCTACCAGGCGCTGGGTTACTTCTTCAATCAGCTTGCCGGTACCAAACTGGTTGCTGGCGTCTACGGTAATCACACCGGCGCGTTCGCGGTAGCTTTGAAGCTTGCGCTCGGAGGTTTCCAGGGCTTCGCGCAGGCTCTTGGTGCGGTTTTGCAGCCAGTCGCTGGCTTGCTGGGTCATCTTGAAGCGCGCTTCGCGGTCGTTCTCTATGTAGGCTTCGCCCACGGCGTTGGCAAAGTCGGCGGCCACTTTGGCATCGGTAGAATCAAACGACACGTTGACCAGCTGGCTCAGGCGCACCAGCTCGATATTCAGGTCTTTACCCAGGGCGATTTGCTGGTATACGGCAGCAGCCAGCAGGTCTTCGTTCCACTGTGGTTGGGGCTTGCGTTCCATGCCCAGCATGTCCAGCACCGGTTGGTGTACTGGCGGTTTTTGCAGTCGCGGGTTGTAGTCCGGGTGTTCCCACAGCTTCAGCTTCTTGATGGCGCGCAGGGCTACCTCGCGCGATTTCATGATTTCAGCCTGGGTCTGGAAGTATTCGCGGTTGCTGCCTACGCCGCCGTATACCTCGTCGATAGACAGTACTTTGGCTTTGTTGGCTTCAATCAGTACTTCGGCGGTGGCGCGGTAGGTTGGCCGCATGGCCTGGGTGGTGACCAGTGCTACGGCACCTACGGCTACGCCCAGCGCCAGAATGCCCCACTTTTTGGCGTTTACGATGCGCCAGTATTCCAGCAGGGGGGAGGTGTGCTGCTGCTCGTTGTCCTGCAGCAGCAGCGCAGGTTTGGCAGCCTGGGCTTGGGGTTTGGTTTCTTCACCAAAAAGCGACATTCGGTCTCTCCGCGCGGCTTAGCGCACTATCAGCATTTCGATCAGAAAAAGCTTTGTTCCACAATAACCGTATCGCCCGGGTAGATGGGCGTGTTCATATCGGCCTTGATTGCGTCCTGGTTTTTGTCGTTGGCACGAATCACATAAACCTTGTCTACCGACGCGCGTATCTTCAGCCCGCCCGCAATGGAGGCGGCTTTGCGCACGGTTAGCGCTGGCTGGTACGGGTAGCTACCCGGTTTTTCTACCAGGCCGTTTACGTAAAACGGGCGGTATTCGTCCATCTGCACCGACACCTGCGGGTTTTTCAGGTAGCGGCCGCGCAGGCCGTCGGTAATGATTTTTTCCAGCTCGCCTACGGTCAGGCCCAGCAGGCGTATTTCACCCAGCACCGGGTACGACAGCGTGCCGGCGTCGGTCAGGCGGATTTTTTCCAGTGTCAGCTCTGGCTCGCCCAGCACGCGGATGGTCAGCATGTCACCCGCGCCCAGCTGGTAGGTGGAAAACAGGCTGGCAGAGTCGACAGGCACTTGCAGGGTGGTCTGGGCACTGGCTGCCAAAGGCTGCATGCCTGCTACAGCGAGCAGGCATGCAGACAGCCAGCATTTCAGCGTAGAGCTACGTTGAAAAGCATTCAGGGCCATGAATTACAGTCCAATCTGGGTATTGAGCATGATCACGTTGCGTTTATAGGTGCTTGCGCGCACGGTGGATTCGTTTTCGGCGGTTTTCCACTCCAGCGACATCTTCATCCAGCGGCGCACGTCGTAGCCCACGCCTACGCTGTATAGCTTGATCTTGTCTAGACGGTTGCCATTAACGTAGTCGTTATGAATATCCGAGTAAGCCAAGCTGGCAGAGAACAGATCAGTCAGCTTGTGGGTCCAGCTAATGGCGTACTTGCGGTTTTTGATGTAGTCACCGGTGCCGGTGGAATCGTCGGTGGCACGGCGGGTGTTGAGCTCAACGGTCGAGTACTCTACCGGCATCCATTTGGCGCTGCCTTCCCAAGTGAAACCATTGAAATCTTTACGGGTATTGGACGCAAAGTCTTTCTTCAGGTTGCCGGCCTTGAATGTGCCCTGAGTAGCAGCAGAGATATCCCAAGTATAGCCCAGCAGCAGGCGCTGTTCGGTGCTGTCCTGCTCGGGCGTGGCCAGCTTGTAATCGAAATCAGTGTAGCGGGCTTCTACCAATACTTGGCTATTGGGTGCTACACGATAGAAGAAGCGGCCGGCCAATTCAAACGCGTCCAGGTCGCCGTCCAGGGTGGTGCTGCGGTTGTTTGTGTAGCGTTTGTTGTTGTACTTCGCTTCGGCTTCTACACGGCCTGGCGCTTCATTAGCGCCGTAGCCCGCAAGGTAATTGGCGTAGGTGTTGCGGAACTTATCGGGGCTGTCCGATTCTGGGCGGTCTGTCAGTTCGCGCGCGTCAGAAGCCAGCATAACGCCTGCACGGAACAGGGTATTGAGGCGGGGGTCGTACTGGATGGCTACTTGGCCCTGCACTTCGTGGGTATCGTTGTTATCTTTGCTGCTGCTGGCATAGCGGGTATAAGAGCCGCGGTAGCCCAAGCTATAGGTATCGCCAGCAGCGTTCAGCTGTTCCAATAACAAGCTGGGGCTAAGGTTGAACACGCTAGACGACTTGGTGTTCGTGTTGACTGCGTTAACGTTGTCATCGTGGCCAAAAGTGATGCCCACAGTGGGGTACAGGTAGAAACTACCTACGCGCATGGCGCCATCCGGGTCGGCTTGCTCCTTCGGCTTGTAGGTGTCAAACCCTTTATAGATATCTTGCTGCTGCGGAATGGCGGCATTCTGGGAGGTTTGTGCCACGGCATAGCCACTTAGCAGCGCCAGGGCCAGCGCCAGGGGGGTCAGTTTGTACATGGTGGGGCTCCACATTATTCGATAAAAATTCAGATTTTAAAGCTGCCGGGCTGGCCGCTCGATGAAGCCGGCACTCCAACCCAAGCCTAAAATGCAGGTAAACAGCATGGCATTGGTGGGTACCTGCAGGTTGAAATCCACCAGGCTGTGCAATAGCGCAGCGCAACATGCCATGATCGTAGAGAAAGCCAGGCCTTTGGCCAGCGCCGATTTTCTATGTCTCAGTACCCCAATTGTACGTGCTATGACACACAGGACAAGAGCCGCGAACAGGGAAATACCGATAAATCCATGGTCTGTAAGCAATTCTACATAATCATTGTGGGCATGATCGTAGTAATAGTTTACAGTGGTAGGTTTGTATGTCGGGAATATTGTATAGAATGTACCAGCGCCTGTGCCGGTTAGTGGATAGTCTTTGATAATGTTTACTGCATAATCGGCTGGCAGCAGGCGCGCCTCTACCGATTCGTCGCGTGGCCATTCTGGGCTGTTTTCCTGGCCGCGTATCATGGCGCTCAGCGTGGCGCTGTTCTTGCTCAGCGCGGTATTGCCTATGCGCTCGGCTACCTTGTCCAGCCCCACCCAGCTGCCCAGCACCACGATATCGATAATCACCACGCTGGCTACCAGCCACAGCAGGTTTTTATTGCGTGGTTTTACCAAGGCCAGGTACACGGCCATGCTGGCCAGCAGGGCGGTAAAGAAGGCGGCATTGCCCATGCGTGATTTGGTCAGTACCAGCGCAATCACAATCACGATCAGCCCCAGGCGCAGCAGCATCTTGCGGCTTTCCACAAACGCCAGCAGCTTGTTCAGCTGCTGTTTCCAGCCGCCGCTTTGCTGTGCGGCAGGCTCGGCCATGATCAGCCCCAGCCCCAGGCACAGCGCCATCACTAGGTAAAAGGCGTAGTGGTTGTGGTAGGTGAAGGTGCCCAGTGTGCGCACATGGTGCAGGGCAAAGTAGAACAGGGTGTAGTCGGCATTAACCGAATACAGGTAGATGCCGACTACGGCCTGAAAGATGCCCGCCAGTACCAGTACCAGCAGTAGCTGCTTTATCAGCCGGGCAGACTGCAGGGCAAAGTACTGGATAAACACAAAAGCCGATGCATAGCACAGGGTAAGCGTGGCATACAGCTGGGTGTTGAAACGGTCTAGCGACAGGCTGCCCTGGCCCTGCCATAGGTTTGCCAGGCCCGGTGACACGGTGGCCAGCCAGCTTGCTGGCAAGGTAAGAGTCTGTATCGTTTGCAGTAGGGCAATACCTGCCAGGCAGGCCAGGGGAAATTTGCTTTGCCTGATAGCCTGGCCCAGCTGGTGCCGGCTACCATCGCTGGCTAGCAGTAGGCCCCACACGGCCAGCAGGCCGGGGGCGATAATCAGCAGCACCCACGAGCGGTTGCCGCCCAGCGGCAGCGGCATCAGTACCAGGGTCAGGCAAAACAGCCACCAGGCCAGCTTGGGCAGGTGCGGTGTCCGCAGCATGCAGTGTCTCCATTAGCGGGTAGCAGCAATAAAAAACCGAACTTGCGTTCGGTTTTTTATTCGCGGGGAAGCAAAGGCTTAGTTGCGGCTTACGCTACCACCACCGCCGCCGCCCAATGACGGGCTGCTGGAGAAGGACAGCGCGCTACCGGCACCGTTACCAAAGCCACCAGTTTGGCCGCTTGTGCCGGTGTTGCCGGCTGCTGTAGGAACCTGATCTGCAAGTGCAACAGCACTAGAAACTTTTGCCTCACTGATTGCTGCATCAATAGCATCTGTCGAGATTCCAGCAAGTTCCATTGCCGATTTCAATTCACCCTCAGGCAGCATGGAGATGAACGTTTTAGCTATCTCATCTGCGGAAGCATTTGCGTTTGCTGCTGCAACAACCAAAGCAGAAGCTGACATTTTCGATTTGACAGCCTGCTTAACAATCTCAGCAATAGGCTTCTTGTCTTTCACTGCAGATGCTAGGCTTTTTTGGACCTGCGTTGCAGAGGTCTCCCCGGAAGTAGATGTAGCGGCATAAGAAACAGACGCCACCAAGGCTGCAGCAAGAATGAATTTCTTGGTCATGGTTGATTCTCCTGCTCACTAGAGCATGAACTTATCGATATGTTTGCATGATACGGGGGCAAAACCGACTTGGCAAGGCAAGATGGCAATAAATTTTGCGCCCCCGCACCGGCTAAAAGCTTGTTTACATTAATAATTTTTATATTAAATTATCACTGCAAAATGACGGGGTGTTTTATTAAGCAGTTGTGTGTTAATGCTTTGTCATGGTGCCTGCTCAGCCCTGCCAGGCGTGCGCCAAGCGCGAGCCGGCGGGCCTGCCCAGGGCGCTGGCGATGAATTTCGACGCCGCCACCAGCTTATCCATATCCACCCCGGTGTGGTAACCCAGGCCGTGTAGCAAATACACCACGTCTTCGGTAGCCACATTGCCGGACGCCCCTTTGGCGTATGGGCAGCCGCCCAGGCCGGACACCGAGCTGTCAAAGGTATGCACGCCGGCTTGCAGTGCGGTATGGATATTGGCAATGGCCATGCCGTAGGTGTCGTGGAAGTGCCCGGCCAGCTTTTCTACCGGTACCCGCTCGCTTACTGCATCCAGCATGGCGGTAACCTTGTCCGGCGTACCCACGCCAATGGTGTCGCCCAGCGATATCTCGTAACAGCCCATGTTGTACAGTGCGCTGGCCACCTCGGCCACCTTGCGCGGCGCGATGGCGCCTTCGTACGGGCAGCCCACCACGCACGACACGTAGCCGCGTACGCGAACGTTGGCCGCGGTGGCGCGCTTCATTACCGATTCAAAGCGCTGCAGGCTTTCGGCTATGCTGGCGTTGATGTTTTTCTGGCTAAAGGCCTCGCTAGCCGCGCCAAACACGGCAATCTCGCGCACGCCGGCTGCCAGCGCCGCGTCCAGGCCCTTGTCGTTGGGCACCAGCACGGGGTAGTTCACCGTGCCATCCAGCTGCAGCGCTTGCAGCACCTCGGCGCTGTCCGCCATCTGCGGCACCCACTTGGGCGATACAAATGCCCCGGCTTCGATGTTCAGCAGCCCGCTGGCGGCCAACCTTTGAATCAGCTCGACCTTTACCGCCAGCGTGACGGTCTGCTTTTCGTTTTGCAGCCCGTCACGCGGGCCGACTTCCACAATCTTCACGTGTGTCATGTTTTGATCCTTTGTGGCTGCAGCTCGTGCCTTAGGGGTATGTGTCAGTAGCAAAGAAAAAACCTGTTTATCGCCACGGAAGTACACGGAAAGCACGGAAGACAACCGTTGCGACGCCATGTTGTTGCCATCCGTCAGGCAAGGGCGCCTTGCCTTTGCTCTTGTCCGTGCCTTCAGTGTGTTTCCGTGGCTAACAAGACATCAGTCCGCTTCGAAGTCCACCAGCTCGTCGCCGTCGCCTACCTGCTCGCCGGCGGCAAAGTAGAACGCCTTCACCACACCGTCGGCCGGAGCGGTGATGGTGTGTTCCATTTTCATCGCCTCCAGGATCAGCAGCGGCTCGCCTTTGGCGATGCGGGCGCCGGCTTCGGCCACCAGTGCCACCACGCGGCCGGGCATGGGGGCTTTGAGGTGGGTTTCGCCGTGCACGCCTGCTTCGCTAAACGCATACGGGTCGAGGTAGTCCACGGCCACGCGTTCGCCGTCGGCAAACAGCACGCGCTGGCTGCCGTGGCGCACCACGGTGGCCGCCAGCTGTTTGCCGTCCAGCGTCACGCGCAGCGTGTGGCCGTGCAGGGTGGCTTCTGCCTGCAGCGTGCTGCCGGCGGCCTCGATGCGGTAGCCGTCGGTGTGCTGCTGCAGCGTGACGGTGTAACGGGCATCGCCCAGCTCGAAGCCGATACTGTGGTGGTGGCTGCCGTTCAGGCGCCAGCCCTGTAGCGTGCCAAAGGCATCGTTACCCGTGCTGCTGCTGGCTAGCATTTCGGCCAGCCCCAGCAGCGCCAGCTGCGTGGCGGTGGGCGCAGCGGGGGCGGGCAGCAGGCTGTCGTGGTGGCGCGCTATCAGGCCGGTGTCCACATTGCCGCTGGCAAAGTCCACGTTGGCCGCAATGCGGCGCAGAAAGCGGATATTGGTGGTCACGCCTACCACCTGGTAGGCCGCCAGCGCGGCGTCCAGCTGCTGTAGCGCGGCTTCACGGGTTTCGCCCCATACGATGAGCTTGGCGATCATCGGGTCGTAAAACGGGCTGATGCTGTCGCCCTGCAGCACGCCGGTATCCACGCGCACGCAGTCGCTTTCCGGTGGCGGCGCCAGGTGCACCAGGGTACCGGTGGCCGGCAGAAAGCCTTTGTCCGGGTCTTCGGCGTAAATACGCGCCTCGATGCTGTGGCCGTGCATCTGCAGCTGGTTTTGCGCCAGGGGCAAAGGTTGGCCGCAGGCTACTTTCAGCTGCCAGGCTACCAGGTCCTGGCCGGTGATCATTTCGGTCACCGGGTGTTCTACCTGCAGGCGGGTGTTCATTTCCATGAAATAGAACTGCCCAGGCTCTCCATTTTCCTGGACGTCCATGATGAATTCCACGGTGCCGGCGCCCTCGTAGCCTACTGCGCGGGCGGCGGCCACGGCGGCCTCGCCCATGGCGCGGCGGGTATCGGCGGGCAGGTGCGGTGCCGGGGCTTCTTCCAGCACTTTCTGGTGGCGGCGCTGCACCGAGCAGTCGCGCTCGAACAGGTACACGCAGCCGCCCAGGCTATCGGCAAACACCTGGATTTCCACGTGGCGCGGGCGGGTCAGGTATTTCTCTACCAGTACCTTGTCGTCGCCAAAGCTGGCGCGTGCTTCGCGCTGGCAGCTGGCCAGGGCGGCCTCGAAATCGGCGCTTTTTTCCACAATCCGCATGCCCTTGCCGCCACCACCGGCACTGGCCTTGATCAGCACCGGGTAGCCCATGGCGTCGGCCTGCGCTTGCAGAAAGGCGGGGGCTTGCTCGTCGCCGTGGTAGCCGGGTACCAGCGGTACGCCGGCTTTTTCCATCAGCGCCTTGGCGGCCGATTTGCTACCCATGGCGGCAATGGCGCTGGCTGGCGGGCCGATAAAGGCAATGCCTGCAGCGTGGCAGGCGGCGGCAAAGTCTTCGTTCTCGGACAAGAAACCATAGCCGGGGTGCACGGCCTGGGCGCCGCTCTGGCGGGCAATGTCCAGGATCAGGTCGGCTTTCAGGTAGGATTCCGCCGCCGGGGCCGGGCCCAAGCGCCAGGCTTCGTCGGCCAGCTTTACAAAGCGGGCGTTGGCGTCGGCATCCGAATACACCGCCACGGTGCGGATACCCATGGCACGGGCAGTCTTGATGATGCGGCAGGCAATCTCGCCGCGGTTGGCAATAAGGATCTTGCTGAACATGGGGCGGGTTTCCTGTGGGGCAGCCACTGCAAGGTTGGCCGCAGCGCGGCTGGCGCAAGGGGTAGGGTAGGCGTGCATGATGTGTCCTGTTTGGCCACGAAAGCACACGAAAGGCACGAAAGAAAGCAGGGGCTTTGGCACAAACCCGGTGCGACGCTGCGTGTCTGTCCGGTTGGCAGTCAGCCAGTCACCGTTTTGCTACCTAGCCTGCAGTGCTTTGTCCGGTCTTGTCCGTGTCTTGCGTGTGTTTCCGTGGCAAAAAATCATATCCAGCTTGGCGGGCGTTTTTCGAAAAAGGCGGCCAGGCCTTCGCGCGCTTCGTCGGTAATGCGTATCGCGGCGATGCGGTGCGCGGTGTCCGACAGCAGTTCGTCGTCCAGCGGCGAGCTGTCGTGCAGGCAGCCCAGCAGGTCTTTGGCGGCGGCCAGCGCATGCGGGGCACCTTTGCCCAGCTCGGCGGCGATCTCGGCAATGCGGCTATCCAGCGCGTCCTCGGCCACCACTTCGTGCACCAGGCCGATGCGCAGCGCGGTGGCGGCGTCAATGCGCTCGGCGCTCAGAAAGTAACGCCGCGCCTGGCGCCAGCCGATGGCGTCGGCCACGTAGGGGCCGATGGTGGCGGGAATCAGGCCCAGGCGTACTTCGGTCAGGGCGAAGCGGGCGGCGTCGGTGGCCACAGCGATGTCGCACACGGCGGTCAGGCCGGTACCGCCAGCCAGTGCCGCGCCGTGGATGCGGGCGATAACGGGCTTTTTGCTGCGGTAAATACCCTTGAGCATGGCGGCCAGCTTGTTGGCGTCTTCCAGGTTTTGCGCCTCGGTGTAGCCGGCTGCGCGGCGCATCCAGTCCAGGTCGGCGCCGGCGGAGAAGCTCTTGCCGTGGCCGGCCAGCACGATCACGCGCACGCTGTCGTCACGGTTCAGCTCGCGAAAAGCGGCGGTGAGGTCGGCGATGAGGTGCTCGTTCATCGCATTGTGCAGCTCGGGGCGGTTCATCCAGACGGTGGCCACCTGGCCGCTGCGGGTGATTTCCAAAGTGCTGTAGTTCATTTGAAAACCCTTTCACTTTTTTTGCCACTGAACCACACGGAAAACACGGAAAAGAGCGAATGCGTCTTCTGGCAGGCCGTGCGGGTTCGGGTTTGCTTCCGTGTCTTCCCGTGTGTTTCCGTGGCTAAATAAAAATTACATGCGGAACACGCCGAAGCGCGTGCTTTCTACCGGTGCCGACAGGCTGGCTTCCAGCGCCAGGCTCAGCACTTCGCGTGTTTGCGCGGGGTCGATCACACCGTCATCCCACAGGCGGGCGCTGGCGTAGTAGGGGTGGCCTTGCGCTTCGTACTGCTCGCGTACCGGTGCTTTCAGCGCTTCTTCCTGCTCGGCGGTAAAGGCGTCGCCCAGCTGCTCTTTCTTCACCTGGGCCAGCACGCCGGCGGCCTGCTCGCCCCCCATGACCGAAATGCGGCTGTTGGGCCACATCCACAAAAAGCGCGGGCTGTAGGCGCGGCCGCACATGCCGTAGTTGCCGGCGCCGAAGCTGCCGCCTATCAGCACGGTGAACTTGGGCACGCTGGCGCAGGCCACGGCGGTAACCAGCTTGGCGCCGTCTTTGGCAATGCCGCCGTTTTCGTACTTCTTGCCCACCATGAAGCCGGTGATGTTCTGCAGGAAGATCAGCGGAATGCCGCGCTGGCAGCACAGCTCGACAAAGTGCGCGCCCTTGAGCGCCGACTCGGAAAACAGGATGCCGTTATTGGCGATGATGCCGACGCGGTAGCCATTGAGGCGGGCAAACCCGGTAACCAGCGTGGTGCCGTAGTTCTGCTTGAATTCGTCGAAATCGGAATCGTCCACCAGGCGGGCAATGATCTCGCGCACGTCGAACGGCTTTTTGCTGTCGGCCGGAATCACGCCGTAGATTTCTTCGGCGCTGTAGCGCGGCGGGCGGGGCGCGATGCGGTCCAGCCGGCCTTGCTTGTGCCAGTTCAGGTCGGCCACGATGCGGCGGGCGATGGCCAGCGCGTGGGCGTCGCTTTGCGCCAGGTGGTCGGCCACGCCGCTGATGCGGGTGTGTACGTCGCCACCGCCCAGCTCTTCGGCCGAGACCACCTCGCCGGTGGCGGCTTTCACCAGCGGTGGGCCGCCCAAGAAGATGGTGCCTTGTTCTTTGACGATAACGGTTTCGTCGCTCATGGCCGGTACGTAAGCACCGCCAGCGGTGCAGCTACCCATCACCACGGCGATTTGCGGTATGCCGGCGGCGGACAGGTTGGCCTGGTTGTAAAAGATGCGGCCAAAGTGCTCGCGGTCGGGGAAGACTTCGTCCTGCAGTGGCAGGAAGGCGCCGCCGGAATCCACCAGGTAGACGCAGGGCAGGCGGTTTTCGCGGGCGATTTCCTGTGCGCGCAGGTGTTTTTTTACCGTCATCGGGTAGTAGGTGCCGCCTTTGACAGTGGCGTCGTTGGCCACAATCAGGCAGTCGATGCCGCTGATGCGGCCAACCCCGGTGATGACGCCGGCGCCCGGCGCGTCGTCGTTATACATGCCGAAGGCAGCCAGCTGCGACAGCTCCAGAAACGGCGCGCCCGGGTCCAGCAGCAGGTCGATGCGTTCGCGCGGCAGCAGCTTGCCTTTGGCTACGTGCTTGTCGCGTGCCTTGCTACCACCACCCAGGGCGGCCTGGGCGACTTTGGCTTTCAAGTCGGCCACGATGCTGCGCATTTTGTCGGCGTTGGCCTGGAAGTCGGCAGCGCGGGGGGAAAGCTTGGATTCGATGATGGGCATGTTGTAGACCCTGTTATTTTTGCCACGGAATCACACTGAAAACACGGACGGCCAGCGGCTATCTGGCCGGGAGCGTGTGTTGCTTTCCGTGTTGTTTCGTGTGTTTTCGTGGCGAAAGAATAGTCTTTGAAGGCTTAGCGGGTTTCGGCCATCAGCTCGCGGCCGATCAGCCAGCGGCGGATTTCGCTGGTGCCCGCGCCGATTTCGTACAGCTTGGCGTCGCGCAGCAGGCGGCCGGTGGGGTATTCATTGATATAGCCGTTACCGCCCAGGCACTGGATGGCGTCCAGCGCCATCTGGGTGGCGCCTTCGGCGGCGTACAGGATGGCGCCGGCGGCGTCCTTGCGGGTTTGGCGGCCCGATTCGCCACGGTCCAGTGCCTGGCCTACGGCGTAGACATAGGCACGGCTGGCGGACAGCTTCACGTACATATCGGCCAGCTTGCCTTGCATCAGCTGGAAGTCGCCAATGGCCTGGCCAAACTGCTTGCGGTCGTTCAGGTAGGGCACCACCACGTCCATGCAGCCTTGCATGATGCCCAGCGGGCCTGCGGCCAACACGGCGCGTTCGAAGTCCAGCCCGCTCATCAGTACTTTCACGCCGTTGCCTTCGCCGCCCAGTACGTTGGCGTCCGGCACGAAACAGTCGTCAAAGAAAATCGGGTAGGTGTTGGAGCCACGCATGCCCAGCTTGTCCAGCTTGCTGCCGTGGCTGAAACCGGCAAAGCCTTTTTCCACGATAAAGGCGGTGATGCCTTTCGGGCCGGCGTTGATATCGGTTTTGGCGTACACCACCAGGGTATCGGCGTCGCCGCCGTTGGTGATCCACATCTTGCTGCCGTTCAGTTTGTAGCCGCCGTCTACCTTGTCAGCGCGCAGCTTCATGCTCACCACGTCGGAGCCGGCGTTGGGTTCGGACATGGCCAGTGCGCCGATGTGGTCGCCGCTGATCAGCTTGGGCAGGTATTTCTGGCGCTGTTCGTCGTTGCCGTTTTTGAAGATCTGGTTCACGCACAGGTTGGAATGCGCACCGTAGGACAGCGCCACCGAGGCGCTGGCGCGGCTGATTTCTTCCATGGCGATCATGTGCGCCAGATAGCCCATATTGGCGCCGCCGTACTCTTCGGACACGGTGATGCCCAACAGGCCCAGATCGCCAAATTTCTTCCACAGGTCGGCCGGAAACAGGTTGTCGCGGTCGATATCGGCGGCGCGCGGTGCGATTTCGCTGGCGGCGAATTCGCGTACCGCTTCGCGCAGCATGTCGTAGGTTTCGCCAAAGTCAAAGCGCAGGCTGCTGTACATGTTATCTCCTCTGTGCCCGGGCGGGCGGCTGTGTCCGTTTGCCCCTTGTGCGTGCTGCCGGGGGCTCTTGTATAGATAGGCGTTTTTTGCCTGGTTATGGTTTTATGTTGACTTACGCTTACGTTAACGTCAATACAAAATGACAGAACCATCCGGCAGGATGGTAAAAAACGGGCTAGTTTGTGGCGTCCTTGCCGGTGACGGTGTCGATGACCTGGCGGCAGTGGCCTTCCAGGGTCACGATCTCGGCCAGTACGGCGTCGATGTCGCGGCGTTGTTCTTCCAGCTGTTTCTTGCGCTCGGACAAGAGCTGCAGCAGCTTTAGCGACTGGCTGGCTTCGTCGCGGGCCAGTTCGTACAGATCGAGAATCTCGCGGATCTCCGACAGTGCCAGCCCGATGCGCTTGCCACGCAGGATCAGCTTGAGCCGGGCGCGGTCGCGGTGGGTAAACAGCCGCTGGCGGCCTTCACGTTGCGGCTCTATCAGGCCCTGTTCTTCGTAAAAACGGATGGTGCGCAGCGTGATGTCAAAATCGCGTGCCAGATCTGAAATGGTAAAGAGGCGTTCTTCGCTCATGATGGTTCCTGTTGTTCTGCCGCGATTGTAGCGTTTTTTACCCGCTCTGCCCGATTAAGCTTGAGTTTACGTTAACGTAATAGTAAGTTTTGCGCACAAAGACAACGGCATCGCCAGTGGAGACCTCACCATGACCCTTTCGCCCAGCTATGTGCACGGTACCAGTGCTACCCCGCTTATCGGCCAGACCATCGGCCAGTATTTCGACGAAGCTTGCCAGCGCTACGCCGCGCGCGACGCGCTGATCGTGCGCCAGCAGAATGTACGCTGGACGTATGCCGAATTTGGCGAGCAGGTCACGCGCCTGGCCTGCGGCCTGCGCCGGCTGGGCCTGCAGCCGGGCGAGCGGGTGGGGATCTGGTCGCAAAACAACGTGGAATGGGTACTGATGCAGTTTGCTACCGCCAAGGCGGGGCTGGTGCTGGTCAACATCAACCCGGCCTATCGCCGCAGCGAGCTGGAATACGCGCTGAACAAGGTAGGCTGCCGCGCACTGGTGTTATCGCCCAGCTTCAAGAGCAGCGACTACCTGGCCATGGTGGCCGACCTGGCGCCGGAGTTGGCCGTTAGCGCCCCTGGCCAGCTACAAGCGGTGCGCCTGCCCGAGCTGCGCTGGGTGGTGCGCATGGGGGAGGAGGCGACCGCTGGTATGCTGAACTTTGCCAGCCTGCTGGCGCCGCCAAGCGATGAGGAGCGTGCAGCGTTGGCCGCTACGGCCAGCACGCTGCAGTTCGATGACCCGATCAATATCCAGTTTACCTCCGGCACCACCGGCAGCCCCAAGGGTGCCACGCTCACGCACCACAACATCCTGAATAACGGCTTTTTCGTGGGCGAGGCCATGCAGCTGGGGCCGGATGACCGGCTGTGCATCCCGGTGCCGCTGTACCACTGCTTCGGCATGGTGCTGGGCGTGCTGGCCTGCGTGACCCACGGCGCGGCCATGGTGTTCCCTAGCGAGGCCTTCGAACCGCTGGCGGTGCTGGAAGCGGTGCAGGCAGAGCGCTGTACCGCGCTGCACGGCGTGCCCACCATGTTTATCGCGGTGCTGGACCACCCGCGCTTTGCCGAGTTTGATCTGGCCACACTGCGCACCGGCATCATGGCCGGCAGCCCGTGCCCGATCGAGGTGATGCGGCGCGTGGTGGCGCACATGCACATGGCCGAAGTCACCATTGCCTACGGCATGACCGAAACCAGCCCGGTGAGCTTCCAGAGCCACACCGACACGCCGCTGGAAAAAAAGGTCGCCACCGTTGGCCGCATCCACCCGCATGTCGAAGTAAAAATCGTAGATGCCAACGGCCGTATCGTGCCGCGTGGCGACACCGGCGAGCTGCTGACCCGTGGCTACTCGGTGATGCTGGGCTACTGGGGTGACCCGGCCAAAACCCGCGAAGCCATCGACGATGCCGGCTGGATGCACACCGGCGACCTCGCGGTCATGGACGAAGATGGCTACTGCAATATCGTAGGCCGCGTGAAAGACATGGTGATTCGCGGTGGCGAGAATATCTACCCGCGCGAGATCGAAGAATTCCTTTACCGCCACCCCAAGGTGCAAGACGTACAGGTCATCGGTGTGCCCGATGCCCGATACGGCGAGGAGCTATGCGCCTGGATACGCCTGCGCGATGGCGAAAGCTGTAGCGCCGACGAGATCCGCGCCTTCTGCGACGGCCAGATTGCCTACTACAAGATTCCGCGCTACATCGAGTTTGTCGACAGCTTCCCCATGACCATCACCGGCAAGATCCAGAAGTTTGTAATGCGCCAGCAGATGAAAGAGAAGCTGGGGCTGGACGAAGCAAAAACCGCCTGATGTGCTGCGATCAACCCCGCCGGCAGGCGGGGTTTTTTGTGCTGTCACAATTCTGTGGCAGCGTGGATACGCTACAATGCGCGCCATACTTTTGGAGATTGCATCATGACCGTATTCAACGAAGCCGACCTGACCCGTCTGGAAACCCTGCTCACCCCGCTGTCGCAAGCTGGCACCACCATGCGCCCCGACGAAGTACAGGGTTTCTTTACTGCGCTGGCCTGTGGCCCCGACCGCCTGGGGGTGGACGAGTGGCTGGATGATGTCCTGGGTGATGCGCCGGCATTTGAAAGCGCCGAAACCGAAGCCGAAATCCGTGCCCTGCTGCAGAAGTTCTACGACAGCGTGGCGGCCGCGCTGGCCGACGGCGAGCTGCCAGAGCTGGTGCTGTATAGCGCCGACGACAGCGACGAGCCGGACTTCCGCCCGTGGTGCAATGCCTATATGTACGCGCTGGACGTGGTGCCCACCGATTGGTTTGAGGCAGCAGACGACGAAGGCTTCGAAGAGTTGCTGATGCCGGTGATGGCACTGGGTGGCATGTTCGACGCCGAAGAGGGCGAAGCCCCGCTGATGCAATTCAGCGCCAGCGAGCTGGAAAGCTTCAAGGGTGAGCTGGACGACGCCGTGGTGGCCGTGCACAACTACTGGCGCGCCAAAGAGGCTGCGCCGGTGACCGTGCGTAACGATGGCAAGGTTGGCCGCAACGACCCGTGCACCTGCGGTAGCGGCAAGAAATACAAAGCCTGCTGCGGCCGTAACTAAGCCCTGCAGCCGTACCGGAAAGCCCCGCAGAATGCGGGGCTTTTTGTTTGCGTGGGCTAGACTGCAGTATCACCTGTTGTGGAGTCTGGCCATGAAACTGGGGCTGGAAGAAGTGCTGACCCTGCTGGCTGCCATAGAGCAGGACTACCCGTGGCTGACTGAAGAGCTGCCGTTTGACGAGAATGCGCTGCGCAGGCTGGTGGTAGCCGACTTGCTGGAGCGTGACGCGCTGCTGCACCAGCAGGGGGTGAGTGCCGAAGATCGCCAGCTGGTGTACCTGGTTTCTACCGCGCGCCTGGTACTGGATAACCTGCTGCTGTATTTACGGCTGATGCGCCACGAAACGTTGCCGCAGGAGCAGATGGCCGAGGTGCGCCAGCTGATGCAGCGTCTGGCGCGTGGCGAGGGGCGGGAATAGGCCCGCCAGATGCAACAAACCCCGCCTGTTGCCAGTGCGGGGTTGTGTAGTCAGCGGCTTAATCAATGGGCCAGGCTGATGTAGGCGTCGCCTTGATAGCTGGCGCTGGCAATGCCCAGCGCGGAGCGGAATGTTACCAGAAAACGGCGGCCGATCTGGCGAATGGCAACTACTTCAAAAGCAACAGTACTGTTATCAAGCTCTTGGGTGACACAGTCACCCGGTTTCAATTCATTAATTTTCATTGGATTCCTATACGACACAGCCGGAACCCGGTTGTGTCTTTTTCAATAGCGGCGTTTGGCAGGCGGCAGGCCTTCCATCTTCGCCGTTGGATGGCGGAAGTTAATGCGGCCTTTAGTCAGATCATAAGGCGACATTTCTACAGTAACGCGATCACCCACCAGCACACGGATACGGTGCATTTTCATTTTGCCGGAGCCATAGGCAAGGATTTCCACATTGTTATCGAGCCGAACGCGATAGCGCGATTCCGGCAGCATCTCGATGACAACACCTTGCAATTCGATCATGTCTTCTTTAGACACAGTGTCTCCTTCCGGATGAGGGGTGAGCCCGGTCCAATCACGCAAAGCACAAAGTCTTGCGCCGCCGGGCGGCGGTTTGCATCGTTTAAACCTAAGCGGGAATTGCTGTGCGGAGTGGTTAACAGCAGTTAAAGCAAGGCAGGTTTGGTAGTGTGCGCCAAACCAGAAAATGAGGCAAAAATCAGTGTAAGGGTAAATGCATGATTTGTCTAGAAAAACTTTTATTGCCATTCATGGTGGCCCGCGTGACCCGCACCTTGGCCAGGCAGTGCCTAAGTCACTAGCCGCGGTATGGGGGGCGAGCCAGCTCAAAGCGCTGGCGTGTGGTGCAGTAGCTATCAGCGCCCATTTTCCCTATTACATCAAGCTGTTCAGCGCAGAGTTGGCCGTTTTGCATGAGCTGGTCGTCTATGGCGAAACCGAGTACATCCAGCAATACTACCGTGCCACTTTGCGCCGCCGGGCTGATTTGCAGCTGCTGGCGCAGCCGGCAGGCCAGCTGTACCGGTGCGCCGGCCACGCCAGGTACTTCCAACCATGGCAGTACCGTGGTGCCGAGTCCGGCGGCGGCCAGCTCGCTGACATCCGGCGGGTAGGGCGCGCAGCTTTGGTTCATGGCCTCGGCCTGGGCGTGGGTGACGATATTGACCACGCACTCGCCGTTGGCCTGCAGGTTGCGCAGGGTGTCTTTTGTGTGGCCATCGCGCGGGTTGACCTGGGTAAACAACAGCACAGGCGGGTCGATGCTGGCTACGGTGAAAAAGGAAAATGGCGCCAGATTGACTACCCCTGCCGGGCTGCGAGTGCTGATCCAGGCAATGGGGCGCGGGCTGACAGCGTGGGTGAGCAGCTGGTAGGCAAGGCGGGTGTCCAGGGTGGTGCTATCTAGCAGCATGGCAGCGTGTCCGTGGCAGGGTAGACCATGATTCTATCAGCCCGGGCAGCCGCTGCCGGGCTTGCTTTGCCCGCGGTAACCGTGAATAACGATAAAAACATCCCTATCGAGCCCGGCATGAGTGACCCCCTGACGATCGTGCAAGCCAACATCACCGTCTGCTGGGTGGCGGCTAGCGGCTGGGCGGTGGCGGGCATGGCGCTGAAAATGGCCCCCGCTGTAGCACGCCGCTTTTTTCTGTGCGATTTCCTGATGGGTTTGAGCCTGCTGCTGACGCTGCATCGTGATGGCACGTTGCCGGTATGGCTGGCTTACCCGTTTGCCGATGTGCTGGGGCTGCTGGCCTTGTGCAGCTTGCGCTTGGGCATACGCTATTTTGTACGACGTGATGGTAGCGGGGTAAGCGAAAGTCTGGGGGTGGCGTTGCTGGGGGGCGCTTTGCTATTGAGCCAGCCGTATGGCCAGCCAGCCGGTTTCCATGCGGTGGTGTATTCACTGACGGCTGCCTGGCTGTTGCTGCGCGCCACACAGGATGCGCTGCTACATGAACAGCAGCACTTTACCCGTGGGGCGCGTGCCTTGGTGGCGAGCCCTCTTGGCGCTGTAGCCAGTTTGTTTTTGCTGCGTGCCCTGATGGTGCTGGTGGGCAATGTGGCGTCGGCGTCTGTTGCGTCACCCGAGCCTTTCAATGTGGTATTCCTGATGGTGGGCCTGGTGTTGAATCTGGCGGTGAATATTGCCATGGCGGGAGTGGTGACCATGCGGCTGGTGGGCAAGCTGGAACACCTGTCCATGACCGACCCGATGACCGGCGCGCTCAACCGCCGCGCTTTCAGTGCCAGCCTCAAGCAGCAGCACAGCATGGCGCAGCGTGGCATGCCCTATGCGCTGTGCGTACTGGATGTGGATCACTTCAAGCAGATTAATGACCAGCTGGGCCACGCGGCAGGCGATGCCGCGATTGTGCACTTGGTGGCGGTGCTACGCCGCGAGCTGCGCGAGCAGGACCTGCTGTGCCGGGCCGGGGGCGAGGAGTTTTGTATCCTGCTGCCGGATACGACCGAGCACGGTGCCACTGTGGTGGCAAACCGCCTACGCCTTGCGCTGGAACAAACGCCATTTGCCTGGGAATGCACACGTTGGCCGCTAACCGCCAGCTTTGGCGTGGCAGTATTGTCATCCGTCAACGATGATCCGGAGACCCTGCTGCAGCGTGCCGACCGTGCGGTTTACCACGCCAAAGCACGCGGGCGTAACCAGGTGGTATTACTGTGAGCGGTGGCCAGAGCCATGAAAAAGCCCCCGGCTAGCGGGGGCATGGGTAGGGCTAGCGTACTGGCTTAAAAGGCAAACTGCTCGTCTTCCAGCGACATCAGCGGTTTGGCGCCGCCCTTGATGGTGGCTTTCAGGCTTTCTACCTCGGGCAGCAGCTTGGCAAAGTAGAAGCGTGCCGTGGCGATCTTGGCCTTGTAGAAGTCGTCGCTGGCGGTGTCCAGCTTGGCATAGGCTACCTCGGCCATGCGTGCCCACAGCCAGGCGTAGGTCAGGTGGCCCACCAGACGCAGGTAGTCGGTAGCCGCCGCACCGGCCTCGTCACGGTCTTTCATGGCGGCCATGCCGATACCCATGGTGATGTCTCCCACGTCTTTCAGCAGCTTGGCCAGCGGTGCCACAAACTCGGCCAATTGTGCGTTGCCTTCGTTGGCCTGACAGAACTTGTGAATCTGCTTGGTGAACTTGCGCAGCTTCTGGCCCTGGTCCATCAGCACTTTGCGGCCCAGCAGATCGATGGCCTGGATGCCGTTGGTGCCTTCGTAGATCTGCGAGATGCGGCAGTCGCGTACCAGTTGTTCCATCCCCCATTCGCGGATAAAACCATGACCGCCGAAGACCTGCATACCCATGTTGGCCGCGGTGTAGCCGTTGTCGGTCATGAAGGCTTTGGCTACCGGCGTCAGCAGGGCCACCAGGTCGGCGGCTTCGGCACGGGCGTCGGCATCCGGGTGTTTTTCTTCGATATCCAGCTGTAGTGCCAGCAGGGCGGCCAGCGCGCGGCCTGCTTCGGTGTAAGCTTTCTGTGTTAGCAGCATGCGGCGTACATCGGGGTGCACGATGATGGGGTCGGCGGCTTTTTCCGGGAACTTGGCACCGGCCATGGCGCGCATCTGCAGGCGGTCGCGGGCGTAGGCCAGCGCGCCCTGGAACGAGGCCTCGCCAATACCCAGACCCTGCATGCCGCAACCCAGGCGGGCGGCGTTCATCATGGTAAACATGCAGGCCAGGCCTTTGTTCGGCTCGCCGATCAGATAGCCTTTGGCGTCATCCAGGTTGATCACGGCGGTGGCGTTGGATTTGATGCCCATCTTGTGTTCCAGGCTGCCGCAGTACACGCTGTTGCGGCTGCCGTCGGCGTGGAACTTGGGCACGATGAACAGCGAAATGCCTTTTACGTCTTTTGGAGCATCCGGCAGGCGGGCCAGGACCAGGTGGATGATGTTGTCGGACATATCGTGTTCGCCGGCCGAGATGAAAATCTTGGTGCCGGTAATGCTGTAGCTGCCGTCAGCGTTGGGTTCGGCCTTGGTTTTCAGCAGGCCCAGGTCGGTACCACAGTGCGGCTCGGTCAGGCACATGGTGCCGGTCCAGCTACCGTCTACCAGGTGTGGCAGGTAGGTGGCTTTCTGCTCGTCGGTGCCGTGGGCGTGGATGGCAGAGTAGGCGCCGTGCGACAGGCCGGGGTACATGGACCAGGCTACGTTGGCCGAACACTGCATTTCGATGATGGGGAAAGACAGGGTCTTGGGCATGCCCTGGCCACCGTAAGCCGGGTCACAGTCCAGAGCGGTAAAGCCCAGCTCGCAGAACTGCTTGTAGGCTTCCTTGAAGCCTACCGGGGTGGTGACCGACTTGGTGGCCGGGTCGAAGCTGCAGCCTTCTTCGTCGGCCTGGCGGTTCAGCGGCGCCAGCTCGTTTTCACAGAATTGGGCGGCGGCTTCCAGGTAGGAACTGAAAATGTCCTGGGTGGCTTCTTCGTAGCCAGGCAGGCCGGGCAACACTTCCTGAACTTTGATCAGCTCGTTCAGGACAAAGTCGAAATCGCGCAGGGGAGCTTTGTAGCTAGGCATGTCGTATCTCCAGTGTTGTCGCAGCCCGCAGGCGGTGCTGCTTCCTCGTGTTGGCCGCTTGTGGCCTGTTGGTCTGTTACTGCCGTGTATCGGCGAGTGAGGGTGATTATAGAACCGGTTCAAACGCTTGTTTTAATTTTTTCAGACTTTTTTATTACGCCAGGAAAAAACATGAAAACAGATAAGCCATGTCAAAGTTAAAGCGCTGGGTACGCGGCAAAATGCAGCACATACACGGCTGGGTGCAGCAGCCCGGTATGGCGTGGTTGCAACCCTATCTGGACAGGGATGAGCTGTGGTACGTACAGCGGCGCAAGGTGGCAGGTGCCATTGCCGTGGGCATGTTTGCCGGGCTGATGCCGGGGCCGACGCAGATGCTGGCGGCCGGCATGCTGGCGTTGTATTTTCGCACCAATTTGCCCTTGGCCTTGTTGTGTACTCTTTATACCAACCCGCTGACCTACTTGCCCCTTTACTTCGTGGCCTACCGCTTGGGCAGGCTTTTACTCGGGCAGACCGACACCGCTACAATGCCCGTCATACCGGATGGCACGTGGCATGACATTACCGTCTGGGGGCCGCAGCTGCAGGCATGGCTGGCCGAATACGGCCAACCCCTGCTGCTGGGTGTCCCCGCCCTGGGTTTGTTGCTGGCGGGCTGCGGCTATGTACTGGTTATGGTGCTGTGGCGTGCTGCCGTGGCGTGGCAATGGCGTAACAGAAAGAAAAACAGTGGATCTCACCGAAAAGCAGCTCACTAGCGATCAAGTATTTGAAGGGCGTTTCCTCAAGGTGCGGCGCGACACGGTGAGCCTGCCGGATGGCAAGCAGGCCACCCGCGAGTTTATCCGCCACCCCGGTGCGGTAGCGGTGCTGGCACTGAGCGATGCTGGCGAGCTGGTGCTGGAGCGCCAGTACCGCTACCCGGCCGGGCAGACTTTTATCGAAATCCCTGCCGGCAAAATTGACCCGCAGGAAGCCCCTGCCGATACCGCCAAACGCGAGCTATGGGAAGAAACCGGTTTTATCGCGGCGCAGTGGCGTTATCTTGGCAAGGCCTACCCGTGTATCGGTTATGCTGACGAGGTGATTCATTACTATCTGGCTACCGGGCTCACGCAAACGCCCCGCCAGCTGGACGAAGGCGAGTTTCTGGAGGTACTGCTGTTGCCCGCCAGAGAAGCGCAAGCCATGTCGCTGGATGGCCGCATTACCGATAGCAAAACCCTGGTCGGCCTGCACTGGCTGGCCGCGTGGCAACAAGGAACCCTGCCAGGTGAAGCCATTTGACACCCACTATCACGACCGCCGCGTAGGCCGGCGCCTGCGCATGGGCTGCCGTGCCAAGATGAAATCGCTGCATACCGGTGAAACACACTATGGCGAGTGTGTGGACCTGTCGGTAGATGGCATGGCCATACGCTGCATGTATGTACCGCAGCATGGCGAGCGGCTGGAAGTGATCGTGATTGTGCCGGGGGTGGGTAATATGCCGATGAAGCCGCTGGAAGCGGTGGTGGAGGTGCGGCGCTGCAATGAAGTGGAGCGGGGCAAACTGTACGAAATCGGTACCCGAATCCTGGATCGCAAGGCATGACAAAAAAATTTGGCAATAAAAAGCACAAGGCCGGCAGCATGCCGGCCTTGTGCTTTTATGCTAATCGGTTTGCTTACGTGCGTGCTAGTGTTGTTTAAGTGTTTGAATCGTAATGAATTAGCCATTTTTTGACGGCTGTTGTCAAAAGCCCGCTACGTCATGATGGTTTTTTTGTATCGGTTTTAGCATAACGATAGCTTTAGATTTTGTACTTGCCTTTTTTTTGCTGTGCTATACCCAAACAAAGAACAGGTTTTCCGCGTCAGCAGACTAATAGGCAAGGGGGAGCATGGTGCACCGCACTATGGCGTCTTGCTTGCCTCTAACAGGAGGGTCACGCCATGAGCCCGGACATCTTCAGCCACTACGCATCCCGTTACGATCGCACCCGCGAAGAAGAATTCACCATCCAGGAGTACCTGGATATCTGCAAGCGCGAGCCACTGGCCTACGCCAGCGCGGCCGAGCGCATGCTGATGGCGATCGGTGAACCGGAAGTCATCGACACCCGCCACGACACCCGCCTGTCACGCATCTTCAGTAACAAGATGATTCGCGTCTATCCGGCGTTCCGCGAGTTTTACGGCATGGAAGAGGTCATCGAGCAGGTGGTGGCCTACTTCCGCCATGCCGCCCAGGGGCTGGAAGAGAAGAAGCAGATTCTCTACCTGCTGGGCCCGGTGGGCGGTGGCAAATCGTCCATTGCGGAAAAGCTCAAAGAGCTCACCGAGCGCGTGCCGTTCTACGCCATCAAGGGCAGCCCGGTAAACGAGTCGCCACTGGGCCTGTTCAACTTTGAAGAAGACGGCCCCATCCTGGAAGACCAGTACGGCATTCCGCGCCGCTACCTGCGCGCCATCCCCAGCCCGTGGGCGGTCAAACGCCTGCACGAGTTCAATGGCGACATCAGCCAGTTCCGTGTGGTGAAACGCTACCCGTCGGTGCTGAAGCAAGTGGGCGTGGCCAAGACCGAGCCGGGCGACGAAAACAACCAGGACATCTCCAGCCTGGTGGGCAAGGTGGACATTCGCAAACTGGAAAGCTATGCCCAGGACGACCCGGACGCCTACAGCTACAGCGGTGGCCTGTGCCTGGCCAACCAGGGCCTGTTGGAGTTCGTGGAAATGTTCAAGGCGCCGATCAAGGTGCTGCACCCGCTCTTGACCGCCACCCAGGAAGGCAACTTCAAGGGTACCGAAGGCTTTGGCGCCATCCCGTTCGACGGCATCGTGCTGGCGCACAGTAACGAAAGCGAGTGGAAGCAGTTCCGCAACAACAAGAACAACGAAGCCTTCCTCGACCGTATCTACATCGTGAAGGTGCCGTACTGCCTGCGCGTGTCGGACGAGATCAAGATTTACGACAAACTGGTGCGCAACTCCTCGCTGGGCGGTGCCCCGTGCGCGCCGGGTACCCTGAAAATGATGGCGCAGTTTGCCGTGCTGTCGCGGCTGAAAGACCCGGAAAACTCCAGCCTGTACAGCAAGATGCTGGTGTACGACGGTGAAAACCTGAAAGACACCGACCCGAAAGCCAAATCGCACCAGGAATACCGCGACTTTGCCGGCGTAGACGAGGGCATGAACGGCCTGTCCACCCGCTTTGCCTACAAGATCCTGTCCAAGGTGTTCAACTTCGACCACACCGAGGTGGCGGCCAACCCGGTACACCTGATGTACGTGCTGGAGCAGCAGGTAGAGCGTGAGCAGTTTCCGGCAGAGCAGGAACAGAAATACCTGACCTTCCTGAAAGAGTACCTGGCGCCCAAGTATGTGGAATTCATCGGCAAGGAAATCCAGACCGCCTACCTGGAAAGCTATAGCGAATACGGCCAGAACATCTTTGACCGCTACGTGACCTTTGCCGACTTCTGGATACAGGATCAGGAGTACCGCGACCCGGACACCGGCGAAAACTTCGACCGCACCTCGCTCAACGCCGAACTGGAGAAAATCGAGAAGCCGGCAGGCATTTCCAACCCGAAAGACTTCCGCAACGAGATCGTCAACTTCGTGCTGCGCGCCCGTGCCAACAACGCCGGCAACAACCCGGCCTGGACCAGCTACGAGAAGCTGCGCACCGTGATCGAGAAAAAAATGTTCTCGAACACCGAAGAGCTGCTGCCGGTGATCAGCTTCAACGCCAAAGCCAGCGCCGACGAGGCCAAAAAGCACGAAGACTTTGTCAACCGCATGGTGACCAAGGGTTACACGCCCAAGCAGGTACGCCTGCTGTGCGAATGGTACCTGCGGGTGCGCAAGTCGTCCTGAGCAGTACGCGGCAGAAGGTTGGCCGCAAGGTTGCGGCCAACCCGTCACCGTGACAACACGGCTAGGAGGCAAGCATGTCGCACATTATCGACAGAAGACTGAACGGCAAGAACAAATCCGCCGTCAACCGCGAGCGCTTTTTGCGCCGTTTCAAGGCCCAGATCAAGGAAGCCGTCGGCAAGGCCATCAAGGGGCGCAGCATCACTGACATTGAAAGCGGCGAGAATGTATCCATTCCGGTAAAGGATATTTCCGAGCCGTCGTTCCACCATGGACGTGGCGGTGTGGGCGAGCACGTGCACCCGGGTAACGAAGAGTTCGTGCAGGGCGACCGTATCAAGCGCCCGCAGGGCGGCGGTGGCGGCGGCGGCGGTGGCAAAGCCAGTAATGAAGGCGAGGGCGAGGACGACTTTGCCTTCCAGCTGTCGCGCGAAGAATTCATGAACGTGTTCTTCGAAGACCTGGCGCTGCCCAACCTGGTGAAAACCCAGCTGATGGGCATCGAGGAAATGAAGCCGGTGCGCGCGGGCTACACCAATGACGGCACGCCGGCCAATATCAGCATCGTGCGCAGCCTGCGCGGCGCGCTGGCGCGGCGCGTAGCCATGGCCGCGCCGACACTGACCCGCCTGCGCGAAGCCGAGGAAGACCTGGACACTCTGCTGGAGTCGGACGACGACAACGGCGTGGAGGTGCGCGAGCGCCGCCGCCAGATTCATGCCCTGCGCGAAAAGATCAACCATATCCCCTTCATCGACCCGTTCGATCTGCGCTACAACAACCGCGTCAAGCAGCCCAAACCCACCAGCAAGGCGGTGATGTTCTGCCTGATGGACGTGTCCGGCTCCATGGACGAGGGCAAGAAGGATATGGCCAAGCGCTTTTTCATCCTCTTGTACCTGTTTTTGCAGCGCAATTACGAGAAGATCGAGGTGGTGTTCATCCGCCACCATACCAGCGCAGTAGAAGTGAACGAGCAGGACTTCTTTCACTCGCGCGAGTCGGGTGGCACCGTGGTGTCGTCGGCGCTGAACCTGATGGCCGACATCGTGAAAAAACGCTACGCCAACAGCGAGTGGAACATCTACGCCGCGCAGGCGTCTGACGGGGATAACTGGGACAGCGATTCGGCCAACTGCGGCAAGATCCTGCAGGAGAACATCCTGCCGTGGTGCCAGTATTACGCCTATATCGAAATCACCGAGGGCGAGCCGCAAAACCTGTGGTACGAGTACCTGCGCGTGGCGGGGCAGCACAAGCACTTTGCCATGCAGAAAATCCGCTCGCCGGCCGACATCTACCCGGTCTTCCGCGAACTCTTCAAACGGCAGCCGGCCACCCGCTAAGGTTGGCCGCAGGCCGCAGCACAAGAGGAGGGCAGCACCATGACACCGATCTCCACCGGGTCCGAATGGACCTTCGACCTGATTGACGAATACGACAAAGCCATCCGCGATATCGCCGTGAACGAGTTCCAGCTGGACTGCTACCCCAACCAGCTGGAAGTGATTACCGCCGAGCAGATGATGGACGCCTACTCGTCGGTAGGCATGCCGGTGAACTACCACCACTGGAGTTTCGGCAAGCACTTCGTCAGCACCGAAAAAAGCTACAAGCGTGGCCAGATGGGCCTGGCGTACGAGATCGTGATCAATTCCAACCCGTGCATCGCCTACCTGATGGAAGAAAACTCCATGACGATGCAGGCGCTGGTGATTGCCCACGCCGCCTACGGCCACAACAGCTTCTTCAAGGGCAACTACCTGTTCCGCACCTGGACCGACGCCAGTGCCATCATCGATTACCTGGTGTTTGCCCGGCAGTACATCAGCCGCTGCGAAGAGCGCTACGGCATTGATGCCGTAGAAGAGCTGCTGGATAGCTGCCACGCGCTGATGAACTACGGCGTGGACCGCTACAAGCGGCCGCAAAAACTGTCGCTGGCCGAAGAACAAGCGCGCCTGCACGAGCGCGAAGCCTATCTGCAGACGCAGGTAAACGACCTGTGGCGCACCATTCCGCGCCGCGAGCGCGACGACAGCGCCAAGGCTGCGCCACGCTTTCCGGCAGAGCCGCAGGAAAACCTGCTGTACTTCATCGAAAAATCGGCCCCGCTGCTGGAGCCGTGGCAGCGCGAGATCATTCGCATCGTGCGCAAGGTGGCACAGTACTTCTACCCGCAGCGCCAGACCCAGGTGATGAACGAGGGCTGGGCCACGTTCTGGCACTACACCTTGCTGAACCGCTTGTACGAGAAGGGCCTGGTTACCGATGGTTTCATGATGGAGTTCCTGCAAAGCCACACCAATGTGGTGTACCAGCCGCCGGTCACCGCCCGCTGGTACAACGGCATCAACCCGTACGCGCTGGGCTTTGCCATGTACCAGGACATCAAGCGCATTTGCGAGGCACCTACCGCCGAAGACCGCGAGTGGTTCCCCGATATTGCCGGCACGCCGTGGCGCCCGGTGCTGGAGTTTGCGATGAAGAACTTCAAGGACGAGAGCTTCATTTCGCAATACCTGTCGCCCAAGCTGATTCGCGACTTCCGCCTGTTTGCCATTCGCGACGACGACCGCGACGACAAGCTGGAGGTGGCCGCCATCCACGACGAGCGCGGCTACCGCCGCATCCGTCAGATGCTGTCCGAGCAGTACAACCTGGGCTCGCGCGAGCCGAATATCCAGGTGTGGAACGTGAACCTGCGTGGCGACCGCAGCCTCACGCTGCGCCACAGCATGCACAACCGCAAACCATTGGAAGCCGGTAGTGCGCAAGAGGTGTTAAAGCACGTGAGTCGGCTATGGGGCTTTGACGTGAAGCTGGAAAGCGTGGACGCCGACGGCAGCGTTAGCCAGACGTTCAGCTGCAAGCCGGATGTGTCGGCCATGGTCTGAGCCCCTCTGCCACAGGGTTGGCCGCAGGCAAAGGCGCACCGATAATGGTGCGCCTTTTCTATTGTCAGGCCTTCAAGATCGGCCTGGGTACGTCAGCTTGGCCTGCTTCTTGCCAGTAAAGCGGCATGGATACGCATACCGAAGCCGCTCCCGCCCCGCCACAAGCCGTGGTCACCATCCGGCGCGACTATAACCGCTGGGTGGCCAGCGAGACGCTGGAAGACTACGCGCTGCGCTTTACCCCGCAGCGTTTTCGCCGCTGGTCGGCGTGGCGGGTGGCCAATACCGCCGTGGGGGGCGCCGCGTCGTTTCTGGTGCTGGAGGCCGTGGGCGCCACCATGATGGTGGAGGCCGGCTTCCTGAACGCCTTTTTGGCCATCCTGGCCACTGGCCTGATTATCTTTCTGGCCGGCCTGCCTATCAGCCTGTACGCCGCCCGCTATGGCGTGGATATGGACCTGCTGACCCGAGGTGCCGGCTTTGGCTATATCGGCTCCACCATTACCTCGCTGATCTATGCCTCGTTTACCTTCATTTTCTTTGCGCTGGAAGCGGCCATCATGGCCTATGCACTGGAACTGGGCTTTGGCATACCGCCACAGTGGGGTTACCTGCTATGCGCACTGGTGGTGCTGCCGCTGGTGACACATGGCGTCACTGCCATCAGCCGGCTGCAGGTGTGGACGCAGCCGTTGTGGCTGTGTTTACTGGTGCTGCCGTATGTCTTTGTGCTGTGGCACGAGCCGCAGGCGTTGGCCGGGCTGTGGCGCTACGCTGGTGCAAACCATGCACCGCAGGCGTTTGACCTGCATCTGTTTGGTGCGGCGCTCACGGTGGGCATTGCGCTGATTACCCAGATGGGCGAGCAGGCAGACTACCTGCGCTTCATGCCGCCGCGTACTGCGGCCAACCATAGACAGTGGCTGCTGGCGGTGATGGTGGGCGGCCCCGGCTGGGTGCTGCCCGGCGTGCTGAAAATGCTGGGCGGGGCGCTGCTGGCGTGGCTGGCGCTGCGCAACGGTGTGGCGGCAGAGCGCGCGGTAGACCCTAACCAGATGTACCTGATCGGCTTTGCGCATGTGTTTGACAACACCACGCTGGCTATCGCGGCTACCACGCTGTTTGTGCTGGTGTCGCAGTTGAAGATCAATGTCACCAATGCCTATGCCGGTTCGCTGGCGTGGTCCAACTTTTTTTCTCGCCTGACCCACAGCCACCCTGGCCGCGTGGTGTGGGTGGTGTTCAACCTGGCCATTGCCCTGCTGCTGATGGAGCTGGAGGTGTTTCACGCACTGGGCCAGGTGCTGGGGCTGTACGCCAATATTGCCATCTCGTGGATCATGGCCGTGGTGGCGGATCTGGTGGTCAGCAAGCCACTGGGGCTGAGCCCGAAAGGCATCGAGTTCAAGCGCAGCTATCTGTACGACATTAACCCGGTAGGGGTAGGAGCCATGGCGCTGGCGTCTTTGCTATCCATTGCCACCCATGTGGGGGTATTTGGCGAGCACTGGCAGCCGCTGGCGCCGTTTGTGGCTATGGCGGTGGCGTTTTGTACCGCCCCGCTGATTGCCTGGCTCACGCGCGGGCGCTATTACAGCGCTCGCCCGGCCATGGCGGCCGGTGCCAGCCAGTACCGCTGCGTGGTGTGCGAGCGCGATTACGAGGCAGAAGACATGGCACCGTGCCCGGCCTATCAGGGCATGATCTGCTCGCTGTGCTGCACGCTGGACGTACGCTGTGGCGATGCCTGCAAGCCGCAGGCCAGGTTGGCCGCACAATGGGCGGCACTGCTGCACCACCTGTTGCCGCGCGCCTTGCAGCCCTATCTGGCACACGGGCTGGGCCATTATCTGCTGTTGATGACCGGCATCGGCAGCGTGCTGCTGCTGGTACTGGGCCTGCTGTACTACATAGAGTGGCAAGGCGCGCTGCAGGGCGGCTATGAGGCCTGGCTCCCGCAGCTGTTCTGGCGGCTGTTTGCCGTACTGCTGCTGGTGAGCGGCGTGGTGGCGTGGTGGATGGTGCTCACCGCCCAGAGCCGCGAGGTGGCACAGCTGGAATCGAATCGCCAGACCGCCCGCCTGCTGGCCGAAATCGAGTCGCACCGGCTCACCGACGAGCAGCTCAAGCGTGCGCGCGAGGCTGCCGAGCAAGCCAACCAGGCCAAGAGCCGCTACGTGTCGGCCATCAGCCACGAGCTGCGTACGCCGCTCAACAGCATTCTGGGCTACGCGCAGATTCTGGACGGCGACGCCGAGATCCCGCCGTCGCGCCGCCAGGCCATCGAGGTAATACGCCGTAGCGGCGACCACCTGCTGTCGGTGATCGAGGGCAGCATGGATATTGCCCGTATCGAAAGCGGCAAGCTGCAGCTGGCTACCCGCGCCATGGATTTCGATGCTTTCCTGCGCCAGCTGGTGGCCATGTTCGAGCTGCAGGCGCGTAACAAGGGGCTGGATTTTCACTACGCCCCCGCCGCCCACTTGCCGCAGGTGGTGCGCGCCGACGAGAAGCGCTTGCGCCAGATATTGATCAACCTGCTGGGCAATGCGGTCAAGTTTACCCGCCGCGGCAGCGTGCGTTTTGCCTTGCAGTACCGTGGCGAGATGGCCACCTTCGAGGTGATCGATACCGGGCCGGGTATTGCCGAAGGCGAGCTGCTGCGCATCTTCGAGCCGTTCGAGCGCGGCAGTAGCAGCGGCGCGGGCGGCACCGGCCTGGGGCTCACCATCAGCAAGATGCTTACCGACCTGATGGGCGGCGAGCTGACGGTACGCAGCACGCCGGGGCAGGGCAGCCACTTTACCGTGCGCCTGTTTTTGCCGCATGTACACGCCGCGCTGGCCGAGCGCGAGCTGCCGCGTCGCAACCGGGTGGGCTATGTGGGCGTGCGCCAGCGCATCTTGCTGGTAGACAACGAAGCTATCGACCGCGAAATGCTGGCGGGTGTGCTGGAGCGCCTGGGCTTCGAGGTGGCTCAGGCGGCCAACGGTTACGACTGCCTGGCCATGGTGGGGCGTTTTCAGCCGCATCTGGTGTTCATGGATCTGGCCATGCCGGGGATAGACGGCTGGGAAACGCTACGCCGCTTGCGGCAGGCCGGCTGTACCGCGCAGCTGGCCGTGATTTCTGCCAATGCCTTTGATAAAGGCCAGGACAACGACGCCGGTATTGCCAGCGAAGATTTCATTCTCAAACCGATACGCGTAGAAGAGCTGCTGGACTGGATAGGCCACAAACTGGCGCTGGAATGGGTGATTGGCCAGCCTGCCATGGCAGCGGCCAACCCTGTGGCCGTGGTGCAGGCCCTGGTACAGCCCCCGGCCGCCGAGCTGGCCGGCCTGCTGGAAGCGGTAGAGCTGGGCTATGTGCGCGGGCTGCGCAGCGAGCTGGCCAGGTTGGCCGCACTGGACGCTGCCTACACCGAGTTTGTGCGCGTGGCCGGCGAGCACGTACGCCAGTTCCAGTTTGAAGCCTTGCGCGAGCTACTGCACCATGGTCTGCAGCCGGAGAACAAAGCATGACGACCCCACACCTGCAGCACGTGGTGCTGATCGTAGACGACCAGCCGGACAACCTGGCGCTGCTGCACGACGCGCTGGACGAGGCGGGTTACACCGTACTGGTGGCCACCGATGGCGAGGCCGCCTTGCAGCGCGCCCGGCTGTCGCTGCCCGATGTCATCCTGCTGGACGCGGTGATGCCGGGGCTGGATGGCTTCGAGGTGGCGCGCCGCCTGAAAGCCGCTTTTGCCACCCGTGCCATCCCCATCGTGTTCATGACCGGCCTGACCGAGAGCGAACACGTGGTGGCGGCCTTTGCCGCCGGCGGGGCCGACTATGTCACCAAACCCTTGCGCCCGCCCGAGGTGCTGGCACGCATTGCCGCGCATATCCAGAACGCCCGCCAGATGACGCAGGCCAGCAGTGCGCTGGACGCTTTCGGCCAGGCCACGATCGCCATTGCCGCACGCAGTGGCCGGCTGGTGTGGCAAACCGCGCTGGCACGGCGGCTGATCGAGCATTATTTTGGCGCGGGCGACCAGGCCCCGCCGGCGCTATTGGCCTGGACCCAGGCGGCCCAGGCCGCCAGGCTGGCCGGTACCGAGCAGCCGGCCTTATTGCTGGCGCAAGCCGGGCGGCGGCTATTGGCCAGCTTCCATGACCAGACCGGCGATGAGGAGTGGCTGGTGGTGCTGCGCGAGGAAAACGACGAAGCCAGCATCCAGACCCTGATGGGCGCGTTCCGGCTAACCCAGCGCGAGGCAGAGGTGCTGCACTGGCTAAGCCTGGGCAAGACCAATCGCGATATCGCCGATATTCTGGGCATGAGCCCGCGCACGGTAAACAAACACCTGGAGCATGTATTCGACAAGCTGGCGGTGGAGACCCGCACCGCGGCGGCCAGCCTGGCACTGGGCAAGCTGCGCGGCAGTACCGTCTAGCCTGGTGTCTGCGCTCGGTGGTGGCGTAGCACTGCCAACGGGCTACCGCTTCGACCACTGCACTAACAGCGTGCTAGTCCAGCGCTAGCCGGCTGGCGAGAAAATCGCGCAGTGCCGTCGCCTGGGGGGTGAGTGTGTCGTTGGCCGCCAGCGCTACCAGGGTCAGCGCCGGGCATTCCCAGTCTGCCAGTACCGCCACCAGTCGGCCGCTGCGTACCGCGTCCTGCGTCATCAGCTTGGGTAGCATGGCAATACCCGCGCCATGCTCGGCCAGCGTACGCATCAGGCCCAGATCATTCAGGCCTACCCGCCCGCTGATCATGGGCTGCTGTGGCTTGCCCGCCTGGCGCAGTGTCCACTGTACCTGGCCACGGCTGTGCAGGCAGTCGTGCACGGCCAGCTCCGCCGGGGTCAGCGGGGCCATATGTCTTGCCAGATAGGCCGGCGCGGCAAACAGGCCCTGTGCCAGCGTGGCCAGTGGCCACACCGGGCGCCCCGCCGGGCGGCTGCTGCCCTGGCGGATGATCAGGTCTGGCTGGGTATCGGCGTGTTCGTCCACCACACCGCTCAGGTCCAGATCCAGCGTGATATCGGGGTGCAGGCGGGTGAACTCGGCCAGCAGCGGGCCAACCCACAACACGGCAATATCGGCTGCCATGCAAACCTGCAGCGTGCCCGCTGCCATGGCCTGCTGGCTTTGCAAGAGCGATTCGGCTTGTCTTGCTTCATCAACCAGCACGGCGCAGCGCTCGAAAAATGGCCGCGCACGCTCGCTCAGCGCCACCCGGCGTGTGGTGCGCTCCAGCAAGCGCACACCCAGGCGTTTCTCCATCGCCGCAATACGGCGTGACAGCGTGGCACCGGGCATGTCCAGTAGCTGGGCGGCACGGTGAAAGCTGCCGTTACGCACCACCTCCACAAACAAGGCCATGTCGTCCAGCGAAGGGGTGTGGTGAAACTGTCTCTTTTCTTTCATATATGGATAATTTATCTGACTTTGTTCTTTAAATGCAAGAATCGCTTTCGCGCACACTGGCCATTCGTTGCTGATCACTGCGGGAGGTGATGTGAAAGCGATTCGATTCTTTACATACGGTGGGCCCGACGTTATGCAGCTGGACGAGGTACCCATCCCGGACTGCGGCCCTGGCGACCTGCTGGTACGCGTGGTGGCGGCAGGTATCAACCCGCTGGACTGGAAGCTGCGCTCTGGCGCCATGGCGGGCATACGGGATCTGTCATTGCCTTTTACACCGGGGCTGGATGCAGCGGGTGTGGTGGTAGCGCTGGGTGGCGCGGTGCAGGGTTTTGCGCTGGAAGACCGCGTGTGCTTTTACGGCGATCTGGGCCAGCATGGCACCTATGCCGAATACGTGGTGGTGCCCGCGCAGCAGGCAGCACTGATGCCGCAGGCTGTCTCGTTTGTCGATGCCGCGGCACTGCCCACCCCCGGGCAGGCTGCCTGGACCGCGCTGGTGGACATGGCCCAGCTCAAGCCGGGCAACCGTGTGCTGATACATGGCGCAGCGGGCGCGCTGGGCGGGGTGGCTGTGCAGCTAGCCAAACAACACGGCGCGTATGTGGTGGCCATGGCCAGCGGCCACACCGTGGCGCGTGTTCAGGCGCTGGGTGCCGATGAAGTGCTGGACTACCAGGTAGATTCATTCGGCCAGCAAGTACGCGGCATTGATGTGGTGCTGGATACCATCGGCGGCCCGGTGCAAGAAGCCTCATGGCGCACTTTGCAAACAGGTGGCTTGTTACTGGCCACTACCATGCCGCCGCCACCTGGGCGGGCCGAACGGGCCGGCGTGCGCGCGGCGTTCGTCATGACCCGGCCGCGTGGCAGCGTACTGGCCAGCCTGCTACAGCGCCAGTTACGGGTAGAGGTCGCGCGTACCCTGCCCATGGCCGACGCTGCCGAAGCGCACCGGTTGGGCGAGCGCGGGCAGGCAGGTGGCAAGATGGTCTTGCTGATGCCGCCTCGCGTGCTGTAGCCCTGTACTGTTTTTTCGGCAGTGGATATAGCTACCGTTTAACCGGTGCCTAAGCCAAAAGTCTGGCCATGTTGGCTAGCCAAAACAAAAGCCCTCGCAGCTAGCGGGGCTTTTGTTTTGTGGCGATCACCGTGGTGATGCTTACAAGCTGTGTATTTTACGGGTAAGCCATACACCCAGGATTTGGCCGGTCATGAAAAACAGCATGGCTACGGGCAAGATAACCAATGTCAGCCCGAACCACCTCACCCAATCACCTTCTTGGCTTATGCCAGCTGCAATCAATAGTCCCGCTAGCAGCATCGTGCTGCCGATAAAAGCAGGTATCAGCCGCGTGGCCATACGCCGTAGCAAGCCATGCATGAGCCCGGCAAGCAATATGGCCGGGAAAATCAGCTGCTGCAGTAGTGTTTCATCCTGCATGGCAGCTTAGTAACGCAGCTGACGCCACAGTGCATAGGCCAGCATGGCCGGTACAGCAAAAACCAGCAGGAAAATAGGCAGCTCTTCCATCACGCTATAGCCAGCACGCTGTACGCCCGTCCACATATTGCTGGCCGCTATCAGTAGCCACAGTGGCACAAAGTACAAGGCTGCCTGCGCCTGGCTGATGATGCCGGTAAAACGGGCGAGTAGTTGGCCGCATAGCAGTAAAACCACGCCGCCTGCCATAACCAAAATGGTGTGCATGATGTCTCCTGGAAAGATCAATGCATTCGCATTGCAGCTTGATCATCGCGCGTAGACCAATTTCTTTAAAAACAGAAGTTTATAGATTGCTTAAAGCGGCGGTGAGTTGTCGTTCCAGCCTGACATCTGTTCGCCTGTCTGCGTATGTTGCATTGCAGCGTGTACGCAATTTGACGTATTCCCGCCATGGCACCGGCACCGTAATCTGACCCTGCACTGCAACAAAACCAACTGTTCTTCAGGGAGCTTTGCCATGACTACTCGCCGTCTCGTTTTGAAGTCTTCTGTAATTGCCGCCTCGCTGCTGGCTGCCGGTTTCAGCGTGCAGGCCCGTGCTGCCGATACCATCAAGGTCGGGGTGCTGCATTCGCTGTCCGGCACCATGGCCATTTCTGAAACCTCGCTCAAGGACATGGCGCTGTTTGCCATCGACGAGATCAACGCCAAGGGCGGCGTACTGGGCAAGAAGCTGGAACCGGTGGTGGTAGACCCGGCATCGAACTGGCCGCTGTTTGCCGAAAAAGCCCGCCAGCTGCTGACCCGTGACAAGGTTGCCGTAACGTTTGGCTGTTGGACATCCGTATCGCGCAAATCGGTACTGCCGGTGTACGAAGAGCTGAACGGCCTGCTGTTCTACCCGGTGCAGTACGAGGGTGAAGAGCTGTCGCCTAATGTGTTCTACACCGGTGCCGCGCCAAACCAGCAGGCCATCCCGGCGGTGGAATACCTGATGAGCAAAGAAGGCGGTGCCGCCAAGCGCTACTTCCTGCTGGGTACCGACTACGTTTACCCGCGCACCACCAACAAGATCCTGCGTGCCTTCCTGAAATCCAAAGGCGTGAAGGATAGCGACATCCAAGAGGTGTACACCCCGTTTGGTCACAGCGATTACCAGACCATTGTCGGCAACATCAAGAAGTTTGCCGCTGGTGGCAAGACCGCCGTTATCTCCACCATCAATGGCGACTCCAACGTACCGTTCTACAAAGAGCTGGGTAACCAGGGCCTGAAAGCCACCGACGTGCCGGTGGTGGCGTTCTCGGTGGGTGAAGAAGAGCTCAAGGGTATCGACACCAAGCCGCTGCTGGGCCACCTGGCCGCCTGGAACTACTTCATGAGCGTGAAGAACCCGGTCAATACCAAGTGGATTGCCGCCTACAAAGCCTGGGCTGCCAAGAAAGGCATGGCCGGCGCCGACAAGCTGGTGACCAACGACCCGATGGAAGCCACCTACGTCGGTATCAATATGTGGGCCGAAGCCGTGAAGAAAGCCGGTACCACCGATGTGGCAGCCGTCAGCAAAGCCATGGCCGGCATCAGTTTCAAGGCACCTTCCGGCTACACCTTGCAGATGGATGGCAAGAACCATCACCTGCACAAGCCGGTGATGATTGGCGAAGTGCAGCCTAATGGCCAGTTCTCGGTGGTGTGGAAAACCAAAGGCCCGATCCGTGCCCAGCCATGGAGCCCGTACATCCCGGGTAACGATAAAAAGCCAGACACCCCGGTAAAAACCAAGTCCTGATCGCCGTAGCCGCTGGCTGGCCACTGCCACTCGCCGGTGCTTAGCCACGCTGCGGTATTTCCCGGGCTGCCCTGTGCAGCCCGTTTTTTTGCAAGGACCTCACCATGAACAAGCTCAAGCACCTGATGGCCGTACTGGCATGCAGCCTGCTGTGGGCACCGGCTTTTGCCGCCAGCCCGGCGGCCGAGCTGGCCGCTGCCGACCCGGCTGCCCGCGCCGAGCTGATCGCCAGCTGGGCCGCCAACCCCACCGCAGCGCATACCGCCGCGGTAGCGGCGCTGGAAGAAGGCCGCCTGCTGGCCGACCCGGACGCTACCCGCTTTTTTGTGCAGCAAGGCGAGCTATGGCTGGATGCCGATAGCGGCCAGCCAGTAGACAGCGTGCCCGACGGCACCGATAGCGTACCGCTGAATAACAGCGTGCGCAGTGCACTGCAAACATTTCACGCCGCTGCCGGCCTGCACGCGATAGATAGCGGCAGCCGCCTGGCAGCAGTCAAAGCCATACAGGACGCGGCCAACCCGGCCTTGCTGCCGCTGCTGCAAAAGCAACTGCAAGTCGAGCGCGAAGACAGCGTGCGCGACGCGCTGCGCCTGGCCGCCGCCACCTTGCAGCTGGGCAGCCCGTCTACCACCGACAAGCTGGCCGCCATCGCCATCATGGGCGACGCCAGCGACCCGGCGCTGCTGACACTGCTGGAACCGCTAGCGGCCAACCCGCAAGAAAACACCGACGTGCGCCGCGCCGCGGACGAAGCCATTGCCAGCATCAAGGCCACACAGTTCAGCTACAGCTTGCTGGGCCACCTGTTCAGCGGCGCCAGCCTGGGCTCCATCCTGCTGTTGGCCGCACTGGGGCTGGCGATCACTTATGGCCTGCTGGGCGTCATCAATATGGCGCACGGCGAAATGCTGATGCTGGGGGCCTACACCACCTGGCTGATACAGAACCTGTTCCGCCAGTACGCCCCCGCCGCGTTCGACTACTACCTGCTGGCCGCGCTGCCCGCCGCGTTTGTGGTCACCGCCATCATCGGCATGGCGCTGGAGCGGCTGGTGATTCGCCACCTGTACGGCCGCCCGCTGGAAACGCTGCTGGCCACCTGGGGTATCAGCCTGATGCTGATGCAGGCGGTGCGCGTGGCGTTTGGTGCGCAGAACGTAGAAGTGGCCAACCCCAGCTGGTTGTCCGGCGGCATTACGCTATCCACCACGCTGACGCTCCCTTACAACCGTCTGGCCATCATCGCCTTTGTCGCTGCCGTGCTGGTGCTGACCTGGCTGCTGCTGAACCGCACCCGTTTGGGCTTGTTCGTACGCGCCGTTACGCAGAATCGCCGCATGGCCGATAGCGTGGGCGTGCCCACCGGCCGCGTAGACATGCTGGCCTTTGGCCTGGGCTCCGGCATCGCTGGCCTGGGTGGCGTGGCGCTGAGCCAGATCGGCAACGTGGGGCCGGACCTGGGCCAGAGCTACATCATCGACAGTTTCATGGTGGTGGTGCTGGGCGGGGTAGGGCAGCTGGCCGGTACCGTAGCCGGTGCGCTGGGTCTGGGCATGCTGGCCAAGGTCATCGAGCCGTCGCTGGGGGCCGTGCTAGCCAAGATCCTGATCCTGGTGTTCATCATCCTGTTTATCCAGAAGCGTCCTCAGGGTTTGTTTGCCCTGAAAGGCCGCGTGCTCGACTGAGGCCTGCCATGTCACAACCTTACTCTCTCAAGTTGGCCGCAGCGGCCGGGCCGCGTGCCACCACGCTGGGCGTGGGCCTGCTGCTGGCCCTGCTGATGCTGCTGCCGCTGGGGCACGCGGTGTTTCCAGAAGGCCACGCGCTACACGTGTCCGCCTACACCCTCACGCTTACCGGCAAAATCCTGTGCTACGCCATCGTGGCGCTGGCCATGGACCTGGTGTGGGGTTACACCGGCCTGCTCAGCCTGGGCCACGGCCTGTTCTTTGCGTTGGGCGGTTACGGCATGGGCATGTACCTGATGCGCCAGATCGGACGTGACGGCAATTACCAGAGCGACCTGCCCGATTTCATGGTGTTTCTGGACTGGAAAGAACTGCCGTGGTTCTGGCAGGGCAGCGAGCACTTTGCCTGGGCGCTGCTGGTGATCGTGCTGGTACCGGGCCTGCTGGCGCTGGTGTTCGGCTGGCTGGCGTTCCGCTCGCGCATCAAGGGCGTGTACTTTTCCATCATGACCCAGGCGCTCACCTTTGCCGCCATGTTGCTGTTCTTCCGTAACGAAACCGGCTTTGGCGGCAACAACGGCTTTACCGACTTCAAGCGCATCCTGGGTTTCGGCATTGCCGAGCCGGCCACCCGCGCCGTGCTGTTTGCTGCCACCGTGCTGCTGTTGGCGCTGGCACTGTGGGGTGCACGCTGGCTGGTGCAAAGCAAGTTCGGCCGCATCCTCACTGCCATCCGCGACGCCGAAAGCCGGCTGATGTTCTGCGGCTACAACCCGCTGTACTACAAGCTGGCCATCTGGGTGCTGTCGGCGGTGCTGTGCGCGCTGGCCGGTGCGCTGTACGTGCCGCAGGTGGGCATTATCAACCCCAGCGAGATGTCGCCGGGCAACTCTATCGAAATCGCCATCTGGGTAGCGCTGGGCGGCCGTGGCACGCTGATCGGCCCGGTGCTGGGCGCGGCCATCGTCAACGGTGCCAAGAGCTGGTTCACCGTGGCGTTTCCCGAGTACTGGCTGTTTTTCCTGGGCTTTTTGTTTATCGCCGCCACCCTGTTGCTGCCTAACGGCGTGCTGGGTCTGCTACGCAAGAAAGGGGCGCAATAATGTTGGCCGCATCCACACCCACCAGCCAGCGTGAAAACTGGGACGGCGAGGCCCGCGGCCTGGTCCACCCGGTAGACGGGCAGCTGGACACCCGCCACGGCGCCATCCTGTACCTGGACGACGTGACCGTGAGCTTCGATGGCTTTCGCGCGCTGAACAAACTCACGCTGGACATCGGCGTGGGCGAGCTGCGCTGCATCATCGGCCCCAACGGCGCCGGCAAAACCACCATGATGGACGTCATCACCGGCAAGACCCGCCCCGATAGCGGCAGCGTGTTCTTTGGCCAGACCATTGACCTGACGCGCCACACCGAGCCGGAAATCGCCCAGCTGGGCATAGGCCGCAAGTTCCAGAAGCCCACCGTGTTCGAAGCCATGAGCGTGCACGATAACCTGGCGCTGGCGCTGGCCGGCAATAAATCGGTCTGGGCCAGCTTGCGCTCGCGCCTGACCGGTGCACAGCGCGACCGCATCGGCGAGCTGCTGGCCACCATCCGCCTTACCGAGCACTACCAGCGCCCGGCAGGGCTGCTGTCGCATGGCCAGAAGCAGTGGCTGGAAATCGGCATGCTGCTGGCGCAAGAGCCGCAACTGTTGCTGCTGGACGAGCCGGTAGCCGGCATGACCGACGCCGAAACCGAAAAAACCGCCGAGCTGCTGCTCACGCTGAAAGGCCAGCACTCGCTGATGGTGGTGGAGCACGACATGGACTTTGTCGGCAGCATCGCGCAGAAGGTGACGGTACTGGCCGAAGGCAGCGTGCTGGCCGAGGGCAGCCTGGCGCAGGTGCAGGCCAATGAACGCGTTATCGAAGTGTATCTGGGGCGCTGAATCATGCTGAAAGTAGACAAACTCAACCAGTTCTACGGCGGCAGCCACATCCTGCGCGACGTAGCCTTTACCGCGCCGGTCGGCGAGGTGACCTGCATTCTGGGCCGCAACGGCGTGGGTAAAAGCACGCTGCTGCGCTGCCTGATGGGGCAGATCGCCGCCAAAAGCGGCGCCGTGCAGTGGCAGGGCGAAGACATCCAGCGCCTGGCCCCGCACCAGCGCGTAGCGCGCGGCATGGCGTATGTGCCGCAGGGGCGCGAGATCTTTGCCCGCCTCACCGTGGAAGAAAACCTGAAAATGGGTCTGGCGCGCTTTAGCGGCCGCCAGGGGCGCGACATCCCCGCCAGCGTGTACGAAATGTTCCCGGTGCTGAGCGAGATGCGCCACCGCCGTGGCGGCGACCTGTCCGGCGGCCAGCAACAACAGCTGGCCATTGGCCGCGCGCTGGTCAGCCAGCCCAGCCTGCTGATTCTGGACGAGCCCACCGAGGGCATCCAGCCGTCCATCATCAAGGACATCGGCACCGTGATCAAAAGGTTGGCCGCACGCGGCGACATGGCCATCTTGCTGGTAGAGCAGTACTACGACTTTGCCGAGGCGCTGGCCGACCGCTACGTGGTGATGTCGCGTGGCGAGGTGATCAAGGCCGGGCAGGGCAAGGACATGCCGCAGGACGGCGTGCGGGAGCTGCTGGCCATCTAGCCCCGCCGTGTGCCAAACCGGCCCCGTGTCATGCACTGGCACGGGGCTTGCAATACCGCATCTGACTTCACTTTTTGCCCATCCCCCCATGAAACCCGACGCTGTTGCCACCCTGCTGCCCCCGTCCTTGCTACAAGGCTGGCCGGCTACCCTGCAGCTGGCCTACGCCCGCGACGGCGCCCGCACCATTCCGGTGCTGCGCCGCCACACTGGCCCGCTACGGGTGCAGAAGCACTTTATCGGTGCCGACGGCAGCTGCGAGCACATCATCGTGCACCCGCCCGGTGGCGTGGCCGGCGGTGACAGCCTCACGCTGGACATCGACCTGCAGGCCGGCAGCGAGGTGCTGCTCACCAGCCCCGGCGCCGCCAAGTGGTATGACGGCTTTGGCCGCCAGGCGCAGCAGCAGCTCAGCATCCGCCAGGCGGCTGGCAGCGTGCTGGCGTGGCTGCCGCAAGAAACCATCCTGTTCGACGGCGCCGAGGTGCGCTTTGCCAGCCGTGTGGATCTGGCTGGCGACGCCCGCCTGCTATGGGGCGATGTGGTCTGCCTGGGCCGCCCTGCGGCCAACCTCTTATACCGCCGTGGTAGCTGGCGCCAACAGGGCGACATCTACCGCGACGGCCGGCTGATTTACAGCGAACGCACCGTGCTGCCCGCCGATAGCCACCTGCTGCACTCGCCGGTGGGCCTGGCGGGCCATAGCGTAGTGGCCACGCTGCTGTGGGCCGGGCCGGCGCTGCCGCCCGCGCTGCACGAGGCGGTGCTTGCTTTACCGCTGGCCGGCTGCGCCGCTGCCAGCCAGCTGGACGACGTGTGGCTGGCCCGCTTTGTCGGCGACGGTGCCGAGGCGGCGCTGGCCTGGCTGCGCGCCGCGCGCGACCTTATCCACCCCTTTACCCACGGCCGCCCGGCGCATGCACCGCGCATCTGGGCGACCTGATACCGAGGCAACACCATGGAACTGACCCCCCGCGAGAAAGACAAGCTGCTGATCTTTACCGCCGCCTTGCTGGCCGAGCGCCGCCGTGCCCGTGGCCTGAAGCTGAACTACCCCGAGGCGGTGGCCTTTATCAGCGCCGCCATCATGGAAGGCGCACGCGATGGCCAGAGCGTGGCCGCGCTGATGCACTACGGCACCACGCTGCTAACCCGCCACGACGTGATGGACGGCATACCGGAGATGATTCCGGATATCCAGGTAGAAGCCACCTTTCCCGACGGCACCAAGCTGGTGACCGTGCATCAACCCATTGTTTAGGAGCCGCCATGATCCCAGGGGAACTACTCGCTGCCAGTGGCGAGATCGAGCTGAACGTTGGCCGCGCCACGCTCACGCTGACGGTGGCCAATAGTGGCGACCGCCCGGTACAGGTGGGCTCGCACTACCACTTTGCCGAGGTCAACAACGCCCTGCTGTTCGACCGCGACGCGGCGCGCGGCTACCGGCTTAACATTGCCGCCGGTACCGCCGTGCGTTTCGAGCCCGGCCAGACGCGCACCGTCGAGCTGGTGGCGCTGGCGGGTTTGCGCCGTGTGTACGGCTTTCAGGGCAAGGTAATGGGGGCATTATGAAAATCAGCAGACAGGCTTACGCCGAGATGTTCGGCCCCACCACCGGCGACCGCGTGCGGCTGGCCGATACCGGCCTGCTGGCCGAAGTGGAACACGATTACACCGTGTACGGCGAAGAGGTGAAATTCGGCGGCGGCAAGGTGATTCGCGACGGCATGGGCCAGGGCCAGGGCCTGGCGGCCGAGGTGGCCGACACGGTGCTGACCAATGCGCTGATCCTGGACCACTGGGGCATTGTGAAAGCCGATATTGCGCTGAAAAACGGCCGCATCGCCGCCATCGGCAAGGCCGGTAACCCCGACATCCAGCCCGGCGTGGACATTGTGATCGGCGCGTCCACCGAGATCATCGCCGCCGAGGGCATGATCGTTACCGCTGGCGGCATCGATACCCACATCCACTTTATCTGCCCGCAGCAGATCGACGAAGCGCTGATGTCCGGCGTCACCACCATGATCGGCGGCGGTACCGGCCCGGCTACCGGCACCAACGCCACCACCTGCACGCCGGGGCCGTGGCATATGGCGCAGATGCTGAAAGCCGCCGAGGCGTTTCCCATGAACCTGGGTTTTACCGGCAAGGGCAACGCCAGCCTGCCGGAGCCGCTGCGCGAGCAAGTACGCGCCGGCGCCATCGGCCTGAAACTGCACGAAGACTGGGGCACCACGCCAGCCGCCATCGACAACTGCCTGAGCGTGGCCGACGAGATGGACGTGCAGGTAGCCATCCATACCGACACGCTGAACGAAGGCGGCTTTATCGAGGCCACCTTGGCCGCGTTCAAGGGCCGCACCATCCACACCTACCACACCGAAGGCGCGGGGGGCGGCCACGCACCGGACATCATCAAGGCCTGCGGCCAACGTAACGTGCTGCCCAGCTCCACCAACCCGACGCGGCCGTTCACCGTCAACACCATCGACGAGCACCTGGACATGCTGATGGTGTGCCATCACCTGGACCCAGCCATCGCCGAGGACGTGGCCTTTGCCGAAAGCCGCATCCGCCGCGAAACCATCGCCGCCGAAGACATCCTGCACGACCTGGGTGCCTTCGCCATGATGTCGTCCGACAGCCAGGCCATGGGCCGCGTGGGCGAAACCATCCTGCGCTGCTGGCAAACCGCCGACAAGATGAAGCAGCAGCGCGGCCCGCTGCCGGGCGACGGCCCCGGTAACGACAACGCCCGCATCAAGCGCTACCTGGCCAAGTACACCATCAACCCGGCCATCACCCACGGCATTGCCCACGAGGTAGGCAGCGTAGAGGTAGGCAAGCTGGCCGACCTGGTGATCTGGCGCCCGGCGTTTTTTGGCGTGAAGCCCAGCCTGATCCTGAAGGGCGGCATCATCGCCGCCGCCGCCATGGGCGATGCCAACGCCAGCATCCCCACGCCGCAGCCGGTGCATTACCGGCCGATGTTCGGTGCCTACGGCGGCGCCATTGCCGCCGGCAGCGTCACCTTTGTGTCGCAGGCGGCGCTGGCCGCCGGCGTGGGCGAGGCGCTGGGGCTGAAAAAGCGGCTGGTGGCGGTGCAAGGCTGCCGCAACGTGCAGAAAACCGACCTGATCCACAACGACTACCTGCCGGTAATCGAGGTAGACCCGCAAAACTACCAGGTGCGTGCCGACGGCCAGCTGCTGTGGTGCGAGCCAGCCAGCGTGCTGCCGATGGCGCAGCGCTACTTTCTTTTCTAAGGGGACACCATGCTGGTATTGCGACAACACGCCAGCGGCGGCCAGCCTGCCGACGAGCTGGTGCTGGATTTCGACCGCCGCTGCAAGACCCGGCTGCTTACCCGCAGCGCCGCCGGAGAAGAAGTGGGTGTGATGCTGACGCCGGGCAGCCCGCCGCTGCGCCATGGCGACCTGCTGCTGGCCGACGATGGCCGCTGTGTGCGCGTGGTGGCTGCCGCCGAGCCGCTGCTGCACGTGGCCTGCCACGACGCGGTGACGCTGGCGCGCGCGGCCTACCACTTGGGCAACCGCCACGTCAAAGTAGAAGTCGGCGCCGGCTGGCTGCGCCTGCTGCAAGACGACGTACTGGCCGACATGCTGCAGCAAATGGGCCTGCAGGTGGAAAGGTTGGCCGCAGGTTTTTCGCCGGAGCACGGCGCCTATGGCGGCGGCCATCACCATTCGCACGGCCAGGAAGCGGCGTTTCACTACGCGCCGAAAATCCACCAGTTCGAGGGGCAGCCATGAGCGGTACCGCTACCCGCCTGCAGCTGCTGCGCCTGGCCAGCCCTGGCTTGCCCATTGGCGGCTACAGCTACTCGCAGGGCATGGAAACCGCGCTAGACCTGGGCCTGGTACACGACGAAACCACGGCGCGGCACTGGCTGGCCGACCTGCTGGCCGGCCCGCTGTCACAGTTTGACGGCGCCATGTTGGCCGCCTGCTGCCGCGCGACAGCCGATGGCGAGGTGGCCGCTCTGCAGCGGCTTAACGCACAGCTGCTGGCCAGCCGCGACAGCCGCGAGCAGGTACTGGAAAGCACGCAGATGGGCTACTCGCTGCGCCAGCTGCTGCTGGGCCTGCGCGAAGGTAGCGACGCTGCCCTGTGGCCAGCCGGCGAGCCATTAAGCCTGCCGGTAGCCTGGGCACTGGCCGCCCGCTGCCTGCAATTGCCGGGCGAGCAGGCGCTGGAAGCCTGGCTGTGGGGCTGGCTGGAAAACCAGATCATGGTGCTGATGAAAGCCATGCCCATGGGGCAGAGCACCGGCCAGCGCCTGATCTCCAGCCTGCTGCCCGAGCTGGCCACCGCCGCCGCCCGCGCCTGGCAGCTGCCGGAAGACGACATCAGCAACTTTGCCCCCCTGTACGCCTGGGTGGCCCAGAAACACGAAACCCAATACAGCCGGTTGTTCCGGTCTTGACCCGATAAAAGGACACAGCATGAAACAGGCAGCATTACGCGTCGGCATTGGCGGCCCGGTGGGCTCCGGCAAGACCCACCTTACCTGGGCGCTGTGCACGGCGCTGCGCGACAAATACAACGTAGCCGCGGTCACCAACGACATCTACACCCAGGAAGACGCGCAGTTTCTGGTGCGTAACGAAGCGCTGGCGCCAGACCGCATCATCGGCGTGGAAACCGGCGGCTGCCCGCACACCGCCATCCGCGAAGACGCCTCCATCAACCTGGAAGCCGTGGCCCGGCTGAACGCCCGCCACCCTGGCCTGGACGTGATTTTCATCGAAAGCGGCGGCGACAACCTGGCCGCTACCTTCAGCCCCGAGCTGTCCGACCTCACGCTGTACGTGATCGACGTGTCCGCCGGCGACAAAATCCCGCGCAAAGGCGGCCCCGGCATCTGCAAAAGCGATCTGTTGGTGATCAACAAGATCGACCTGGCACCGCTGGTAGGCGCCTCGCTAGAGGTGATGGACCGCGACGCCAGCAAGATGCGCGGCGAGCGGCCGTTCATCTTCTCCAACCTCAAAAGCGGCCACGGCCTGGCCGACATCATCCGATTCATCGAAGAAAAAGGCATGCTCACCCTGAATGCCGAAGGAGCCCACCATGCGTAAACCCCTGTTATTTGTCCTGCTGGCTACTGCGGCCAACCTGGCGCAGGCCCACACCGGCCACGGTGCCGATGGCTTTGCCCACGGCTTTGGCCACCCGTTCTCCGGCCTGGACCACCTACTGGCTATGTTCGCCGTCGGCCTGTGGTCGGCCCAGCTGGGCGGCCACGCCCGCTGGCAAGGCCCGGCGCTGTTCGTGCTGATGCTGGCCGCCGGCGCGGCGCTGGGTGTAGCCGGTGTGGCGCTGCCGTGGCTGGAAAGCGGCATCGCACTGTCGGTATTGCTTAGCGGCATGCTGGTGGCCGCGCTGGCGCGCCCGCCACGCCTGTTGGCGATGGCCGCCATCGCTGGCTTTGCGCTATACCACGGCGTAGCCCACGGCCTGGAAATGCCGGCCGACGCCAGTGGCGCCGCCTACGCCGCCGGCTTCATGCTGGCCAGCGCGCTGCTGCACATTGCTGGCGTGGCAGTCGGCCAAGGCACGCTGCGCAGCGCCATGCTGCTGCGCGCGCTGGGCGCCGGTATTGCTGCCTCTGGCGCGTTGTTGCTGGTGGGCACGCTGTAACGGGCCTGCGGCCAACGTGACACGTAGCCCGGATAAGCCAACGGCGCATCCGGGGATGGGCTAGGCTGCATTTTGTCTATCCTGCTGGAGGTTGCGCCGTCTTCACCATTGCGGTCAACGTTGGCCGCAATGCCATCTACAGGGTTACGGTGCAGCGGTAATAACAAGGGCAAGCCTGCGGGCTTGCCCTTTTGTCATGGGGAGGAGACATGATGAATGGGCATGCCATGTAGGTTGGCGCTGAGCGCAGCGAAGCCCAACGTTCACCGCGCAAAACAGGATAGTTGCTTGAGGCCGATAAGATGAAGCCCAGCGTTTACCACCACAGGGAGGCAGGGCAATGCATTATCGGCGTAGCCTAGTGGCCGGCGGCACCTGGTTTTTCACCGTCAATCTGGCTGACCGCCACCAGGATTATCTGATTCGCCTTATTGATGTTTTGCGACAGGCCGTCAGGCTGACACGAAGCCGCCACCCGTTCGAAATAATTGCCATGGTGGTATTACCAGACCATCTGCACGCTATCTGGACCCTGCCGCCTGGCGATGCTAATTACCCGCTACGCTGGGCGCTGATCAAGTCTATGTTTTCACGCGGTTTGCCCCAAACCGAATTTATCCGCGAAAGCCGCCTGGCCAAGCGAGAGCGCGGTATCTGGCAGCGACGTTATTGGGCGCATCAATTTCGCGATGAAGCAGATTGGCAAGCGCACGTGGATTACATCCATTTCAATCCGCTAAAGCATGGCTATGTGCAGCGCGTAGCCCGGATAAGCCAACGGCGCATCCGGGGATGAGCTGGCGCTATATTGCCCCGGATGCGGCCATGCCTTATCCGGGCTACGGTTTACGGGCTATGGCACGGCAGGTTTGCTTGCGCGCTACGAAGCCCTGCCGCCCATGCATCAGCAAGAAACGCCAGCCATGAAAAAAGCCAGCCCTCGGGCTGGCTTTTGCGTAGTGCAGGGTGGCTTAGCGCAGGCCCAGTACGTCTTGCATGTCGAACAGGCCGTGCGGTTTAGCGGCCAGCCAGCCGGCGGCGCGTACGGCGCCGTTGGCGAAGGTGGCGCGGCTGCTGGCTTTGTGGGTGATTTCCACGCGTTCGCCCAGGGCGGCAAACAGCACGGTGTGGTCGCCCACTACGTCGCCGGCGCGCACGGTGGCAAAGCCGATGGTGCCGGGGTCGCGCTCGCCGGTAACGCCTTCGCGGCCGTATACGGCGCAGTCTTTCAGGTCGCGGCCCAGCGCGTTGGCGACCACTTCGCCCATCCGCAGTGCGGTGCCGGACGGGGCGTCTACCTTGAAGCGGTGGTGGGCTTCGGTGATTTCAATATCGTAGCCTTCGTTCAGCACGCGGGCGGCCATGTCCAGCAGCTTGAAGGTGAGGTTCACGCCCACGCTGAAGTTGGCCGCAAACACGATGCCGATGTGCTCGCCAGCGGCCTGGATGGCGGCTTTGCCGGCGTCGTCGAAACCGGTGGTGCCGATGATCATCTGTACTTTGTGCTGTACGCAGGCGGCCAGGTATTGCAGGGTGGCTTCCGGGCGGGTGAAGTCGATCACCACGTGGGCGCCGTCCAGCGCGGCGGTAAAGTCGCTGCTGATTTTGACACCGGTGTCGCGGCCCATGAACAGGCCGGCGTCCTGGCCGATGAACGGCGATTCGGCGCGGTCGATGGCGGCGTGCAGGCGCGCACCCGGGGTGGCAAGGACGGATTCGATCAGCGTGCGGCCCATGCGGCCTGCGGCGCCAACGATGACGATGTTCAAGGTGCTCATGCTTTATCTTTGTCCGGCATTAGGGTTGGTGTTATCCAGTGTCGGGCGCAGGGCAGGGAAGGCCTGGCCTTCGATACGGCTGACGACGTCTTTATCGAAATAGACGGTCAGGCGTTTTTCTTCGGTAGGTTTGCCCTGGCGTTCTATGCGGTAGGCGTAGTCCCAGCGGTCGCCGTGAAAAATATCGGCCAATAGTGGTGTGCCCAGCAGAAATTTTACCTGGGGGCGGGTCATGCCGGTTTTGACGCGGGAAACGGCATCTTCCGTTACATAATTGCCTTGTTGCACGTCCATCCGGTGTGCGGTCAGCCAGGTCGTGGGGTTAAACGAGCTGCAGGCGGACAGGAACAGGACTGCAATAAGGGGGAAAGACTTGAGCATCATAGCCATGGCGCCAGGGTCACAGTTGGGGAATCGGTGAAAAGGTTTTATCATACTGTAAGACCGCCAACCACGATATACATACACCACATGAACAAAGCCAGCCATTTGAAGGGGATCGGCCTGAAAGCCACCGGTCCGCGCCTGCGTATTCTCGACCTGTTCGAGACCAGCGAAGACCGGCATATGTCGGCTGAGGACGTCTACAAGAAGCTGATCTCCGAGGATGCCGACATCGGCCTGGCCACCATTTACCGCGTGCTGACCCAGTTCGAGCAGGCGGGTATTCTGATTCGCCACCACTTCGAGTCGGGCAAAGCGGTATACGAGCTGAACCAGGGCGGCCACCACGACCACATGGTGTGCTACCGCTGTGGCAAGGTGACCGAGTTTTTCGACCCGGAAATCGAAGCCCTGCAAAACCGCATTGCCGAGCAACACGGTTTCAAGATCAAGGATCACTCGCTCTATCTGTATGGCGAGTGCAGCGACTGCGCCAACTGCGAGCCTAAATACTTCAAGCGATGATCCCGGTACTGGGCGCCGCGCATGCCTTTCCGCCGGTAAACCGTGCGCTGGCAGAGCCGGATGGCCTGCTGGCAGCTGGCGGCGATTTGTCTGCCGGCCGTTTGCTGGCGGCGTATCGCAGTGCTGTTTTCCCCTGGTTTTCCCCCGGCGACCCTATCTTGTGGTGGTCGCCATCCCAGCGCATGGTGCTGGAGCCGGCGCGGGTGCGCGTGACCCGCTCGTTGGCCAAGGCGCTGCGCAACCGCGCTTATCACATCACCATCAACCAGGCTTTTGACACCGTGATGCGCGCCTGCGCTGCGCCACGCGGTGGCCAGGCCGGTACCTGGATTACCGACGAGATGGTGGCAGCGTACGGCGAGCTGCACCGCCAGGGCTACGCGCATTCTTACGAGTGCTGGCAGGATGGCCAGCTGGCCGGCGGGCTGTACGGGGTGGCAGTTGGCCGCATGTTTTATGGCGAGTCCATGTTTCACCGCGCCACCGATGCCTCCAAAATGACCTTTGTCAGCATGGCGCGGCACCTGCACCGGCATGGTTTTGCCATGGTGGATTGCCAGATGTTTACGCCGCATCTGGAAAGCCTGGGTGCACAGCTGATCTCGCGTGACGAATTTATTGCTAGACTGGAAAGAGCCATCCATCTACCGCAGCCGCCAGGCATGTGGGAGGACGAATTCCGCCATGAGCCACCGCGATGACGCGATTGCCGTCGTGCACTTCTATGCCACGGCACCTTACCCCTGCAGCTACCTGGAAGGCCATCAGGCCCGTTCCCAGGTAGCCATCCCGGCCGATGCCATCGATGGCAGCGTGTACTCGCGCCTGGTGGGGCTGGGTTTTCGCCGTAGTGGCCACTTTACCTACCGCCCGTATTGCGATGACTGCCGCGCCTGTGTGCCGGTACGCCTGGCTGCGGCCGAGTTTCGCCCCAGCCGCAGCCAGCGCCGCGCGGCCAAGGCGCACGGTGCTTTGTCTACCCGCATCTTGCCGCTGGCGTTTTCCGACGAGCATTACCAGCTGTACTACCGCTACCAGCACGCCCGCCACGATGGTGGCGGCATGTCGGATGATGACCCGGTGCAGTACGCCGAGTTCATTCTGAAAAGCCGGGTGGATAGCTGGCTGGTGGAGTTCCGCGAGGACGGCGTGCTGCGCATGGTGAGCCTGATCGACCGGCTGGACGACGGCTTGTCGGCGGTGTACACCTTTTTCGACCCGGATGTACCCGGTGCGTCTTACGGCGTGTACAACGTGTTGTGGCAGGTGGAGCTGGCTTGCCACCTGGGTTTGCCGTATGTGTACCTGGGCTACTGGATCAAGGCCTCGCCCAAGATGGTGTACAAGCAGCATTACCGCCCGCTGCAGATGCTGGACAACGGCCGCTGGGTACCGTTTCGCGACGATATGGCCCCCTGACGTACCCAGGGTTGGCCGCATAAACAGCAAGGCCCGGCGTAGCCGGGCCTTGTGCTTTGCAGCTGCGCTGCTTATTTGCGCTGCAGCGCGTCGGCGCATTCGCTGATCAGCCCCGGGCCGCGGTAGATCAGGCCGGAGTACAGCTGTACCAGCGTGGCGCCGGCGTCGATTTTTTCGCGTGCGTCGTCACCGGACAGGATGCCGCCCACGCCGATGATGGGCAGGGCGCCGTCCAGCGCGCGTGCCAGGTTGCGGATCAGTGCGGTAGAGCGCTCGCGCACTGGCGCGCCGGACAGGCCGCCGGCTTCGCCCGCCAGCGCATGGCCGGCGATCTCGCTGCGCGACAGCGTGGTGTTGGTGGCGATCACCGCGTCCAGGCGGTGCTGGGTCAGCAGGCGGGCGATGTCGTCGGTTTGCTCGGCGTCCAGATCCGGCGCAATTTTCACGGCCAGCGGTACGTAGCGACCGTACTGGTCGGCCAGGCGCGACTGGCGGTTTTTCAGTGCGGCCAGCAGGTCGGACAGCTCGTCGGCCTGCTGCAGCTGGCGCAGGTTTTTGGTGTTGGGCGAGGAGATGTTTACCGTGATGTAGCTGGCGCATTCGTACACGCGGTCCAGGCAGGTGAGGTAGTCGTCCTTGGCGTTTTCGATCGGGGTGGCAGCGTTTTTGCCGATATTGATGCCCAGAATGCCCTTGAAGCGGCTGTGGCGCACGTTGTCCAGCAGCACGTCCACGCCTTTGTTGTTAAAGCCCATGCGGTTGATGATGCCCTGGTGCTCGGGCACGCGGAACAGGCGCGGCTTGGGGTTGCCGTCTTGCGGGCGCGGGGTGATGGTGCCGATTTCGATAAAACCGAAACCCAGTGCCGCCAGCGCGTCGATGTGGTCACCGTTCTTGTCCAGGCCAGCGGCCAGGCCTACCGGGTTGGGGAAGGTCAGCCCCATGGCTTTTACCGGGTTGCGGCCAACCTTGCGGGTAACGAGGCCGGTGAGCTGCAACTGGTGGGCGGTATCCAGCATTTTCAGCGTGGTTTCGTGGGCAGACTCGGCATCGGTGCGGAACAGCAAGGGGCGTAGCAGGGGGTAAAGCATAGGGTCTCCGTGGGCGAAAAAACGCCCGGCATTATAACCGGGCGGGGGTGTTTTGGGGCTGCGCCGTGCGGGGCGCTGTGGCGCAGCCGGCCACAGCGCTAGACGATCTGGCAGGCTTCGTCAAAGCCCAGGCGTGGCGAGCGCGGGTACACCTTGGTGGCGTCGCCGTAGCCTAGGTTGATCAGGAAGTTGGCTTTTACATTGCCCTGCGGGAAGAACGCGGCTTCCACGGCGGCGGCGTCAAAGCCGGACATCGGGCCGCAATCCAGCCCCAGTGCGCGGGCGGCCATGATCAGGTAGGCGCCTTGCAGGCTGCTGTTGCGAAAAGCGGTGGCCTGGATGGCGGCGTCGTTGCCGGCAAACCAGCTACGGGCGTCGGCGTGCGGGAACAGCTTGGGCAGCTGGTCGTAAAACTGCATGTCCATGCCCACGATTACGCATACCGGGGCGGTCATGGTTTTGTCCACATTGCCTTCCATCAGGCAGGGTTTCAGCTTGGCTTTGGCGGCATCCGATTGCACGAATACAAAGCGGGCCGGGCTGCAGTTGGCACTGGTGGGCGCCATTTTCAGCAGGTCGTACAGCTGGTGCAGGGTGCTGTCGCTGATGGCACGGTCTTGCCAGGCATTGTGGCTGCGTGCGTTGCCGAATAGCTGTTCCAGGGCAGATTGGCTGATATGCGTGGTCATGGCGTGTTGTCTCCGTGCTATAGGTCTTGTCGGGTGCTTACTGAGGCATTTTCACCGCGATGCCGCCAGGCAGGCTGTCCTGGCCACTCGTTGTGTTGGAAATAATGGTAATGGCCACGCGGCGGTTTTGTGCGCGGCCTTCTGGTGTGTCGTTATCGGCAGAGGGCTTGGTTTCACCGCGGCCTACCGCCACCAGCCGCTCTGGCGCAATGCCGTTTTCCATGAACAGACGCACGATACTGCCGGCGCGGGCGGCAGACAGCTCCCAGTTGGATGGGAAAAAGGCATTGCGGATGGGGGTGTTGTCGGTAAAGCCTTCTACCTGTACCTGGTTATCTACGGTGGCCAGCTGGCGTGCTACGTCGGCCAGCAGGGCAGGCGAGGTGCCGTTGGGCGCGGCCTGGCCGGCGGGGAACAGCGCGGTGTCCTTGATCTCGATGTGCACGCCTTCTTCGTCTTGCCGCATGGACAGCTGGCCGCCTTGTATCAGCGGTGCCAGGCTCTTGGCCAGGCCGCTGGACAGCGTTTCCAGCTTGCGCCGCTCTTTCATGCGCGCCTCGCTCTTGATGGCGGTGGCAATCGGCTTGGTATCGGGGATCTCGATCATGGTGTTGGCCCCGCCGCTGGGCGGCGTTACCTGGATGGCCAGGTTGCCGCTGCGAAAGGCATCGGTCATGGCGCTGGACAGCACGCGGTACTTGCCCTCGTTGACTTGCGAAATGGCGTACATCACCACAAAAAAGGCGAACAGCAGGGTAATGAAGTCGGCGTAGGAAACCAGCCAGCGTTCATGGTTTTCGTGTTCTTCTTCCTCGCGTCGGCGTCGGGCCATGGTGCGCTTCCTGCAAAAAGGTTGGCCGCAAGGTGCGGCCAACGTGGGTTGCTCTGTGGGGTGGCAGCTTAGTGCAGCCGGGTCTCACCCAGCATGGCGCGTACGCCACCGCTAAACGAGACGCCGATGCGGCGTGCCACGCGGCTGGCCAGGTCGTCGTCCGGGGTGAAATCCACCAGCTCTTCGGCCTTGATCACATCGCGCGCTACCGAGCCCACCGAGCCCAGGCCGTCGGCCAGGCCCAGCTGTATGCCACTGCTGCCCAGCCAGACGCGGCCGCTAAACAGCTCCGGGTCGTCTTTCAGGCGCTTGCCACGGCCTTGCTTGACCACGGCAATAAACTGGGCGTGGATTTCGTCCAGCATGGCCTGGCGGATGGCTTCCTGTTGCGGGTTGGCCGGCGAGAACGGGTCGCCCATGCCTTTATTGCTGCCGGCGGTGGCCAGGCGGCGCTCGATGCCCAGCTTGTCCATGGCCTTGTCAAAGCCGAAGCCGTCCGAAATCACGCCAATGGAGCCAACGATGCTGGCCTTATCAACATAGATGCGGTCAGCAGCCGCAGCAATGTAGTAACAGCCGGACGCGCACACTTCTTCTACTACCATGTACACCGGAATCTTGGGGTGCAGCTTTTTCAGGCGCAGGATTTCATCGTTGGCCATGCCGGACAGGGCAGGGCTGCCGCCTGGGCTGTTGGCACGGATGATGATGCCGCGGGTGTTTTGGTCTTCATAGGCGGCCAGCATGCCATCCAGCATCTTGGCGGTAACATTGCTTTCGCTATCGATGGCGCCATCCAGCGATACCACGGCGGTGTGGGGCTGCCCCATGGCTTTGCTGTTATTGCGGCTTTCCATGTCGCTGTACATCAGCCAGACAAAGCCTGCCAGCACAGCCAGCCAGGCCAGGCGGAAAAAGATTTTCCAGCGCCGGGCACGGCGTTGTTCGGTCAGGGAGGCGGTAGCCAGTTTTTCGATCAGCTGGCGTTCCCAGGTGCGGTCTTGTTCCACGCTATTCCTTTGTTCTAGGGGGCTGAGTCAGGCAGATAGTATACATGCCCATCGCATTCTGCCGTGTGCAGCTTCTGCAGGCTGCGCCCGTGGCAGGGGCCGGCAATACACAGGCCGCTGTCGGGCCGGTAGAGTGCGCCGTGCAGGCTGCAGATCAGGTACAGGCCGCTACTATCGAAAAAACGGCCGTCCTGCCAGTCCAGCTCGGTGGGTACGTGGCGGCAGCGGTTCAGGTAGGCGTGTACCACGCCCTGGTGGCGTACGGCAAAGGCGGCGGCCTGCTCGCCCTGCCATCGCACGGTAAAGCGTACGCCTTTGCCACCGTCTGCCAGCTCGCTGCTGGCGGCGATCAATTGCCGTGCATCAGCCATTGTTGCAGCTCGGTGTAACGGTGGAAGATGGCCTGCGGGCCGCAATCCTGCAACACATCCAGCGGGTGGGCGCCGTAGCTCACGCCTGCGCTGTGGGTGCCGGCATGGCGCGCCATCAGCAGGTCGTGGCTGGTGTCGCCTACCATCAGTGTGCGGGCAGGCTGCATGCCGGTGTGTTCGCAGATCTGCAGCAGCATGTCCGGGTGGGGCTTGCTGTGGCATTCGTCCACCGTGCGCGTGGTGACAAAGCGCGACTGCAAGCCGGTGCTGGCCAGGGCGTGGTTCAGCCCGCTACGGCTTTTGCCGGTGGCTACTGCCAGCAGATAGCCAGCGTCTTCCAGTGCGGCCAACCCTTCCTGTACGCCATCGAACAGCTCCACGGTTTCTTCCTGATGCACATACTGGTGGCGGTAGGCGTCGGCCATGGCCTGGTGGGTAGCCGCCGGCAGCTGGGGGTAGATGTGGCGCATGGCGTCGATCAGCCCCAGGCCGATCACGTGGCTGGCGGCTTCGCGGCTGGGTTCGGGCAGGCCCAGCTGCACGCAGGCTCGCTGGATGCTGCGCACGATATGCGCGGTGGAGTCCATCAGGGTGCCGTCCCAGTCAAAGACGATCAGGTCGTAGGCGTGTCGCATGGTGGTCAAATTTTATCCAGGGTGTCCAGGAAACGGCTGAGCTCTTTGGGCAGCGGTGCGTGCAGCTGCAGTGGCTCGCCGGTGAGCGGGTGGGGCAGGCTCAGGTTGGCCGCATGCAGGAACATGCGCTTCAGCCCGCGGCGCTGCAGCTCGCGGTTGGCGGCAAAGTCACCATATTTTTCGTCACCGGCGATGGCGCAACCATTGGCCTGCATATGCACGCGAATCTGGTGGGTGCGGCCGGTGCGCAGCAGGGCTTCGACCAGCGTCAGGTCGGCGTAGCGTTGCTGCACGGTGAAAATGGTGTGTGCGTAAATGCCCTGGTCTTCGTCCACACGTACCATGCGCTCGCCGCTAGGGGTGTGAAAGCGGTGTAGCGGCAGCTTGACGTGGCGCACATTGCCCGGCCACTGGCCCAGGCCCAGCGCAAAGTAGCGCTTTTGCGGTACGTCGTTGCGAATCATCTCGTGCAGCTTGACCAGTGCCGAGCGTTTTTTGGCGATCATCAGCAGGCCGGAGGTTTCACGATCCAGGCGGTGTACCAGCTCCAGATAGCGTGCGTCAGGGCGGGCGCGGCGTAGCTGTTCGATCACGCCAAACGACACGCCGCTGCCGCCGTGCACGGCCACACCGGCCGGCTTGTTGATCACCAGCAGGGCGTCGTCTTCGTACACGATGGGGAACTCGTGCTGCGGAATGTGGCTGGTGGCGGCGGCCGGTTTTTCGGCAATGCGGATAGGCGGAATGCGCAGCTCGTCGCCCAGGTTCAGGCGGTGCTGGGCGTCGGCGCGGCCTTTGTTTACGCGCACCTCGCCCGAGCGGATGATGCGGTAGATATGGCTTTTCGGTACGCCTTTGAGCAGGCGCACCAGGTAGTTATCCAGGCGCTGGTCGGCGCCATTTTCGTCTACCTTGTGAAGTGTCACGGAATCTTTGCGAATATCAGTCATATTGCTTATACTTCGTGGGCTTTGTCGCGCAGAAATTGCAGCGGCAGAAAGCACACCGGTTTAGGGTCGCAGAGTTATCGATTGCGGCGCTGCTGCGCAACATCAACCGGCCGGCAGGCTAAGCGCCTGACCTGATGCCGGTTTCCCGGTCGCAGCCAAGGTTATCTCGCTCACCCAAAAGTAGCGATGTTAATGCATTTACATGCATGACGCACTCACGCCAGTTTCCATTCCGGAACGATCAAGCCCGTTCCGGGGTTCGCAGCAAAATTTGACCCGGCGTGGCCCGCACGCCTCTTTTTTCCCGGCCAGGTGCTGGACGGGACAGAACCATCGCAAGTGCGCAGTTTGCACTACCGGGGCCACGTGAAATAACAACAGGAAGTCGGCTTAGCCATCGCAGTCATTTCGCTCTTTACTGAACACTTCTTTCGGCATGCGCCCATCTCAATCACTGGGCCGTCAAATACTTGCTGTACCCCTTCCGTGAGTGCACGCGTAGGGATTGTTATTACATGAAACGCATGCTTTTCAATGCGACGCAGGCAGAAGAACTGCGCGTCGCCATTGTTGATGGTCAAAAGCTGATTGACCTCGACATCGAAACCGTTGGTAAAGAACAGCGCAAAGGGAACATCTACAAGGGCACGATCACCCGCATCGAGCCTTCCCTGGAAGCTTGTTTTGTCGATTACGGCACCGAACGTCACGGTTTTCTTCCTTTCAAAGAAGTTTCCCGCAGCTATTTCCAGAACTACGACGGCGGCCGCCCGCGCATCCAGGATGTGCTGCGCGAAGGCATGGAAGTCGTTGTACAAGTAGAAAAAGACGAGCGTGGCAACAAGGGCGCTGCCCTCACCACCTACGTCAGCCTGGCTGGCCGCTACGTGGTGCTGATGCCGAACAACCCGCGTGGTGGTGGCGTATCGCGCCGCATCGAGGGCGAAGAGCGCCAAGAGCTGAAAGACCTGCTGTCGCAGCTGGAAGTGCCGAACGGCATGAGCCTGATTGCGCGTACCGCTGGTATCGGCCGCAGCCTGGAAGAGCTGCAATGGGATCTGAACTACCTGCTGCAACTGTGGCGTGCCGTAGACGGTGCTGCCGGTGCGCAGTCCGCGCCGTTCCTGATCTTGCAGGAAGGCAGCCTGGTGATTCGCGCCATTCGCGACTACTACCAGCCTGACATCGGCGAGATCCTGATCGACACCGAAGAAATCTACGAACAAGCCCGCCAGTTCATGAGCCACGTGATGCCCAACAACGTTGGCCGCGTGAAACTCTACAAAGACCCGGTGCCGCTGTTCTCCCGCTTCCAGATCGAACACCAGATCGAAACCGCCTTCTCGCGTGCGGTTACCCTGCCGTCCGGCGGTGCCATCGTGATCGACCACACCGAAGCACTGGTGTCGGTAGATGTGAACTCGGCACGCGCCACCAAGGGTTCCGATATCGAAGACACGGCCTTCCGTACCAACCTGGAAGCCGCCGAAGAAATCGCCCGCCAGCTGCGCCTGCGCGACCTGGGTGGCCTGATCGTGATCGATTTTATCGACATGGAAAGCCAGAAAAACCAGCGCGACGTGGAAAACCGCCTGCGCGAAGTGCTGAAGCACGACCGTGCCCGCGTACAAATGGGCAAGCTGTCGCGTTTTGGCCTGCTGGAGCTGTCGCGTCAGCGCCTGCAGCCTAGCCTGGGCGAAACCAGCCACGTACCGTGCCCGCGTTGCCATGGTATCGGTTTTATCCGCGGTATTGAATCTTCCGCTCTGCACATCCTGCGCATCATTCAGGAAGAAGCCATGAAGGAAAACACCGGTGCGGTACACGCACAGGTGCCGGTAGATGTGGCCACCTTCCTGCTGAACGAAAAACGCGCCGAGATTTACTCCATCGAAGCCCGTCTCGATGTGGCTGTGGTGCTGATCCCGAACCTGCACCTGGAAACCCCGCATTACAAGATCGTGCGCGTACGTCACGACGATCTGGCCGAAGTCAGCGAGGCACCAAGCTATCGCCGTGTCGAGCTGCCGGAAGAAGACGCAGCCCACCCGTTTGGCCAGGAAAAACCGAAAGTAGAGCGCCAGGAAGCGGCAGTAAAAGGCATTACCCCGGCCCAGCCTGCCCCGATGGCAGCTGATCCGGTGCCGGCTGCAGCACCTGTAGCACCGGCTGCTGCGCCTGTGGCTGCCCGTCGTGATGAGCCAGGCCTGATCGCCAAGATCGTTGGCTGGTTCAAGGGTCTGCTGGGTGAAGAACCGGCTGCTGCCGCACCCGCCCCGGTTGCCGAAGTGAAAAAGCCGCAACGCGAAGCGCGTAACCCGCGCCAGCGTAACGAGCGCCGCCCTGGCGCGCGCCGTGACCGCGAAGATGGCCGTGGCAATCGCGATGAGAATCGTGCCAACCGCGAGCCGCGCGAAGAGCGCCAGCCGCGCCAGGCAGACGAGCAGCGTCGCCGCCCGCAAGCGGCCGATGTGCCGCAGCGTGAAGAGCGCGAGCCGCGCAGCGAGCAACAGCCACGCCAGGAGCGCGCACCGCGCCGCGAACGTGAACCGCGCGAGCCACGCGAGCAGCGTGAAAACGTGCAGCGTGCCGAGCTGGGTGATGCCGCGCCGAAAGAGCGCGAAACCGCCCCGCGTAACGAACGCCGCCGCGAGCGCAACCGCGACGCCGGTCGTGAAGCGAAAGAGCTGGTGCAGGCGCCTCTGCTGGCAGAAGAGCAGCAGGCTGCTGTGGTTGTGCCGGCACAGGAAGACGCTGTCGAAGCCGTGGCAGATGCCGCCGTGGTTGCTGCCGCAGATGCCGGTAGCGCCGAGCCGCGTGAGCGCCGTCGTCGTCGTTCCCGCCGCGATCGCCGCGATGATGCTGTTGTGGCAGAGCAGGGCGAAGCTGTAGCCGGAACCGTAGAAGGTGCGGTAGACGTAGTGGCAGAAGTGGCCGAGCAAGCTGCAGCCCCGGTGTCGCAGCCGGTCGTGGCAGCAGAAGCGGCACCTGTGGCCGTGGAGACTGTCGTGGCAGAAGCAGTAGAGCTTGTTGCTGCGGCCGAGCCGGTTGCGGTGGTGTCGGAGCCGGTGGCTGTTGAATCTGTGGCAGAAGTGGCTGCAGAGCCGGTGCAGCCGCAGGTTGAGGAGGCTGTTGTCGAGCAGCCGGTGAGTGTGGCAGAGGCTGTGGCCGAAGCCCCGACACAAGTTGAAGAAGCGCCTGTCGCCGTAGCTGTTGAAGCTGAGCCTGTTGTACAGGCTGTAGTTGAAACCGTCGCCGCGCCTGAGTCCGCCGTGGTTGCCGAGCCGGTAGCGGTAGTAGCAGCCGAGCCAGTAGCCGATCTGGGTGGTTTGGTACTGGTGACCACGCGCCCTGCATCCGAGCTGCCGGTAGTGGAAGTGGCTCCGGTGGAGGTGAAAGGCAAGCGCCGCCGCGAGGTGGTGCGCGAAGTGGCTGAGGTAGCCCCGCTGGAGCTGGTGCAGGTACAAACTGCACGTAACGACAGCTAAGTCATTGTTCCTTCGTCAGGCCTGAAAAGTTTATCGATTCAGGCTTGACGAAAAGGCAGGCGCTGCCTACAATGCGCACCTCTCTAAGGCAATTCCCTGATAGCTCAGTCGGTAGAGCGACGGACTGTTAATCCGCAGGTCGCAGGTTCGAGCCCTGCTCGGGGAGCCAGAAAATTTAGAAGTAGTGCTTCGGTAGTACTTCAAGCAAGTTGTGTTCCCTGATAGCTCAGTCGGTAGAGCGACGGACTGTTAATCCGCAGGTCGCAGGTTCGAGCCCTGCTCGGGGAGCCAGAAAATTTAGAAGTAGTGCTTCGGTAGTACTTCAAGCAAGTTGTGTTCCCTGATAGCTCAGTCGGTAGAGCGACGGACTGTTAATCCGCAGGTCGCAGGTTCGAGCCCTGCTCGGGGAGCCAGAAAATTCAGAAGTAGTGCTTCGGTAGTACTTCAAGCAAGTTGTGTTCCCTGATAGCTCAGTCGGTAGAGCGACGGACTGTTAATCCGCAGGTCGCAGGTTCGAGCCCTGCTCGGGGAGCCAAAAAATTCAGAAGTAGTGCTTCGGTAGTACTTCAAGCAAGTTGTGTTCCCTGATAGCTCAGTCGGTAGAGCGACGGACTGTTAATCCGCAGGTCGCAGGTTCGAGCCCTGCTCGGGGAGCCAGATACAAGACAAAACCCGCCTTTTGGCGGGTTTTGTCTTTTTTGCTTTGTACCAGCGTATCCGCATGGCGCTGTAGCCTGTAGCTAGCCAGCTCAGGGCTTGCTCGGTACGGGGTTGGCCGCAGCCTTGTCGCCGGGGCTGGGCAGTGGCCGCGATAGTGCCTGCTGCAGCATGCGCTCATGCTCGCCGCTTTGTTGTAGTTGCTGCATGGCCTGTTGCAGCTTGCTTACGGTCACGCCAGGTGTGCCGTGGCTGGCTGCCAGAAACAGGGTGCGAACCGGCGCAATGGCCGTGGTTTTGTGCAGGAAAGACGCTGGCAGGTTGCTTTGCTGCAGGGTGGCCTGTACACGGTAGGGCGAGCCTGCCATATAAGCCACGCTGCCACTGCGCAGCATGCGCAGGCAGTCGTTGTGGCTGCCGGTGAGTACCAGCTGCATGGTGTGATCACTGTCTTGCTGCCGCAGGGCTTCTTCGCTGACGTCTTTGCGCACCGTGCAAATGCTGCAGCAGCGCAGGATCTGCTGCAGGGATGGCTCCGCCCCGTGCACGGCTGTCTCTAGCCGCCACAGAAATTGCTGTGTCTGGCTGAGCTTGCCTATCCAGATGAATTTGTTTTCGCGCTCAGGTGTGCGTGCCAGGCTGAATAGCAGGGTGTTGGGGCGCGACTGGGCGATCGCCATGGCGCGTGCCCACGGGTAGACAACGGTTTGTGCCTGCAGGCCGCTGAGTGCCAGCGCACGCTGCACAATGAGCGCGTGGGCGCCGTCGGCGGTATCGTCATTGCTGAAGGTGTTATATGGTGGCCACGGCTCGGTAACGGCAATCAGCCCTTTGTCGGCCTGCTGCCCATGTGCCGCAAGGCTTGCCAGCAGCAGGCAGCCGGCAAGCCGGTAGCTTGCCTGACGGCAGGTGTGCGCTGCGGTGCTGGGGTACGGTGGCTGGAGCATGGTGGGTTTCCGGCTGGCCTGTTTACTTAGTGTGGCTGATGTTGCCGGAACTGCAAGCTTTGCTGGCCAAGTGTGGCGGTAGTGGTACCAAGAAAAACACCCCCGGCGAGATGCACGGGGGTGTGTGATGCAGGGCTTGGCAAGCTTACTTGCTGGCTACCCAGTCTTGGGCGCTGGCCAGGGCACTGGCCAGGTTTTCCGGCTGGGTGCCGCCGGCCTGGGCCATATCCGGGCGGCCACCGCCTTTGCCGCCGACCTGTTGGGCTACATGGTTGACCAGCTCGCCAGCCTTGAAGCGGCCGGTCAGGTCTTTGGTCACGCCAGCAATCAGCGCGACCTTGCCGTCGGCCTTGCTACCCAGCACGATCACGGCAGAGCCCAGCTTGTCTTTCAGTTTGTCCAGCGTGTCGCGCAGGGTGGCGTTATCGGCGCCTTCCAGCTCGGCGGCCAGCAGTTTTACGCCGTTCACCTCGCTGGCTTGTTCGGCCAGGCTATCACCTGCGCTGGCAGCCAGTTTGGCCTTGATACCCGCCAGCTCTTTCTCCAGCGCTTTCAGGTCGGCCTGCAGGCTGCCAATCTTGTTCAGCACTTCGTCGCTGCTCTGGGCTTTCAGGTTGGCCGCAGCGGCCTTCAGCAGGCTGTCTTGCGCCTGTACGTAGGCTACCGCGCCTTCGCCAGTGACTGCTTCGATACGGCGTACGCCAGCGGCTACGCCGCCTTCGGCGACGATCTTGAAGAAGCCGATATCGCCAGTGCGTTGTACGTGGGTACCACCGCACAGTTCGGCGGAGAAGTCGCCCATGCTCAATACGCGTACTTCGTCGCCGTATTTTTCGCCAAACAGCGCCATGGCGCCGGCGCGTACGGCGTCGTCGAAGCTCATCAGCTGGGCTTTCACTTCGTAGTTGGCCGCAATCACGTGGTTCACCAGGCGTTCGATCTCGGCGATTTCTTCTGCGGTGACCGGCTGGCCGTGGGCAAAGTCGAAGCGGGTGCGCTCCGGGTTCACCAGCGAGCCCTTCTGGGCCACGTGGGTGCCCAGTACCTTGCGCAGCGCAGCGTGCAGCAAGTGGGTAGCCGAGTGGTTGCGAGTGGTTGCCAGGCGCTGGTGCAGGTCGATGGTGGCTTGCACGGTGTCGCCTACTTTCAGCGCACCACGCGCCAGGCGGCCGGTGTGGCCGAAGACTGCTGCTTTCACTTTCTGCGTGTCGGCAACGTCAAACAGCGCGTCTACGCCGCCGGTTAGCGAGATCTCGCCCACGTCGCCTACCTGGCCACCGCCTTCGGCGTAGAAGGCAGTGTGGTCCAGCACCACCACGCCTTCGTCGCCAGCAGCCAGGCTGTCTACTTGCTCGGTGCCTTTGTACAGCGCCACGATGCGCGCATCGGTGCTGGTCTGGGTGTAGCCGTGAAAGGTGGTGTCGCTGCCTTCGTAGCTCAGGCTGCCGGCTACCTTGAAGGCAGACGCGGCGCGGGCGCGGGTGCGTTGTGCTTCCATGGCGCGCTCGAAGCCGTCCATGTCTACATCGATATTGCGTTCGCGGCAGATGTCGGCGGTCAGGTCTACCGGGAAGCCGTAGGTGTCGTACAGTTTGAAGATGGTGTCGCCATCCATGGCGGTCTTGCCACCCGCCAGTGCGGCGTCAACCAGCGCCATGCCGGTGTCCAGCGTTTCGGCAAACTTGATCTCTTCGGAGCGTAATGCGTCTTCGATCTGGGCTTGTTGCTGGCGCAGCTCGGGGTAGGCATCACCCATCTCGGCGACCAGGTCGGCCACGATCTTGTGGAAGAACAGGCCTTTCTGGCCCAGCTTGTAACCGTGGCGGATAGCACGGCGGGCAATGCGGCGCAGCACGTAGCCGCGGCCGTCAGCGGACGGCAGAATGCCGTCGGCGATCATGAAGGAGCAGGCGCGGATGTGGTCGGCGATCACTTTCAGCGACGGCACGTCCTGGCTGTAGGCCACGCCGGTTTCACGCGCTGCAGCGCGTACCAGGCAGGCCAGGGCGTCGGTTTCGTAGTTCGATTTTACGCCCTGCAGTACGGTGGACAGGCGCTCCAGGCCCATACCGGTATCCACGGACGGTTTCGGCAGCGGGTGCAGGGTGCCGGTTTCGTCGCGGTTAAATTGCATGAACACGTTATTCCAGATTTCCATGTAGCGGTCGCCGTCTTCGTCCGGGCTGCCTGGAGGACCGCCGGCCACGCTTGGACCGTGGTCATAGAAAATCTCGGTACACGGGCCACACGGGCCGGTGTCGCCCATGGTCCAGAAGTTGTCGGACGCGTACGGTGCGCCTTTGTTGTCGCCAATGCGCACGATCTTGTCGGCAGGCACGCCTACCACTTTGTGCCAGATGTCGTACGCTTCGTCATCGCTGGCGTACACGGTCACCATCAGCTTGTCTTTGGGCAGGTTCAGCCACTGTTCGCCGGTGAGGAATTCCCAGGCAAAGGTGATGGCGTCGTGCTTGAAGTAGTCGCCAAAGCTGAAGTTGCCCAGCATTTCAAAGAAAGTGTGGTGGCGGGCGGTGTAGCCCACGTTTTCCAGGTCGTTGTGCTTGCCGCCGGCGCGCAGGCATTTCTGGCTGGTGGTGGCGCGGGTGTAGTCGCGTTTTTCAAAGCCCAGGAACAGGTCTTTGAACTGTACCATGCCGGCCACGGTGAACATCAGGGTAGGGTCGTTGCCCGGAATCAGGCTGCTGGACGGGACAACCTGGTGATTTTTGGAAGCAAAAAAGTCCAGAAACTTCTGGCGAATGGCGGAGGTTTTCATGATTTATGGGTCGTATTGGGTCGGATTCTGAAAACGGCGACACGCGACGCGTGAATATCGGTCGATTGTGGCAACTGCGCACCGTGCTGGCAAGCCTTGCGGCCAACCTTGTGCACGGCGGGGCGCATTTTCGGCTGCTGCCGGTGTGTGGCTGGCCGTGCGCTATGTTGGCCACAGCGGGTGGCGGGTGCGCTTATCGAAGCAGCGCTGGCTGACTAGCTTTGTGCATCGTCATCCGGCCATTCGTCACAGCCTTTGATGACTTGCCGGATGGTATCCATGCCAAAGCCGCGGCTGGCCAGAAAACGCATCTGTTTGGCGCGCCCGGCGGCATCGCTGGCGGGTTGGCCGAATTTGCGCAGCCACTGGCTGCGTGCGGTGGCCAGGTCGTTGTGGCTGGACAGGGTCTGCTTGATGGTGTCGCTGTCTACGCCACGTTCGCGCATTTCCATGGCCACGCGGCGGCTGCCGTACTTGCGGCTGCGGCTGTCGGCAAACTGTTCGGCAAAGCGGGCGTCGCTTTGCCAGCGGCTGGCGGCCAGCTCGTCCAGCAGGGCGTCCACTTCTTCTGCGTTTTCTGCAAAAGGCGAAAGCCGCCGCTTCAGCTCCAGCCGCGTATATTCGCGGCGGGACAGAAGGTCGACGGCTCTTGCCTTCAGGCTTTTGCCCGGTTTTTCCATCAGGCGTCGAAGGTGTCGTCCAGCAGCTCTTCGTCTGCGTCCGGCTTGCCTTCGGTAATTTCTACCTTGATACCCACGGCTTCGCGGATTTTGCGCTCGATTTCCTGGGCAATGGCCGGGTTGGATTTCAGCCATTCGCGGGTGTTGTCCTTGCCCTGGCCGATTTTCTGGCCGTTGTAGGCGTACCAGGCGCCGGATTTGTCGATAAAGCCGTGCTCTACGCCCAGCTCGATGATTTCGCCCTCGCGGCTGATGCCTTCACCGTACAGGATGTCAAAGCCGGCTTGCTTGAACGGTGGCGATACCTTGTTTTTCACCACTTTCACGCGGGTTTCGTTACCGATGATTTCTTCGCCTTTCTTGATACCGCCAATGCGGCGGATATCCATACGTACCGAGGCGTAGAATTTCAGGGCGTTACCGCCAGTGGTGGTTTCCGGGCTGCCGAACATCACGCCGATCTTCATGCGGATCTGGTTGATGAACACCACCAGGGTGTTGGTGCGCTTGATGTTGCCGGTGAGTTTGCGCAGTGCCTGGCTCATCAGGCGGGCTTGCAAGCCCACGTGGCTGTCGCCCATTTCGCCTTCGATTTCGGCTTTGGGAACCAGGGCAGCTACCGAGTCCACAATGATGACATCCACGCCGCCGGAGCGTACCAGCATGTCGCAGATTTCCAGTGCCTGTTCACCGGTGTCCGGCTGCGAGATCAGCAGGTCTTCTACCGATACGCCCAGTTTTTGTGCGTATTGCGGGTCCAGCGCGTTTTCGGCATCGATATAGGCGCAGGTACCACCCAGTTTTTGTGCTTCGGCAACCACCTGCAGACACAGCGTGGTTTTACCGGACGATTCCGGGCCGTAGATTTCCACCACACGGCCACGCGGCAGGCCACCCACACCCAGTGCCAGGTCCAGGCCCAGCGAGCCGGTGCTGATGACTTGCAGGTTTTCGGTGATCTGGTTGTCGCTCATGCGCATGATCGAGCCTTTGCCGAACTGCTTTTCAATTTGCGCCAGCGCTGCACTCAGCGCCTTGCTTTTGTCTTCGGAACGCTCTGCCATGCTTGCTCCATTCATTCAACGGGGTGGATAACGATTCAGCTTTTGATTATGTACGTTTTCATCTGGCCTGCCAAATAAAAACGACAGGCAGCGATGCATGCGCGCCACAGCGCTGTGGCGGTGATGAATACAATCAGCGGATTATCGCACAAAAGGCGGCGCGACCAAGCCGGCGGGCGCGCCGCCAGGCTGTGATGCGGCAAAGCCTTTGGCTGGCGGGCAAGCTGTGACAGAATGGCAGCATGCTGAACGATCGCACTCAACATTTGCTCAAGGTGCTGGTAGAGCGTTATATCGCCGATGGCCAGCCTGTGGCGTCCAAAACCCTGGCCACGGTGTCGGGGCTGGAGCTGTCGTCGGCGTCCATCCGCAATATGCTGGCCGACCTGGAAGGGCTGGGGCTGATTGCCTCACCGCATACCTCGGCCGGGCGCGTGCCTACGCCGCGTGGCTACCGTCTGTTTGTCGACCGCCTGTTGACCGTGCAACAGCTGACCGAGCCTGCCGTGGCCGAGCTGCGGCATACGCTGCAGCCGGACAGCCCCAAACGGGTCGTGAAGGCAGCGTCGCAGCTGCTGGCCGAGCTGACGCAGTTTGCCGGCGTGGTGATGACGCCGCAGCGCGCCGATGCCGCGTTTCGCCAGGTGGAGTTTTTGCGCCTGTCCGAGCGGCGGGTGTTGCTGATTCTGGTGACGCTGGAAGGCGATGTGCAAAACCACCTGTTCAATACCGCACGCGACTACAGCGGCAGTGAGCTGATCGAAGCGGCCAACTTCCTGAACCAGCATTACGCAGGGCAAGCACTGGGTGGCGTGGCCAGCCGGGTAGGGGAGGAGCTGCAGCAGCTGCGTGGCGATATTTCCGAGCTGATGCAGCTGGCCATCCAGTTTGGCCAGCAAGCGCTGCACGGTGGTGACGACCTGGTGATTAGCGGGCAGGGCAAGCTGCTGAACGTGAGCGATTTTTCCGGCGACCTGAACCGCCTGCGCGAGCTGTTCGATACCTTCCAGCGCAAGACCGAGCTGTTGCAGCTGCTGGAGCAAAGCCGCCGCGCCCCCGGCGTGAACCTTTTCATCGGCGACGAGTCCGGCGTGGTAACGCTGGACGACTGCAGCGTGGTGATTGCCCCGTACCGGCTAAACGGCCAGGTCGTGGGTGCGCTGGGCGTGGTAGGCCCCACCCGCATGGCCTACGAGCGGGTGATCCCGATTGTGGACATCACCGCGCGGCTGGTATCGAGTGCGCTGAATTTCAACGATTGACCCCCTGTGTCGCAGTGTGTTGGCTGCGGCCAACCTTGGTATTCCCCATGACTCTCCTGAAAACCCTGCTAGCCGTGACCAGCCTGCTGGCAGCCGGTGTTGCCCATGCCGACGTGGCGCTGCTGATGCGCCCGGACGTGCAACGCTATATCGACGAACAAGTTGCCACCGGCGAGCTGAGCCGTGCCGAGCTGGAAAGCGTGTTTGCCAATGTGGAGCTCAAGCCGAACATCATCGCCATTATGGATAAACCGTCCACGGCGCGGCCGTGGTACCAGTTTCGCCCCAGCTTTTATAACGACAAGCTGATGCAGGAGGGCGTAGCGTTCTGGCAGCAGCATGAAAGCACCCTGCAGAAGGCGGCTGATACCTACAAGGTGCCGCCGGAAATCATCGTGGCCATTATTGGTATCGAAACGCGCTACGGCCGTAATACTGGCGGCTTCCGTCTGGCCGATGCGTTGTCCACGCTGGCATTCGACTACCCGCGCCGTGCCGACTTCTTCCGCGCCGAGCTGTCCGAGTTTTTCCGCTTGGCGCGCAGCGAAAACGTCAACGCACTCACCCTCAAAGGCAGCTACGCCGGTGCCATGGGCCTGCCGCAGTTCATGCCGTCCAGCCACCGCAAGTGGGCGGTGGATTTTGATGGCGATGGCCACCGTGATATCTGGAACAACCCTGTCGATGCTATCGGTAGTGTGGCCAACTACTTCCGCGAGCACGGCTGGCTGGGCGGGGACGACGTGGTGGTACCGGCCGAGCTGGTACCCGGCACCGTGCCGGATGCGCTGGTGGCGGATAAATTCAACCTGCACTACACCGTGGCCGAGCTGAAAGCCCGTGGCGTCATGCCACAAGCGCCGGTGCGCGACGACGCGCTGGCCGTACTGGTGCCGCTGGAAGTGGCGCCGGGCGACACGCGCTACTGGCTGGGTCTCAATAATTTTTACACCATTACCCGCTACAACAAGAGCACCCTATACGCCATGGTCACGCACGAGCTGGCACAGGAAATGCGCGCACGCTTTGTGCAGGCGCGCATGGCTGCGGGCGCAGGGCAATAAGGTGCCAGGCCGCCGGAGCCAGTATGGCCAGCTGTGTACCGAGCGGCTGGCGGTTGCGCTGAAATAGTCGCCATACCCGGCGAATCCCTTTAGAATTCCGCGCCATGACCTATCAAGTTCTCGCCCGAAAGTGGCGCCCCAAGCGCTTTGCCGACCTGGTTGGCCAGGAGCACGTGGTACGCGCCCTGTCCAATGCGCTGAAAGAATCCCGCCTGCACCACGCCTACCTGCTGACCGGTACCCGTGGCGTGGGCAAAACCACCATCGCGCGTATTCTGGCCAAGAGCCTGAACTGCGAAACCGGCACCACGGCCGAGCCGTGTGGCGTGTGCCAGGCGTGCACCCAGATCGACGCAGGCCGTTTTGTGGACCTGCTGGAGATCGACGCCGCCTCCAATACCGGTATCGACAACATCCGCGAAGTGCTGGAAAACGCCCAGTACACCCCCACCATGGGGCGCTATAAGGTCTACATCATCGATGAAGTGCACATGCTGTCCAAAAGTGCCTTCAACGCCATGCTCAAGACGCTGGAAGAGCCGCCAGCGCACGTGAAATTCATCCTGGCCACCACCGACCCGCAAAAAGTGCCGGTAACGGTGCTGAGCCGCTGCCTGCAGTTCAGCCTGCGCAACATGACACCGCAGCAGGTAGCCGGCCACCTGGCACACATGCTGGATGTGGAAGGCATTGCCTACGACACCCCGGCGCTGGCCTTGCTGGGCCGTGCCGCCGCCGGCTCCATGCGCGACGCGCAATCGCTGCTGGACCAGGCCATTGCTTATGGCTTGGGCGAAGTGAAAGAAGACGGCGTACGTGCCATGCTGGGTGCCGTGGACAAGCGCTACCTGTTTGCCCTGCTGGACGCCCTGGCCGAGGCTGACGGCCCCCGCCTGGTGGGTGAGGTGGAAGCGTTGGCCGCACGCGGCATCGGTTTTGACAGCGCCCTGGCAGAGCTGGCCAGCCTGCTGCACCAGCTCGCGCTGGCGCAAACCGTGCCGGCCGCCATTGCCAGCGACGAGCCCGAGCGCGACGCCATTTTTGCCCTGGCCCAGCGCCTGGCCGCCGAAGACGTACAGCTGTATTACCAGATCGCCCTGCACGGCCGCCGTGACCTGGCGCTGGCGCCAGACGAACACGCCGGTTTCAGCATGAGCATGCTGCGCATGCTGGCCTTTCACCCGGTAAACGGCGGTGAAAGCGCTGCCCGCCCGCTGCCGGTAGCCCGCCCGCCGGTGCCTGCGGCCAACCCTGGTGCCAGTAGCGCAGCCTTGCCTGCCGGCGTATCACCAGCACGTGCCGCCTTGGCGCAGCTGGGTGGCAAGCCAGCCGAGCGCAGCCCTGCGGCCGCCGAAAAACCGGCTGCGCCCGAGCCGGAGCCCGAGCCCGCACGGCCCGCCCCCGCGGCGCCAGCCCGCCAGGCCCCGCCGCCTGAGCCCGCGCCGTGGGAGGAGCAGCCTGCTGCCGTGGTACCGTCGCCAGCGCCTGCCACTGCCCGCTCGCCAGCCCCCGTGCACGTGGAGCAGGTGCCGGACGAGGCTGATGACGACGCCGAGCCCGAAGTGCTGGATACCGCCATCGACAGCGACGACGAGCTACCCGCCTACGCCATGATGATGGACGAAGACCCGGGCGAGCTGGTGAGCGACACGCCGGTATTCGATGGCGACTGGGCCAGCCTGATTGGCCGCCTGGGCAACAAGCTGGGCGCCGCCCGCATGCTGGCGCAAAACGCCGCGCTGAAACACTGGGATGGCAAAGTATTCGAGCTGGCGGTGCCGGAAGGCTTTCGCACTATGGCCACGCGCGATTATCAGGACAAGTTGAAAAGCGTTCTGGGCGAGTATCTCGGCCAGAGCATTGAACTGAGGGTGTCAGTAGAGACCCTCGATATGGAGACCCCCGCCATGCGCGACGCACGCTTCAAGCGTGAGCAGCTGGCTGGTGCGCGTCAACACATGGAAAACGACCCGGTCGTACAGCAGCTGGTGCAGGAAATGGGCGCCATGCTGCTCGCCGAGACAGTACAACCCGTACAGGAGTAGAAACAATGTTTGGTAAAGCCGGTATCGCAGGCCTGATGAAACAGGCGCAGCAAATGCAGGAAAACATGAAAAAGGCGCAAGAAGAACTGGCGCAAATCGACGTAGAAGGCCAGGCGGGTAACGGCCTGGTAAAAGTGGTGATGAGCTGCGCGCACGTTACCCGCCGTGTCATCATCAGCGACGATTTGCTGGCCGATGCCAAGGAAGACAAAGACATGCTGGAAGACCTGATCGCCGCTGCGTTTAACGACGCCAGCCGCAAGGCCGAAGCCACTTCGTCCGAGCGCATGTCCGGCTTTACTGCTGGCATGAACCTGCCGGCCGGCATGAAGCTGCCGTTCTGACCGCTTGATGACCTGAAAGGTTGGCCGCAGGCTGCTGCTTGCGGCCAACCTTTTTTACTGGAGCGCCCATGAAAAACCCGCCCTCGCTCGACCAGCTGATAGCGGCGCTGAAAGTCCTGCCCGGCGTCGGCCCCAAATCCGCGCAGCGCATGGCGTTTCACCTGCTGCAAAAAGACCGTGGCGGTGCCGACAAGCTGGCGCGGGCGCTGGATCACGCGCTGCTGAACCTGCGCCATTGCCAGCGCTGCCATACCTTTAGCGAAAGCCCGCTGTGCAATGTATGCGCCGACGCCGAGCGCCGGCAGGACCTGCTGTGCGTGGTGGAAATGCCGGCTGATCTGCTGATGCTGGAGCAGACGCGCTGCTACGACGGCCTGTACTTTGTGCTGATGGGGCGCCTGTCGCCCATGGACGGTATCGGCCCCAAGGATATCGACTTGGAAAAACTGATCGCCCGTGCCGTGGATGGCGTGGTGGAGGAGGTGATCATTGCCACCAACTTTACCGCCGAAGGTGAGGTCACCGCGCACCTGATCAGCGAGATGCTGCAGGCGCACGGCCTGCGCGTCAGCCGCATCGCCCGTGGCATGCCGGTGGGGGGCGAGCTGGAGAACGTCGACCCGGGCACGCTGGCCCAGGCCATGTACGAGCGGCGCAGTGTGAGCTAGGCGGCCAGTACCTGCTAGCAAAAAGCCTGCCCTGCGGGGTAATGCCAGTCAGTTAAGAGAGTATGCCTGGCCGTCAAGTAAAAGGGCGTGGGTGCGGCACCCCATCCCGTTGGCGCGAGCCGGTCAAAATGGTGCGCCCCAGGGTTGTGCTGAGCGAATCGAAGATTCGCACGCGCAAGACGCCGATTTGTTTGAGTCCCGAGCCGTTAGCGATCTGCGTGCAAATCTTTGATTTGCTCAGCGATGTGAGTTCGGCGGCGCCTGGGGCGTGCCATTTTGGACGGGGTTTCGAGCAGCCCCGGGTTGCGGGGTCTGCGTGCGAATCTTTGATTCGCTCAGCGATAGAAAAGGGGGCGGCAATCCGCCCCCTTTCCCGTCTTATTCCCTCGCGACGCTGCGCTTGCCTCGCTCGGTCACGGGCGGAACCGGCACTTAAACATCGTCCGCATCGCGGACACAAAAGCACGCCTGAACAAAGCAAACCCCTAGCCAAAAAAGACGCCAGTCAGCGTTAACTGACTGACATTAGCCCTGCGGGGCTGGTGATCAGCGCATCAGCGTGTGCAGCGTTTTTTCGTAGACGCAGGCCAGCGGCTCGATATCATCCACGCATACGCATTCGTTCAGCTTGTGAATGCTGGCGTTGATCGGGCCGAATTCCACCAGCTCGCGCGCGATGCGTTTGATGAAACGGCCGTCCGAGGTGCCGCCGGTGGTGTTCAGCTCTGGCGTTACGCCGCAGGTGTCAACGATCGCCTGGCTGATAGCGTCCGTGAGCGCGCCGGGTGCCGTGATGAACGGGTTGCCCGACAGCGCCCAGTGCAGCTCGTAGGCCAGCTGGTGTTTGTCCAGGATGGCGTGCAGGCGGTCTTTCAAGGTCTCTGCCGTGTTTTCGGTAGAAAAGCGGAAGTTGAACTTGATCTCGCAGCTGCCCGGAATCACGTTAGTGGCGCCGGTGCCGGCGTGGATATTCGATACTTGCCAGCTGGTGGGCGGGAAGTAGTCATTTCCGTGGTCCCATACCTCTGCGGCCAACTCGGCCAGTGCCGGGGCCGCCAGATGGATGGGGTTTTTGGCCAGGTGCGGGTAGGCGATATGGCCCTGGATGCCATGCACGATCAGGTGGCCGGACAGCGAGCCGCGGCGGCCGTTCTTGATGGTATCGCCGAACACTTGCGACGAGGTGGGCTCGCCCACAATGCAGTAGTCCAGTTGCTGGCCGCGTGCCGCCAGCTCGTCTACCACGCGCACGGTACCGTCGGCGGCCACGCCTTCTTCGTCCGAGGTAATCAGGAAGGCGAGGGTGCCGGCGTGGTCGGGGTTGGCCGCAATGAAGCGTTCGCTGGCGGTGATAAACGCGGCCAGCGAGGCTTTCATGTCGGCAGCGCCGCGGCCGAACAGGTGGCCGTTGCGGATAGTAGGCTCAAACGGGTGGCTGTCCCATTTGTCCAGCGGGCCGGTGGGCACCACGTCGGTATGGCCGGCAAAACACAGTACCGGTGCGCCGTGGCCGCGATGCGCCCAGAAGTTGCTTACATCACCAAACGGCATGCGTTCGATGGTGAAGCCCAGGTCTTCGAGGCGGGCAATCATCATGTCCTGGCAGCCTTCATCGCGCGGGGTGATGGAGTCCTGGCGGATCAGTGCCCGGGTGAGGTCGAGTGTGCTGCTCATAGGTTGAACTCCGTGGCGTAGTCGGCTTCTTTAAAGCCCACGCGCAGCTTGCCGGCATTATCCAGCACCGGGCGCTTGATGAGCGATGGTTTGGCCTGCAACAGGGCAATGGCGGTGTCAGGGTTGGCCGCCAGGGCTTTTTCTGCGTCGTCCAGCGCACGCCAGGTGGTACCGGCACGGTTGATCAGCTTGTCCAGGCCAATGCTGGCGATCCAGGTGCGCAGTGTGGCTTCGCCTATGCCTTGTTTTTTGAAGTCGTGAAAGGTGAAATCCAGCCCCTGCTGGGTGAGCCAGGTGCGGGCTTTCTTGACGGTATCGCAGTTGGGAATGCCGTAGAGGGTAATCATGGGTGGGGTCAGTGGTTCAGTGTAAAGCCGGAAAAAGTGGTGTTGTCGCCCTGCTTGCCGCTCGCATTGCTGTTGCTGTCGTGATTGACCAGCCAGAACAGGTTAGTGGGCGAGTCGGCGTTTTGCAGCGCTTCATCAAGCGAGATCAGGCCGTCTTTATAGAGGCGGAACAGTGACTGCTCGAAGGTTTGCGAGCCTTCGCTCATGCTGCTTTCGATGGCTTCCTTGATCTTGTCGATCTCGCCATTGCGGATCAGCTCCGATACGTGGGCGGTGTTGAACATGATCTCCATCGCCGGGCGACGCTTGCCGTCCACGGTTTGCACCAGGCGCTGCGACACCACGGCTTTTAGCGTGGCGGCCAGGTCCATCAGCAGGGCATTGCGGTTTTCCAGCGGGAAGAAGCTGATGATGCGGTTCAGCGTGTGGTAGCTGTTATTGCCGTGCAGGGTGGAGATGCACAAGTGGCCGGACTGGGCGTAGTTGATGGCGTAGGTCAGGGTTTCGGCGTCGCGTATTTCGCCGATCATCAGCACGTCGGGCGCTTCACGCATGGCGTTTTTCAGCGCATTTTCGTAGCTGTGGGTGTCTACGCCGATTTCGCGCTGGTTAATGATGGCGCGCTTGTGTTCGAAGATGAATTCCACCGGGTCTTCCACGGTGAGGATATGGCCTGCCTGCGTCTGGTTGCGGTATTCCAGCATGGCCGCCACGGTGGAGCTTTTGCCGGAGCCGGTGGAGCCCACGATAAAGATCAGGCCGCGGCGCTGACGGATCAGGTCTTTCAGCGAGTCGGGCAGGTTCAGGTTGTCCAGGCTGGGGACGGTGGGGGTGATGTAGCGTATTACCATGGCCACGTGCCCGCGCTGGCGGAAGATATTGACGCGGTAGTTGCCCAGGCCGTCGATCTGGCGGCCAAAGTTCATTTCCAGTTCCGCCTCAAAGCGGGCAATCTCGTCCTCGCTCATCAGGCTGTAGGCCAAGCGTTTGACGTTTTCTGCACTCAGGGCTTTGTCGTTTACCGGTACGGTTTGCCCGTCTATCTTGATCTGGGGTGGCGTGCCGCAGGAAAAAAACAGGTCGCTGGCCTTTTTGTCGGCCATGAGTTTGAAAAAAGGCAGCATCAGCATGGTGTGCAGTGTGCTTTCACAATAGGGTGTCAGGCCGCTAGTCTAGCGTGAAATACCCCTGTGTGCGCACGGGTGCGGGGCTGGCTGGCAATTTTGACCCTGTCAGGGTTGGCCGCATTGGCGGCGGGTGTGGTGGGAAGCAACGCCCGTAGATAGCCGCGGCGGCTGGCGCCGGTAACATGCAAAACGCCCCGCTGGTAAACCAGGCGGGGCGTTTTGTGGTGGCCGGGTGGTGTTATTGCTTGACCTCGGCATCGCGCAGGGCGCGGCGCAGGATCTTGCCTACGTTGGTTTTGGGCAGCTCCAGGCGGAACTCTACCGACTTGGGCACTTTGTAGCCGGTAAGGTTGGCACGGCAGTGGCTCAGTATGTCGGCCTCGGTCAGCGCCTGGTCTTTCTTCACCACAAACACCTTCACCACCTCGCCCGACTTGTCATCCGGCACGCCAATGCAGGCTACTTCCAGCACACCAGGGTGCAGGGCGACCACGTCTTCGATTTCGTTCGGGTACACGTTGAAGCCGGACACCAGAATCATGTCTTTCTTGCGGTCTACCAGCTTAACAAAGCCTTCCGGGGTCACGATGGCCATGTCGCCGGTAGCCAGAAAGCCCTGACTATCGATGACTTTGGCAGTTTCTTCCGGGCGGTTCCAGTAGCCCTTCATCACCTGCGGGCCGCGGATGCACAGCTCGCCCGACTCGCCCTGTGCTACTTCACGGCCTTCATTGTCGCGGATCTGGATGTCGGTGGACGGGATCGGTACGCCAATAGTGCCGTTGTACGCTTTCAGGTCCAGCGGGTTGATGCACGCCGCCGGGCTGGTTTCGGTCAGGCCGTAAGCTTCGATCAGCGGGGTGCCGGTGATGTCTTTCCATTTGTCGGCCACGGCTTTTTGTACTGCCATGCCACCGCCCAGTGCCAGGCGCCAGGTGGAGAAGTCCACGGTTTTGAAGTCCGGGTTATTCAGCAGGGCGTTAAACAGCGTGTTGACACCGGTGATGGCCGTGACCTTGTACTTTTTCAGTTCTTTGACAAAGCCCGGAATGTCGCGCGGGTTGGTAATCAGCACGCTCATGGCGCCCAGCTCGGTAAAGACCATCAGGTTCGCAGTCAGCGAGAAGATGTGGTACAGCGGCAGGGCGGTAACGATGATTTCCTGGCCTTCACGTACCGAGTGTTTTACCCACTCGCCAGCTTGCAGCATGTTGGCAATGATGTTGGCGTTGGTCAGCATGGCGCCTTTGGACACGCCGGTGGTGCCGCCGGTGTATTGCAGGAAGGCGATATCGTCGTGGCTGATGTCTACCTTGCGCATCGGCTGGCGGGCGCCTGCAGCCAGGGCATCGTTAAAACTGGTGTGCTTGGCAATATGCCAAGGCGGCACCATCTTTTTCACCTTGCGCACCACGAAATTGACAATCAGGCGCTTGGGGAAGCCCAGCATGTCACCAATACTGGCAATCACCACGTTTTTAACGGGTGTTCTTGGCAGTACCTGCTCCAGTACATTGGCAAAGTTCTCCAGAATCACGATGGTGTCGGCGCCGGAGTCCTTCAGCTGGTGTTCCAGCTCGCGCGGGGTGTACAGCGGGTTGACGTTTACCACCGTGCAGCCGGCGCGCAGGGTGCCAAAGACCGCTACCGGGTATTGCAGCAGGTTGGGCATCATGATGGCGACGCGGCTGCCTTTGGCCAGGCCCAGCGTGTTCTGCAGGTAGGAGGCAAAGTTGGCTGACAGTTGGTCGAGCTCGCCATAGCTCAGGATCTTGTCCATGCAGGCCAGTGCCGGGCGGTCGCGGAACTTGACCGCGCTACGTTCGAATACCTCGGACACCGACTTGAATTCGTTGATGTCAATCTCTGCGGCAACACCTGCCTGGTAATTCTTCAGCCAGATTTTTTCCATGGCACTAGTCTTCTCCATCGTGTTGGATTTGCCGCCACCTCTTGTCGTTTGCGGGTGGCGTCTGTGGGGATCTGCTTGCTGCAGACTCAAATATAGATTGTTTTGGCAAACGTTCGTTTCGGAACGCAGGGCAACTGTACCGTATGTCTCATCTGGTGCAAAGCATGTGCTTGGTTTGCGGCCTGAGACCTCAGTTTTCTTTTGTCGCAGAGTGGTTTATAATCGCGGCATTTTAGGGATGGGCGGTTCTTCGCCCATTTTTCTTTTCTGGAATTGGATGCCCATGGATGTACGTTTGCTGCTCGAGAACACGCTGCCCGGTTTGGGGTATGAGCTTGTAGATTTTGAAATGACCCCGGGGGGTGGTTTCCGCGTGTTTATGGATAAACCGGGCGGCATTACCGTAGAAGATTGCGTCAGCGTGAGTAATCACCTGACGCGTCTGTTCATGGTCGAAAATGTTGACTACGAGCGTCTGGAAGTTTCCTCGCCCGGCCTGGATCGTCCGCTGAAGAAAGAAGCGGACTATGTGCGTTTCACCGGCAGTCTTGCCAAGATTCGTACCCGCCTGCCTATCGAACAGCAGAAGCGTTTTCAGGGTCGTATCGCTGGCATCGCCGATGGCGTTGTCAGCCTGGTGGTGGAAGATGGTCGCACCGTGGCCATTCCCCTGGCGAATATCGATAAAGCACGGCTGGAGCCGGAGTTTTAATTCGCAGGACGTTGGCCGCGAACAAGAATACGGAATTTGGAGGATTGCATGAGTCGCGAGATTTTGCTGTTGGTTGATGCTCTGGCAAGCGAGAAAAACGTTAGCCGCGAGGTGGTTTTTTCCGCGCTGGAGCTGGCACTGGCTTCTGCCACCAAAAAGAAGTTTAACGAAGATGAGCTGGATGTCCGCGTAGAGATCGACCGTCACAATGGTCAGTATCAGACTTTCCGCCGCTGGACTGTTGTGGATGCCGAAGCGCTGGAATACGAAGACCGCGAGCTGAGCCTGGAAGAGGCTCGAGAGCGCGACCCGCGCGCCGAGCTGGGTGGCGTGATCGAAGAGTCGATGGAAGCCGTCGAATTCGGCCGTATTGGCGCCCAGGCTGCCAAACAAGTCATCTTGCAGAAAATTCGCGATGCCGAGCGCGAGCAGGTGCTGAACGAGTTCCTGCAGCGCCGTGAAAGCCTGATCACCGGTACCATCAAACGCATCGAGCGTGGCAATGCCATTGTGGAATGCGGCAAGCTGGAAGCCGTCCTGCCGCGCGACCAGATGATTCCGAAGGAAAACCTGCGCGTGGGTGACCGCGTCAAGGCTTACCTGATGCGCATCGACCGCCTGGGTCGTGGCCCGCAGCTGGTGCTGTCGCGTACCTCGCGCGAGTTCCTGGTGAAGCTGTTCGAGCTGGAAGTGCCGGAAATCGAAGAAGGCATGCTGGAAATCAAGGAAGCAGCCCGTGACCCGGGTATGCGCGCCAAGATGGCCGTGAAGTCCAACGATCCGCGTCTGGACCCGCAAGGTACCTGCATCGGCATGCGCGGTTCCCGCGTTCAGGCTGTTACCCAGGAACTGGCCGGCGAGCGTATCGATATCGTGCTGTGGGCACCAGAGCCGGCACAGTTCGTGATCAACGCGCTGTCCCCGGCAGAAGTGAACCGCATCATGGTGGACGAAGACAGCCACACCATGGATGTGGTGGTAGAGGAAGAACAGCTGGCCCTGGCGATCGGCCGTGGCGGCCAGAACGTGAAGCTCGCTGCCGAGCTGACCGGCTGGAACCTGAACATCCTGACCGTGACCGAAGCGGAAGAAAAACACCTGGAAGAAGATGCCAAGCTGCGCGAGCACTTCATCCGTCATCTTGGTGTGGACGAAGAAATGGCTGCCCTGCTGGTGCAGGAAGGCTTTGCAACACTGGAAGAAGTGGCCTATGTGCCAATTTCCGAAATGCTGGAAATCGATGGTTTCGATGATGCGCTGGTAAACGAGCTGCGTAGCCGTGCGCGTGATGCCATCCTGACCCTGGCAATTGCTTCGGAAGAAAAAGTGGAAGAAGTGGCCGACGAGCTCAAGGATCTGGAAGGACTGGATGCCGAGCTGGTACGCAAACTGGCCGAAAACGGCGTGACCACCCGTGACGACCTGGCCGATCTCGCCGTTGACGATCTGGTCGACATGACAGGCATGGATGCCGATGCGGCGCGCGCGCTCATCATGAAAGCCCGCGAACACTGGTTCAACTGAGCCAGCCCCGCAAACGGATCGATTGCTAGAAGGAATTAGGAATACGCATGGTTTTAACGAATGTAAAGCAGTTTGCGAGTGAGCTGAACTTGTCCCCGGAACGTCTTCTGGAACAGTTGAAAAACGCAGGTGTAGGCAAGCGTGGTTTTGATGACACGCTGACCGAGCAGGATAAAAAGCAGTTGCTGGACTTTCTGAAAACGTCGCATGGCGCACGTGACGAAGGCAAAGTAACCCTGACCCGTAAGCAAACCAGCGAGATCCACACTGCCGCAGGCAGCACTGTCAAAGTGGAAACCCGCAAGAAGCGTACTTTTGTGCGTCCGGAAGACCAGCCTGCTGCTGCAGCCCCTGCTGTGGAAGCCCCCAAGGCTGCAGAGCCGGTCGCTGAAGTGGCACCACAGGTTGCCGCCCCGGTAGCCGAAGTTGCCAAGCCGGAAGCTGCCCCAGTGGCCGCCAAGCCAGCCCAGCCCAAGGTTGAAGAAAAGAAAGTGGAAGAGAAAAAGGCAGAAGCCAAGCCAGCCGCCAAGCCGGTAGCCGAAGCTGCCGCCCCTGTCGCCCCGGTGAAGCAGCCTACGCTGACGCGCCCGGCGCCGACTTCCATCTTGAGCCAGGAAGAAATGGATGCCCGCGCTGCAGAAGAGCGCCGCCAGGCAGAATTCCGTGCTCGCCAGCAAGCGCTGCTGCGTGAAAAGCAGGAGCGTGAAGCTCGCCGTCTGGCTGCCAAAGCCGAAGCTGCTGCCCCTGCCAAGCCGGTGGTAGAAGCCAAGCCAGAGCCGAAAGCAGAAGAACTGCCACGTTCGGCCAAGCCTACCCAGCCGCGCATGCAGCCAGCTGCCGCCGGCCAACGTACCGATGCACCGCGTGGCGATCGCCCGGCAGGCCAGGGCCAACGCCCGGCCGGTCAAGGTCAACGCCCGGGTCAAGCTGGCCAGGCGCGTCCGGCAGGCCAGGGTGCTCGCCCTGCTGCTGGCGGTGCCGCACCCGCTCGCGGCCCGGCTGCCGCAACCACGGCACCTGCACCCGCTGGCGATGCGCGTCCAGGCGACAAGCGTGGCCCGGCCAAGAAGGGTGGCAGCAAAGACTGGAATGACGGTAAGAAAGGCAAAGGCCTGAAAACCCGTGGTGGCGATACCAGCAACGACTGGAAATCGCGCAAGTCCGGCGGCAAGCACAAGAACAGCAATAACCAGCACGCCTTCCAGGCACCAACCGAGCCTATCGTGCACGAAGTATTGGTGCCGGAAACCATCACCGTAGGTGATCTGGCTCACCGTATGGCCGTGAAAGCCGCCGAGGTGATCAAGGTACTGATGAAGATGGGCATGATGGTGACCATCAACCAAGTGCTGGACCAGGAAACCGCGCTGATTATCGTGGAAGAAATGGGCCACGTGGGTAAAGCTGCCCAGGCGGATGATCCGGAAGCCTACCTGGCCGACGGCGAAACCATCGAAGTCGCCGAGCAGATTTCCCGTCCGCCGGTGGTAACCGTGATGGGTCACGTGGACCACGGTAAGACCTCGCTGCTGGATTACATCCGTCGCGCCAAGGTAGCAGCCGGCGAAGCGGGTGGCATTACCCAGCATATCGGTGCCTACCACGTAGAAACCGACCGCGGCATGATCACCTTCCTGGATACCCCGGGTCACGAAGCGTTTACCGCCATGCGTGCCCGTGGTGCCAAGGCCACCGATATCGTGGTGCTGGTAGTGGCTGCTGACGACGGCGTCATGCCGCAAACCATCGAAGCGATTCACCACGCCAAAGCGGCCGGTGTACCTATCGTGGTGGCAGTGAACAAGATCGATAAACAAGGCGCCAACGCCGAGCGTATCCGCCAGGAACTGGTTGCCCATGAAGTGGTGCCGGAAGACTGGGGTGGTGATACCCAGTTCATCGAAGTGTCCGCCAAAATGGGCCTGAACATTGATGCGCTGCTGGAAGCCATCCTGCTGCAAGCCGAAGTGCTGGAACTGACCGCTGCCGTCGATGCGCCTGCCAAGGGCATTATCGTGGAAGCACGTCTGGACAAAGGCCGTGGTCCGGTAGCGACCCTGCTGGTACAGTCCGGTACCCTGAAGAAGGGCGACATCGTGCTGGCTGGTACCGCCTTTGGCCGCGTGCGTGCCATGGTGGACGAAAACGGCAAGCCGATCGACGAAGCCGGCCCGGCTATCCCGGTAGAAATCCTGGGTCTGTCCGATGTGCCGTCTGCCGGTGAAGACGCCATGGTGCTGGCCGACGAGAAGAAGGCGCGTGAAATCGCCCTGTTCCGTGCGGGCAAGTTCCGTGATGTGCGCCTGGCCAAGCAGCAAGCAGCCAAGCTGGAAAACATGTTTGCCCAGATGTCCGAAGGCGAAGTGCAGAACCTGCCTATCATTATCAAGGCAGACGTACAGGGTTCGTACGAAGCGCTGGCTGGCAGCCTGCAAAAGCTGTCTACCGAAGAAGTGCGCGTCAACATCCTGCACTCCGGTGTGGGTGGCATTTCCGAGTCCGACATCAACCTGGCGATTGCGTCCAAGGCCATCGTGGTGGGCTTCAACGCCCGTGCCGATGCTGCCGCCCGCAAGCTGGCCGAGAGCGAAGGCGTGGAAATCCGTTACTACAACATCATTTACGATGTGGTAGACGACGTGAAAGCCGCCATGTCCGGCATGCTGGCACCTGAGAAGAAAGAGCAGATCATTGGTACCGTGGAAATCCGTCAGGTGATCTCCGTGTCCAAGGTTGGCAATATCGCAGGTTGCATGGTGACCGATGGCATCATCAAGCGTGCTGCAAGCATCCGCCTGATCCGTCACAACGTGGTGGTTCACACCGGCGAGCTGGACTCCCTGAAGCGCTTCAAGGACGACGTGAAAGAAGTGAAGCAAGGCTACGAATGCGGCCTGATGCTGAAGAACTTCAACGATATCCAGGAAGGCGACCAGCTGGAAGTGTTCGAGATCGTGGAAGTCGCACGTTCTCTGTAATGCAGTGATATAGAGGCGGGTGCCAGGTTGGCCGCATGGCCGGCGGGCACTCGCCTTTTCTTGTTTCAGCCACCACAACCATCGCCATGCATCGCGATGCGCCGGCTAGCCGGCAGTCCGGATGCCGTGGTGTGTCGGGTGGCCAGGAGTATCAGACCATGGCTAAAGCCAAAAAAGGTTTTTCCCGCTCGGACCGTATCGCCGAGCAGATCCAGCGCGAGCTGGCCGAGCTGATCCGCAAGGGCCTGAAAGACCCGCGCGTGGGTTGGGTCACTATCACGGCCGTAGACGTTACCCGTGACTACTCGCACGCCAAGGTGTTCTACACCGTGATGGACGAGAACAAACGCGAGATCACCCAGGAAGCGCTGGAAAGCGCCGCCGGTTACCTGCGCAACGGTATTGGCCGCGTGCTGCAGATCTTTACCACCCCGCAGCTGCACTTTGTCTACGACGACTCCATCGAGCGCGGTGTGTACATGAGCCGCCTGATTGACGAAGTGAATGGCAATGCCACCACCGTCGAACACGACGATGCGGCCAACCTTGACGCCGAAGACGGCGACGAGGGCGAAGCGGGTAGCGATAAAGCATGAGTGCACCGCGTCGCGTAAAGCTGCCGATCAATGGCGTTTTGCTGCTGGACAAGCCTTATCTGCTCAGTAGCAACACCGCCCTGCAGCGCGCGCGCTGGTTGTACAGTGCGGCCAAGGGCGGCCATACCGGTGTGCTGGACCCGCTGGCCACCGGCTTGCTGCCGCTGTGCTTTGGTGAGGCCACCAAGTTTTCCTCGTATCTGCTGGATGCCGACAAGGGTTACCGCGCTACGGTAAAGTTTGGCGAAGTCACCACCACCGGCGATATCGAGGGCGAAGTGGTACTGCAGCGCCCGGTAGCGTTTACGCTGCCGCAGTTGCAGGCCGCCATCGCCGCGCATACCGGGCCCATCAGCCAGGTGCCGCCCATGTATTCGGCGCTGAAGCATCAGGGCAAGGCGCTGTACGAGTACGCGCGAGAGGGTATCGAGATCAAGCGCGAGGCGCGCGATGTCACCATTCATCGTATCGATTTGATCTCGTTCGACGGCACGACCGCCGTGATCGACGTGCTGTGCAGCAAAGGCACCTATATCCGCACGCTGGGGCAGGACATTGGCGAGATGCTGGGCTGCGGTGCGCACCTTACCGGCCTGCGCCGCACCACGACGGGTGGTTTCCTGCTGGAAAACGCCATCACGCTTGAGCAGCTGGAAGCCACGCCCGCCGAAGCGCGCGGCCAACTTTTGCTGCCGATAGACGTGCTGGTGGCGCATTTTGACGAGCAGACCCTGCCTGCGCGCGACGCCGAGCGTTTTTGTCACGGCCAGGCCGTGCGTGCGCCGGAAAAATGTGAGACAATGCGCCGTTTTCGCGTATACCGCGAGGCAACGCGAGAATTTCTCGGGCTGGCCGAGGCAAGAGACGACAGTCTGTTGCACCCGGTCCGGGTAACGGCTGCTCCGGCAGCCGCTGTGTGAAGTGTAGGTGGGTTCCGGCTCGCCGCACTTGTCGGGCTTTACCGCCCTAAACCGATATTGGAGTAATTCCTCATGGCAATGAACGCCGAAAAAAAAGCAGTCATCGTTAAAGATTTCCAGCGTAAAGAAAACGACACCGGTTCCACCGAAGTTCAAGTGGCTCTGCTGACCGCTCGTATCAATGACCTGACTCCGCACTTCAAAGCCAACACCAAGGATCACCACAGCCGTCGTGGCCTGCTGAAACTGGTGAGCCGTCGTCGTCGTCTGCTTGACTACCTCAAGCGTACCGATGCTGAAGGCTACCGCGCTCTGATCGCTCGTCTGGGTCTGCGCAAGTAATCGGTTTGAATTCGAAAAAGTCGCAGCCCGTCTGCGACTTTTTCGTTTCTGCAGTAGCAGTATCTGTAAGTTATTGAGTCAACGGGGGGAGCCTCTATAAATCTGCATCATGCTGGTGCCGATTCGTAGGGGTTCCCGTTGCATAAAGTACCTAATGAAGGGCACCTCAAGTGTTTAACAAAATTACCAAGTCGTTCCAGTACGGCAAACATACCGTTACCCTGGAAACCGGCGAAGTAGCGCGCCAGGCCTCCGGCGCGGTACTGGTGTCGGTAGAAGATACCGTGGTTCTGGTTTCTGTTGTGGGCTCCAAAAACGTGAAGCCGGGCCAGGATTTCTTCCCGCTGACCGTAGATTACCTGGAGCGTACTTACGCTGCCGGCAAGATCCCTGGCGGTTTCTTCAAGCGTGAAGGCAAACAGTCCGAGAAAGAAATCCTGACCAGCCGCCTGATCGATCGCCCGATTCGCCCGCTGTTCCCGGAAGGCTTCTACCACGACGTACAAATCGTGGCCACTGTGATGTCGCTGAACCCGGAAGTGGATTCCGACATCCCTGCCATGATCGGTGCCTCCGCTGCCCTGGCCATCTCCGGCCTGCCGTTCAACGGCCCGATCGGTGCCGTGCGCGTAGGTTACGCCAATGGCGAGTACATCCTGAACCCGACCAAAACCGAGCTGCTGACCTCGGAAATGGATCTGGTTGTCGCCGGTACCGAGCGTGCCGTGCTGATGGTTGAGTCCGAAGCCAAAGAACTGTCCGAAGCCGTGATGCTGGGTGCCGTGGTATTTGGCCACGACCAGATGCAGGCTGCCATTACCGCCATTAACGAGTTCGCTGACGAAGTGAACCCGGTAATGTGGGACTGGGAAGCCCCGGCCAAGAACGAAGCACTGATCGCCCAGATCCGTGACATTTCCGGCGAAGCCATTGCCAACGCTTTCCGCATCCGCCAGAAAGGCGCCCGCTCCGAAGCGCTGAACGCTGCCTGGGCTGCCGTGAAGGCCGCACTGATCACCGAAGACACCGACACCCTGGTGGCTAACGAGATCAAAGGCATCTTCAAATCGCTGGAAGCCGAAATCGTCCGTGGCCAGATCCTGTCTGGCGAGCCGCGCATCGACGGCCGCGACACCCGCACTGTACGCCCGATCGCCATCCGTACCGGCGTGCTGCCACGTGTACACGGCTCCTCGCTGTTCACCCGTGGTGAAACCCAGGCGATCGTGACCACCACCCTGGGCACCAAGCAAGACGAGCAGATCATCGACGCGCTGGCCGGCGAATACACCGACCGCTTCATGCTGCACTACAACTTCCCGCCGTACTCCACCGGTGAAGCTGGCCGCATGGGCCCGCCAAAACGCCGCGAAATCGGCCACGGCCGCCTGGCCAAGCGTGCACTGGCACAAGTGCTGCCGTCCGAAACCGAGTTCGGCTACACCATGCGTGTGGTGTCCGAAATCACCGAATCCAACGGCTCTTCGTCGATGGCTTCCGTGTGCGGTGGCTGCCTGGCACTGCTGTCCGCCGGTGTACCGCTGAAAGCCCACGTTGCCGGTATCGCCATGGGCCTGATTCTGGAAGGCAACCGCTTTGCCGTGCTGACCGATATCCTGGGTGACGAAGATCACCTGGGCGATATGGACTTCAAGGTAGCCGGTACCGCTGCTGGCGTGACTGCCCTGCAGATGGATATCAAGATCCAGGGCATCACCAAGGAAATCATGCAGATCGCGCTGGAACAAGCCAAAGACGGTCGCCTGCATATCCTGGGTCACATGAAAGAAGCCATCGAAGGCCCGCAAGAGCTGTCCACCCACGCGCCGCGTCTGTACGTGATGAAGATCAACCCGGAGAAAATCCGCGAAGTGATCGGTAAAGGTGGTGAAACCATCCGCGCCATCACCAAAGATACCGGCTGCGAGATCAACATCGAAGAAGACGGCACCATCACCATCGCCTCCGTGTCCAACGAAGGCGCTGAAGCTGCCAAGAAGCGTATCGAAGAAATCACCGCTGAAGTTGAAGTAGGCAAAGTCTACGAAGGCCCGGTAGTGAAGATTCTGGACAACAACGTGGGCGCCATCGTGTCCATCATGCCGGGCAAAGATGGTCTGGTACACATTTCGCAGATCGCTCACGAGCGCATCAAGAACGTGTCCGACTACCTGAAAGAAGGCCAGATCGTGAAAGTAAAAGCCATTGAGATGGACGACCGCGGCCGCGTTCGTCTGTCCATCAAGGCTTTGCTGGACAATCCTGCAGCCCCGGCTGCTCAAGGTGACTTCGGTCTGAAATCCGGCGCCTAAGCCAGATAGCCCTGTTACCACAGGGTAGACAAACCGCCTGTCAGCGTAAGCTGGCAGGCGGTTTTGCTTTGTGGCAAGGGCATGAAAAAGCCACCCCGCAGGGTGGCTGTGCTGGCTTGCGGCCAACGTTGGCCGCAAGTGGTCTGCTTAGTGGTTGTGTGCGCCCGCGGCACCGTGGCCGGTTTGTGCGCGCACAAACTGGTCGTCAAATCGGGCACGCTCGGTAGCCGCGGCTGCACTGCGGTCCAGCAGCGACACCACGATACTCACGGCAAAGGCCAGCGGCATGGAGAACAGCGCCGGGTGCTCGTACGGGAAGATGGCGGTTTCGTTGCCCAGCACCGTTACCCATACTGCCTTGGACAGAATCACCAGTGTGACCGCCGAGATCAGCCCGCTAAAGCCGCCCAGCAACGCACCACGGGTGGTCAGGTCTTTCCAGTACATGGACAGGATCAGGATAGGGAAGTTGGTGGATGCAGCTACACCGAAGGTCAGGCCCACCAGGAAGGCCACGTTCTGTTTCTCGAACAGGATGCCCAGCACAATCGCCAGTACACCGATGGCGACTGCCGCAATGCGCGACACTTTCAGCTCGGATTTCTCGTCAGCCTTGCCCTTTTTGATCACGGTAGCGTACAGGTCGTGCGAGATGGCCGACGCGCCCGCCAGTGCCAGGCCAGCGACCACGGCCAGAATGGTGGCAAACGCCACAGCAGACAAAAAGCCCAGGAACAGGTTGCCGCCTACGGCTTTGGCCAGATGCATGGCCACCATATTGCCGCCGCCTACCAGCTTGCCACCCAGTTCGCCGTTCACGAAGTATTGCGGGTCTTTGCCAATGATCACCACCGCAGCAAAGCCCAGTGTGCACACCACCAGGAAGAAGAAGCCGATAAAGCCGGTAGCGTAGAACACCGATTTACGCGCTTCCTTGGCATTCGGCACGGTAAAGAAGCGCATCAGGATATGCGGCAGGCCGGCAATGCCGAATACCAGGCCCAGCGACATCGACGCCACGTTCACCGGGTCGGCCAACATGCTGCCCGGGCCCATCATGCCCAGGCCGTCCTTGTGCACGGTAACGGCTTCGCGTGCCAGGGTTTCGTAGCTGAAGCCGAACTGCGCCATGGCCATGAAGGCCAGTGTGGTACCGCCAGCCAGCAGCAGTACGGCCTTGATGATCTGTACCCAGGTGGTGGCGATCATGCCGCCAAAAATCACATAGGCCATCATCACCACGCCGACCACCACCACGGCTACCGGGTAGTCCAGGCCGAACAGCAGCTGGATCAACTGGCCTGCACCCACCATCTGCACGATCAGGTAGAAGCTCACCACGGTGAGCGAGCCAAAAGCGGCAAAGGTGCGGATTTTGGTCTGGTCCAGCCGGTAGCTGGCGATATCGGCAAAGGTAAAGCGCCCCAGGTTACGCAGGCGCTCGGCCATCAGGAAGGTAATGATGGGCCAGCCCACAAAGAAGCCCACGGTGTAGATGAAGCCATCGTAGCCTTTGGCAAACACCATGCTGGACAGGCCCAGCAGGGTAGCGGCCGACATGTAATCGCCGGCAATGGCCAGGCCGTTCTGGAAGCCGGTGATGCCGCCGCCTGCGGTATAGAAGTCACTAGCGGAGCGGGTGCGGCGCGACGCCCAATAAGTAATGCCCAGGGTCAGCACCACAAACACCATGAACATGCCGATGGCGGCCACATTCAGTGGCTGTTTTTCCACGGCGCCAGCTACGGCAGGGCCGGCCAGGGCCAGTGGGCTGGCCGATAGCGCCAGCAGGGTAGCGAGGGTGCGCATCATGGCTGGCTCTCCTGCAGGATGGTGGCGGTCAGGCGGTCGAACTCGGTATTGGCGCGGTATACGTAATAACCGGTCAGTGCCCAGGTAAACACGATGATGGCAGCGCCTACCGGCACGCCCAGTGTTAACACGCCACCACCATGCAGTGCCTGGCGCAGGGTGTCGGGTGCCAGGGCCACCACCAGCATGTACAGGTAATAAATACCCAGGGTGAGCGCGGCCAGGGTCCAGGCCAGGGTAGAGCGCTTCTTCACCAGGGTGGCGAATTGCGGGTGTTGCCGGATGGCGTGTGTTGCATTGCCAGTCATGATCTCTCCTGTTTCTCGGTTGTGTTACTGCGGGGGGCCGCTCTGTGGCGGCTGGTGTCGAGCATTTACTCGCTTATGCTTGATGATTCCCTGTCAACCTTGCGCAACTGTGTGTGAAATGTAACGAAACATGAACGGGGCATGATTGGGCCCAGAGAGCCGTCTGGCAGGGGGTATTGCGCTGTGTGGCAGCCGCTTCGGGCCCACTGGCGTGGCAGCCTTGCAACAAATGCGCGTGGGCGACAAGGCAAAAAAATCCCCGCCGAAGCGGGGTATAAGGGGGAAATGTTCGCAGCGTAGCTACGAGGCCTGCCATGCCGGCACGATGCAGCCAACCAGAACACCCCTGTTGCAGGGTTGGCCGCAGGCGCTGCCGGTGCGGCGGGTTACTGGATGGCGGCGGCAGCGTTGGTTTGCTGGCGCAGCAGAAACTTCTGGATCTTGCCGGTAGAGGTCTTGGGGATAGGCCCGAAGATAATGCGCTTGGGCACCTTGAAGCGTGCCAGGTGGGCGCGGCAGTGTTCAATCACCGCTGCCTCGTCGCCCTCTACGCCTTCGCGCATTTCCAGGAAGGCGCACGGCACCTCGCCCCATTTCGGGTCCGGCAGGGCCACCACGGCCGCAGAGATCACGCCAGGGAAGCGGCACAGCACGTCTTCTACCTCGATGGACGAAATGTTTTCGCCACCGGAAATAATGATGTCCTTGGAGCGGTCCTTGATCTTCACGTAGCCGTCCGGCTGGATCACGGCCAGGTCGCCGGTGTGGAACCAGCCGCCTGCCAGCGATTCTTCGGTAGCGCGGGCGTTTTTCAGGTAGCCCTTCATCACCAGGTTGCCGCGGAACATGATCTCGCCCATGGTTTCGCCATCGTGCGGAACCTCGGTCATGGTGCTGGGGTCCATCACCGTCATGCCTTGCTGCATGGTGTAGCGCACGCCTTGGCGGCCGTTGCGCTCGGTGCGCCCGCCAATGTCCATGTGTGCCCATTCGTCCTGCTTGGCGCATACCGAGGCCGGGCCGTAGGTTTCAGTCAGCCCGTACACGTGGGTAATGTTGAAGCCCAGGGTTTCCATGCCTTCGATTACCGCTGACGGTGGCGCGGCGCCGGCCACCAGGCAGTTCACCTGGTGTTCGATGCCCTGTTTGCAGTCGTCCGGGGCATTGATCAGCATATTGTGCACAATCGGCGCGCCGCAGTAGTGGCTCACGCGATGGGTTTTGATCAGCTCGAAAATCAGTCTCGGGTCGACGCGGCGCAGGCAGACATTGGTGCCAACGTTGGCCGCCATGGTCCACGGGAAGCACCAGCCGTTGCAATGGAACATCGGCAGCGTCCACAGATAGGTGGCATGGCGCGGCATGCCCCAGTCCAGGATGTTGCAGCTGGCGTTCAGGTAGGCACCGCGGTGGTGGTACACCACACCCTTGGGGTTGCCGGTGGTGCCGGAGGTGTAGTTCAGCGAGATGGCGTCCCATTCGTTATCCGGCAGCTGCCAGGCGTAGTCGGGGTCGCCACCGGCAATAAAGGCTTCGTATTCGATACTGCCCAGGCGCTGGCCGGGGCCGGCGTATTCCGGGTCGTCCACGTCGATTACCAGTGGCGGCTTGTCCAGCAGTGCCAGGGCCGGGGCGATGGTGAACGAGAACTCGCGGTCGGTAATCAGTACCCGTGCCTCGCCGTGTTGCAGCATGAAAGCAATGGCTTCCGGGTCCAGCCGCGTATTCAGCGTATTCAGCACGGCACCGCACATCGGCACGCCAAAGTGACAGTCCAGCATGGCCGGGATATTGGGCAGCATCACCGCCACGGTGTCGCCCTTGGCAATGCCATGGCTAGCCAGTGCGCTGGCCAGGCGGCGGCTGCGCTCGTAAGCCTGCTGCCAGCTAAAGCGCTGGCTGCCATGCACGATGGCCGTACGGTGCGGGTAAACTGCCGCCGCGCGTTCGATATAGCTCAGCGGCGACAGCGGCACATGGTTGGCCGCAGTTTGGGGCAGATCTTGCTGGTAGCTGTGCAGGGACATCCGGTCACACTCCTCTGTCTGTGTTGCTGTCATTATCTGCACGATGATTGCCCCCAACCCTTGCGCAAGTTTGTGGCAATTGTAACGAATGATTTCAGCCGCGCTTTTGTGGTGCAAGCTGGCCTAAAATCGGGCTTTATATCGATAAGCCATTGCCATTAGCCGGGGAAAACGTCGTCATGTTGCAACACTCTGCCGCGGGGCTGGATAGCTCGCAGCGCAACGCCATGTTGCTGTACGGGCTGGACTTGCTGGACCAGGGCGTCACCGTGTTTGACGCCCAGCTGCGTCTGCTTGCGTGCAACCAGCGCTTTCTGGATTTGCTGGATTTTCCCCCGGAGCTGGGGCAGGTGGGTACACCGTTTGCCGACTACATGCGCTATAACGCCTACCGCGGCGAATACGGCCCCGGCGACCCCGAGCAGCAAGTGGCAGAGCGCGTGGCGCTGGCCCTGCGTTTCGAGCCGCACGACACCGAGCGCATCCGCCCGGACGGCTCGGTGCTGCGCGTGCGTGGCGAGCCGCTGCCATCAGGCGGCTTTATTGCGCTGTACACCGACAAAACCCAGCAACAGGCGTATGAGCGGCTGCAGCAGCAGCAAAAAGCCGATCTGGAATCGCACGTGCGCGCCCGCACCGCCGAGCTGGAAGCCGCCAACCAGCGCCTGCGTGAAGCGCATGCGGCCAACGTGCAGATTACCGCGGCCCTGCAGCGCAGCGAGGAGCGGCTACGGCTGATCACCGACACCATTCCCGCGCTGATTGCCTACTTCGATAAAGACCATATCTACCGCTATGCCAACAAAGGCTATAGCGACTGGTTTGGCCGCCGTAACGAGCACATCGTGGGGCAGCATATCGAGGCAGCACTGGGCAGCAAGTTTTATGCGGCGGTGGTGAGCTATGTGAACGAGGCGCTGACCGGCAAGCAGGTCACCTACGAATACTCGATGGAGAAAGACGACGGCACGCATATTTTTGCGCGTAGCACCCTGGTGCCGGAAATCGCCCCCGATGGCGAGGTGCTGGGCTGCTTTGTGTTGTCGTTCGACATTACCGAGCAAAAGCAAACCCAGTCGGCACTGGTGCAGGCGCAAAAAATGGAAGCCGTGGGCCAGCTGTCCGGCGGCCTGGCACACGACTTTAACAATATGCTGACCGTGGTGATCGGCAACCTGGCCGAGCTGCGCCGCCACGAGGCAGACAACACCGCACTACTGAGCTACCTGGACCCGGCGCTGCAAGCGGCCGAGCGCGGCGTGGCGCTGGTGCGCCGCCTGCTGACCTTTGCCCGCCAGCAGCCGCTGCTGCCCAGTGCGGTGGATATTGGCGCGCTGTTGCAGGACATGCTGCAGCTGATACGCCGTTCGCTGCCCGAAAGCATTGCGCTGCAAAGCCAGCTGCCTCCGGCACCGCTGTTTGCCATGGCCGACCCGCACCAGCTGGAAAGTGCCATCCTGAACCTGGTACTCAACGCCCGCGACGCCATGGCCGAGGGGGGTAGCCTGCAGCTGGCGGCCAGCCTGGCCCGGCTCAGCGAGCGCGAGGCAGCCGAATGGCAGCTGCAGGCCGGTGACTACGTGTGTATCGAGGTGGCCGACACCGGCTGCGGCATGTCCCCCGAGCTGCTGCTGCGCGTGTTCGAACCTTTCTTTACCACCAAGCGCTTTGGCAGCGGCAGTGGCCTGGGGCTGGCTATGGTCTACAGCTTTGCCCGCCAGTCTGGCGGGGCCATCCACGTGAGCAGTACGCCGGGCAAAGGCACGCGCTTTACCCTGCGCCTGCCGCACACCCAGCCCGCCGCACAGCCAGCCGGGCGGCTGAACTTCAGTGGCAAGGCAGGCGGGCGTGAACGGCCGCTGACCCTGCTGGTAGAAGACAACGCCGAAGTGCGCCGTGTGGTGCGTCTGCAGCTCACCAGCCTGGGCTACCCGGTGCTGGAGGCAGAAAGCGGCGACGAAGCCGCCCTGATGCTGGAAAACATCCCCGATATCGGCCTGCTGCTCAGCGATATCGTCATGCCCGGCACGCTGGATGGCCGCGCGCTGGCACAGTTGGCGCGCAGCCTGCTGCCACGCATCCGCGTGGTGTTGATGAGCGGCTACGACGACAGCAGCCAGCGCCCCGGTAGCGGCTTTGCCAAGCTGGAAAAACCCTTCACCCCGGCCGAGTTGGCCGCTTTGCTAGACGAGGTAATGTTGTGCCCACCGCAAGCCTGAGCCCTGCCGAGCCAGCCATCAGCGACAAGCTGGTGTATCTGGTAGAAGACGATCTGTCCATTTCGCGGTTGATCGTCACCATCCTGCGCGACTACCAGTTCCGCTGCGAGTCGTTCCGTACCGGCGCAACGCTGCTGCAGCGTGTGCGCCAGCAGCCGCCGGACCTGGTGATTGTCGACCTGGGCCTGCCCGATATGGACGGCATGGCCATCGTGCGCCAGGTGCGCGAGCAGCAGCGCTGTGGCGTGATCATCCTGAGCGGGCGCGGCCACGTGGGCGACCGCGTGATGGGGCTGGAAACCGGCGCCGACGACTACATCATGAAGCCGTTCGAGCCGCGCGAGCTGGTGGCGCGCGTGCGCAGCATCCTGCGCCGCTGCGACAAGCCGGCCGAGGGCAGTGCGGCCAACCCCACGCGCTGCGCCTGTTTTGCCGGCTGGCGCTACGAGATGGATAGCTACAAACTGTTGGCCGCTGATGGCACCGAGCGCACGCTCAGTGCGGGCGAAGGCCAGATGCTGCAGCGCTTTCTGGAGCGGCCCAACCGCGTGCTGCCGCGCGAGCAGCTGTTGGGCCAGGACGATATCTCACCCTACGATCGCAGCATCGATGTGCGCATTTCACGCCTGCGCCGCAAGCTGGAAGACGACAGCTACAACCCGCGCCTGATCAAAACGGTATACGGCGCGGGCTATTTGTTTGTCAGCAAGGTGGAATGGGTCTGAGGCCCGGGCGGCTGGCTAGCGTACCGGCAGGGTATGGCCCTGGGCGGCACTGGTGCTGGCCAGCTCGATAAGCTGCATCACCGCCATGGCCTGGCTGGCCGGTACAGGGTTGGCCGCACCGTCCAGTATGGCCGCCGCCACCCCGGCGTAGTAGTGGCGGTAGTCGCCGGGCAGCATGGCCACGGCGTGGCCGTGTTCCTGGCCGTCTTGCTGTACATAGTGCAGGCCCGGCAGCGGGTCGTGGCCCCAGCCGGCGCAGCCGGGTTTTTCTCCTAGTTTCAGCTGGCTTTCCTGGGTGTCCAGGCCGTATTTCACGTAGCTGCCCTGCGTGCCGTGTACGGCAAAACGTGGCGAGCCGCCACTGACCAGGCAGCTGGCCGACAGCAGCACGCGCAGGTGCGGGTAGTGCAGGCTGACATGGAAATAGTCGGTAGCCACTGCGCCGCTACGCTGTGCCGCCAGGTCGGCGTGCAGTGCGTGCGGCATGCCGAACAGCTGCAGCGCCTGGTCCAGCAGGTGCGGGCCCAGGTCATACCACAGGCCACCACCGGCCACGGCGGACTCGCGCCAGCGCACTTGTACCTGCGGGCGGTAGCGCTCGAAGCGCGATTCAAACAGGCGGATCTCCCCCAGGCTGCCGCTATCCAGCAGCTGGCGCAGCGTCAGGAAATCGGCATCCCAGCGGCGGTTGTGGAACACCGACAGCAGGCGCTGATGGTGGCCGGCCAGCACCTGCAGCTGGCGGGCTTCATCCAGGGTGGTGGTGAAGGGTTTGTCTACCACCACGTGCTTGCCGGCGCGCAGGGCGGCGTCGGCCTGCGGGTAGTGGCAGTCGTTGGGGCTGGCGATCACCACCAGGTCGATGGCGGGGTTGGCCAGGGCTTGCGCCGTGTCGCTGACCACGTGCACGCCGGGCTGTTCGGCCAGTAGCTGTTCGCCCTTGCTGCTGACGATGGTATGCAGGCGCAGGCGCGGCTCGGCATGAATCAGCGGGGCATGAAAGGTGCGGCCAGCGTAGCCATAGCCAATCAGGGCAACATTCAGAGGGGGTGTCATGCGCGCTCCACAGTAGGGCAGGCCGTGTGGCCGGCAGCCAAGCTTGCATGAAAAAGCCCGTGTACGCTAGCTAGTACACGGGCTGTAGATGGGTGCGCAACTTAGCTTTTTTGCATGCCCAGCATCAGTTGGTCGAACAGACGGCCAATGGCGTTTTGCTGCTCCGGGCTCAGGCCCAGCGTGGCGCTGGCTGCCGGTAGCTGGCGGCGTAGCTCTACCAGGCTGGTTTGCTGGGCCTGGATGCGCGCTTGCAGGGCAGACACCTCGCGGTGCAGCTCGTCCAGGCCCTGCGCGCGCGAGGCGGCCACTTCGGCCAGAATGGCCAGGTGGTCGCGCAGGCGGCCGCAGCGGTCTTCGTTGTCCAGCGGCATGTCGCGCACCACGAGGCAGCAATGCGGGTAGTTGAACGAGGTGTTGCTGCCGGACGAGTAGATGTGCGTCAGCGTGCGCGCATTGGCAATAATGCTGGCCTCCAGCGGCGTGGCCTGGCCATCGGTAGCGTGCAGGTGTTCGCCCTGGCTGCCGTATACCTGCATGCAGCCATGCAGGCCGTAGGCTTCTAGCGTGTTGCCGATGGCTTGGGTAATTTCCTGGTAGCTGTCCAGTTTGTTGATATTGCGGATAAAGTCCACCAGCACGCCCATTTCCGACATGGCGGTCATGGCGGTCATGGCGGCAGAAAAGGCGCTGCGGCCGTTTTCTTGCAGCTGGCGCTGCTCGTCACGCTGGCGCAGTACCAAAGCCAGCTTTAGCAGCAGCTCGCGCGGGTCGATGGGTTTGCACAGAAAGTCATTGCCGCCGGCATCGTAGCCTTGCAGCCTTTCTTGTAGCTCCACATGGGCAGAGATAAACAGGATGGGCATGTCCAGCCCTTGCTCGCGTAGCCGGCGGCAGACTTCGTAGCCGTCCATTTCCGGCATTTCCACGTCCAGCAGGATGACATCCGGGGTGTCTTCTTCTGTCAGCGCGAGGGCTTCCTTGCCTTGGGTGGCAAAGCGCGTAGCGTAGTGCCCCTCCAGTACGCTGGCGTAAAAAGCACGCTGGGTTTTACTGTCTTCGACGACCAGCAGCTTTGCTTCGGACATGCCTATCTCCTTGCTTGAATCTGGAATGCGCAGACCTGCCATGGCAGCTGCTTGTCAATTAGCCTGTAACTTTACTGCATCTGTTGTAAAAGTTAGATGTTATTTCGATATTTTGCTGGCCAGATTGCAGTGAATCAGGCTGGCGCACCTGCTATGCCGGTGGGCAGGGGCGATATGGCCTATGCGGTGTGCGATATGGCCAAGGCAGGGCCGAGCCATGTGTTGGCCACTGGCAGGCCTGATGCAGGGCGAATTTTGCGTGGCCTAAAAGCAGAAAACCGTGGCGCTATTTTGCATTTCGATGATTTAAGTTTATGAAATAAAACCGTTTTTTGTGGGTGGCACATTGTTGGACAAAACAGGAAAAAGTGTAAGCGCATGTCGCAAAGAGGATATGGCCTGCTGCAGAGATTCGATTAGAATCGTTGCAAGACTGATGTAACAGTGCGCGGCGTACGCAGCGCGGGCTGTGAACAAACAATAATTGCGACAAATTGCAGGAAGGAACCCATCAATGAGCAACACTGTCACTCGCGACACATTCGACCAGGTTATGGTGCCCAACTACAGCCCGGCCGGTTTTATCCCGGTAAAGGCTGAAGGCTCCCGCGTGTGGGACCAGCAGGGCCGCGAGTTTATCGACCTGGCCGGTGGCATCGCCGTGAACTCGCTGGGCCACTGTCACCCGGAAGTGGTGGCCGCCCTGACCGAGCAAGCCGGCAAACTGTGGCATGTTTCCAATGTGTTTACCAACGAGCCTGCACTGCAGCTGGCCAGCGCGCTGGTAGAAAAGACCTTTGCCGAGCGCGTGTTTTTCTGTAACTCCGGCGCCGAAGCCAACGAAGCCGCTTTCAAGCTGGCACGCAAATACGCGGCCGACCACTACAGCGCCGACAAGTACGAAATCATCTCCTGCACCAACTCGTTCCACGGCCGTACCGTGTTTACCGTGAACGTGGGCGGCCAGCCCAAGTACGCCGAAGGCTTTGGCCCGAACCCGGTCGGTATTACCCATGTACCGTTTAACGATATCGACGCCCTGAAAGCCGCCATTTCCGACAAGACCTGCGCCGTGGTGATCGAGCCGGTACAGGGCGAGGGCGGTGTGATGCCGGCCGACCTGGCGTACCTGCAAGCTGCCCGCGAGCTGTGCAATGCGCACAACGCGCTGCTGGTGTTCGACGAAGTGCAAACCGGTGTTGGCCGCACCGGCTCGCTGTATGCCTACCAGGAATACGGCGTGACCCCGGACATCCTGTCCAGCGCCAAAGGCCTGGGCGGTGGCTTCCCGATCGGTGCCATGCTCACGACCACGGCAATCGCCAAGAGCCTGGCGGTAGGCACCCACGGCACCACCTACGGCGGTAACCCGCTGGGTGCCGCCGTGGCCGGCAAAGTGGTCGAGATTGTCAGCCGCCCCGAAGTGCTGGCCGGTGTGCGCGCCAAGCATCAGCGCTTTGTGGATGGCCTGAATGCCATCAACGCCAAGTACAACGTCTTTAAAGAAGTACGCGGCATGGGCCTGCTGATTGGTGCCGTGGTATCGGACGAGTTTGCCGGCCGCGCCCGCGATTTCCTGAAAGCGGCAGAAGCCGAACAGCTGATGGTGCTGGTAGCCGGCTTGTCGGTGGTGCGCTTTGCCCCGTCGCTGGTGATTACCGAGCAGGATATCGACGACGGCCTGGCGCGTTTCGACGCCGCCGTGGCTGCTGTGGTCGCCGCTAGCCGCAGCTAAGCCGTACCCGGTCAATACCCCTGATACAAAGGAACACCGCTGCCAGCCCGGCAGCGGTGCGGGGCAGGCTGCGCCTGCGCCGGATAATAACGAGAGAGAGGCTTTCATGCTGATCGTGCGCCCAGTACGCATTTCCGATCTGCCGCTCATTGAAACCATGGCGGTGGAGAGTGGCATTGGCGTAACCAGCTTGCCGAACAATCGGGAAAAGCTTTACGAAAAAATCCAGACCTCGCTGGGGGCTTTCGAACACGAAACCATCGCCGGAACCGGGCGTGAATACTATATGTTCGTGCTGGAAGACGAAGGCCGGGTGATCGGTACCGCGTCCATCAGCGCGTCCGCCGGTTTTGAAGAGCCGTTCTACAGCTACCGCAGCGAAACCATGGTGCACGCCTCGCGCGCGCTGCAGGTGAACAACCGCATCCATGTCCTGACCATGTGCCATGACCTCACCGGTATGGTGCAGTTGTGCGGCTTTTTCTGTTCGCCGCAGTACCCCATTCGTGCCTACGAGCTGCTGTCGCGTGCCCGTCTGCTGTATATGGCGGCCGCGCGCGAACGCTTTGGCCGCCGCATTCTGGTAGAGATGCAAGGCATGCTGGACGAAAACGACCAGTCGCCGTTCTGGGATGCCATTGGCCGCCGCTTCTTCAATATGGATTTCCCGCAGGTAGAGCAGGCATTTGCCCAGCGTAGTAAGACCTTCATTGCCGAGCTGATGCCCACTTACCCTATCTACGTACCCCTGCTGCCCGATGCGGCACAGAACGCCATTGGCCAGATTCACCCCGATTTCGAGCGCCCGTTCAGCATCCTGTCGCGCGAGGGCTTCGAGGCCGACGACTACATCGATATTTTTGACGGCGGCGCCGTGCTGACCGCCGAGGTAGACCAGCTGTTTTCGCTGCGCCAGCAGGGCGTGTACCCGGTAGAGGTGGCACCTGTGCTGCCGGCCGGCGCGCAGGAAATGTTGCTGTCCAACCACCGCAGCAGCCAATTTGCCGCCACCCAGGCGCACGCCAGCCTGGTAGACGACGTGATGTTCATTACCCAGGAGACAGCCCGTGCGCTGTCTGTCAGCAGCGGCCAGCGCATCTGTGCCGCCCCGTTGCTGCCTGAAGCCGGGAGGGCCCAAGCATGATGGTAATTCGCCCCGTACGGGCAGGGGATCTGCCCGGTTTGATGGACCTGGCGCGTAGCGCCGGTGTCGGGCTCACCAGCTTGCCGGTGAATGAAGACAGGTTGGCCGCACGTATTGCCCGCTCCGAGCGCAGCTTTAGCGGCGAGGCCGAGCTGGCCGAGCGCGGCTATGTATTTGTGCTGGAAGACACCGATAGCGGCCGCGTTGGCGGTATCTGTGCACTGGAAGCGGCAGTGGGCCTGAAAGAGCCCTGGTACAACTACCGCGTGGGCAATATCGTGCATGCGTCCGAAGAGCTGGACGTCTACACCCGTCACGAAACCCTGTTCCTGTCCAATGACCACACCGGTTACAGCGAGCTGTGCACGCTGTTCCTGCATCCGGACTTCCGCGTCAACAAGAACGGTGGCCTGCTGTCCAAGAGCCGCTTTCTGTTTCTGGCGCAATTCCACCAGCTGTTTGGCAAGGTGGTGGTGGCCGAAATGCGCGGCGTGTCCGACGAGCAAGGCAAATCGCCGTTCTGGGAGGCCTTGGGCCGCCATTTCTTCTCGATGGAGTTTGCCGAGGCAGACTACCTGACCGGCGTGGGGCAAAAATCCTTTGTGGCCGAGCTGATGCCCAAGTTTCCGGTGTACATCGACTTTTTGCCGCAAGCCGCGCAGGACGTTATCGGCAAGACACACGACAACACCCGCCCGGCGGTGGCCATGCTGCATAGCGAGGGCTTCCGCTACGAAGGCTACGTCGACATTTTTGACGCCGGCCCTACCGTACAGGCTTATGTACAAGACGTACGCGCCGTGCGCGAAAGCCGCGTGCTGCCCGCCAGCATCGGCGCCCAGCCCGACGGCCAGGCCGAGTGGTATCTGGTGGCCAATACCGGCTACGACAGCTTCCGCGTGATTCTGGCCGAGCTGGTGCGCGGGCCGGAGGGCGTAACGCTGAGTGCCGAACAGGCCAGCGCATTGAATATCAAGCAGGGCGACCCCGTGCGTATCGTCACGCTGTCGCCAAAGGAGACTGCATAGTGACTACCCAGTTTATCGATGGCAGCTGGTTCGCCGGCGAAGGCGAGCTGCTGAACAAAACCAACCCGGCCACCGGTGAGACAATCTGGCAAGGCCAGGCCGCCAGCGCGGCACAAGTTGGCCGCGCTGTGGCTGCCGCCCGCGCCGCCTTCAAAGCCTGGGCACGCCTGCCGCTGGACGAGCGCCTGGCCATTATTCGCCGTTTTGGCGAACTGCTGGCCGCCAACAAGGCCCAGCTGGCCGAGGTGATTGCCCGCGAAACCGGCAAACCGATGTGGGAAGCGCAAACCGAAGTCACCACCATGGTGAACAAGGTGGATATCTCCATCAAGGCCTACCACGAGCGCACCGGCGAGCGCGCCGCACCGATGGGCGATGCCCAGGCAGTATTGCGCCACAAGCCGCACGGCGTGGTGGCGGTGTTTGGCCCCTATAACTTTCCGGGCCACCTGCCCAACGGCCATATCGTGCCCGCGCTGATTGCCGGTAACACCGTGGTATTCAAACCGTCCGAGCTGACCCCGTGGACCGCACAGGAAACCGTGCGCCTGTGGGCCGAGGCAGGCCTGCCGGCTGGCGTGATCAGCCTGCTGCAAGGCGCCAAGGAAACCGGCATTGCGCTGGCCAACCACGACGGCATCGACGGCCTGTTCTTTACCGGTAGCTCGGCCACCGGCAACCTGCTGCACAAAACTTTTGGCGGCCAGCCAGAGAAAATCCTGGCGCTGGAAATGGGCGGCAACAACCCGCTCATCGTCGGCCAGGTGGCCGATGTGGACGCGGCGGTGCACCACGTTATCCAGTCGGCCTTTGTGTCCGCCGGCCAGCGTTGCACCTGTGCACGCCGCCTGCTGGTGGCTGCCGGTGCAGCAGGCGACGCGTTTGTTGCGCGCCTGGTGCAGGTGGCGGCCAACCTCAAGGTAGGTTTGTATAACGATGAGCCGCAGCCCTTCATGGGCTCGGTGATTTCCAATGCGGCAGCCGATGCGCTGTTGGCCGCACAGGCCAGCCTGCAGGCTAGCGGCGGCAAGGTACTGCTGGAAATGAAACGGCTGTCGGCCAGCGGCGCGCTGCTGAGCCCGGGCATTATCGATACCACCCACGCACAGCGCCCGGACGATGAGTTCTTCGGCCCGCTGCTGCAGATCATCCGCTACAACGATTTCGCGCAAGCCATCGATATCGCCAATGACACGCGCTTTGGTCTGGCGGGCGGTGTGCTGTCCGACGACCGCGCCCAGTACGAGCACTACCTGCTGGAAGCGCGCGCCGGCGTGGTGAACTGGAACAAACCGCTGACCGGCGCGTCCAGCGCGGCACCGTTTGGTGGCATCGGTGCCTCCGGCAACCATCGCCCTAGCGCTTACTACGCGGCCGACTACTGCGCCTGGCCGGTGGCGTCGCTGGAGTGCGACAGCCTGACCGTACCGGCACAACTTTCCCCGGGGATCACGCTATGAGCCAAGCATTTGAAGTGAACTTTGATGGCCTGGTGGGCCCCACGCACAACTACAGCGGCTTGTCGTTCGGTAATGTGGCCTCTACCGGCAACCAGCGTGCGGCGTCCAACCCCAAGCTGGCGGCCAAGCAGGGCCTGGCCAAAATGAAGGCGCTGCACGACCTGGGCTTCAAGCAGGGCGTACTGGCCCCGCACGAGCGTCCGGATGTGGCCAGCCTGCGCCAGCTGGGCTTTAGCGGTACCGACGCCCAGGTGATTGTCCGCGCCGCCAAAGAAGCGCCAGCCATTCTGGCTGCGGCCACGTCGGCATCGTGCATGTGGACAGCCAACGCTGCCACTGTCAGCCCATCCGGCGACACCGCCGACGGCCGCGTGCACTTTACCCCGGCCAACCTGAACAACAAGTTTCACCGTTCCATCGAGCACCCCACCACGCGCCGCATCCTGCAGGCCATGTTTGCTGATGAAAGCCGCTTTGCCGTCCATGCGGCGCTGCCGGCACAGATGCACTTTGGCGACGAAGGTGCGGCCAACCATACGCGCTTCTGCCACGAGTACGACGGGGCGGGGGTGGAGTTCTTTGTGTTTGGTGCCTCGGCTTTTGATGGCCGCTACCCGAAACCGGCACGCTTCCCGGCACGGCAGACACTAGAGGCCTGCCACGCGGTGGCGCGCCTGCACGGCCTGAAGGAAGAGGGCGTGGTGTACGCCCAGCAAGACCCCGACACCATCGACGCCGGTGTCTTCCACAACGATGTGATCTCGGTAGGTAACCGCAATGTGCTGTTCCACCACGAGAAGTCGTTCCTGCATCAGCAAGACGTGCTGAACGAGCTGGCGCGCAAGTTGGCCGCGGTGGGCGGGCAGTTTGTGCCTATCGAGGTGCCGCAGGCCGACGTGACCGTGGAAGAAGCGGTGAAGAGCTATCTCTTTAACAGCCAGCTGCTGTCCCGTGCCGACGGCAAGATGATCATTGTGGTGCCGGAAGAGTGCCGCAACATCGAGCGTGTGTGGACGTACCTGCAGAAACTGGTGCACAGCGGTGGCCCGATTGCTGAAATCCGCGTCTTTGACCTGAAGCAGAGCATGCAGAACGGCGGTGGCCCGGCCTGCCTGCGCTTGCGTGTGGCACTGTCGGCCAGCGAGATTGCGGCAGTGAACCCGAATGTAATGATGAGCGAGGCGCTATTTGGCACGCTTAATGCTTGGGTAGACCGGCATTATCGCGACCGCCTGGCGCCGGAGGATCTGGCCGATCCCCAGTTGCTGGTGGAATGCCGTACTGCACTGGATGAGCTCACTGGCATTCTGGGTCTTGGCACGGTTTACCCGTTCCAGCTGGCCTGATTACTGCCATATGGCATGAAAAGCCGCAGCCTTCCCGGGCTGCGGCTTTTTGCTGTCTGGCGGTCAAAAACGAATACGGTAGATTGTATACAGAATGTTGCCGTCGCATATTCGCAAAAACGAAACGTTGGCGTGACTGCATTGTTCGAAATGGAAAATAATTGGCACAATTTAAGTTGATAAGCGAAAATTTTTAAAACCCGCCTCATCTGAAAATAACATCCCAAATGCGTAATATTTTGCACTGCAATATATTGCCGCGCCCCTGTTTTGACTAAAAAACACTAGCAAAATCAAATGCTTGCAAAAAAATAAAAAAATGCTGCAAAAAGGTGAAATTCGCCTTTCTTTAAGATTGACAGTCAATTGGATACACCTACATAATCCGCTCGGCTTGTCTTACAGTTGACAGTCTGTAAGGTGCGGCCAACAAGATGGCATATAGAGGGTAAACCCCCGGATAAAGCTATCGGGACCATCAATCTAAGGAGATCCCACCGTGGACATTTTTCTGCAACAGATCCTGAATGGACTTGTGCTGGGCAGTATTTATGCCCTTATCGCACTTGGCTATACCATGGTGTACGGGATCATGGGCCTCATCAACTTTGCTCACGGCGAAGTAGTGATGTTTGGCGCTATGGTTACCATCACCGTTATTTCCCTGCTCACCAGCGCAGGCGTGGCTTTGCCAGGCCCCGTTCTGGTGCTTATCGGCCTGTTGGTGGCGATTCCGGCGTGTATGTTGCTGGGCTTCGTGATCGAGCGTGTGGCCTACCGCCCGCTGCGTAATGCACCAAAACTGGCCCCGCTGATCACCGCGATCGGCCTGTCCATCGTGCTGCAGCAAGCGGCCATCCTGATCTGGGGTCGTAACTACATCCCGTTCCCGCCCATCCTGAGCCATGACACCATCGACGTGTTCGGTGCCACCATCACCCAGCTGCAAGTCGGCATTGTGGTGCTGTGCCTGGCGCTGATGGTAGGTCTGCTGGTGGTGGTTGAAAAAACCAAGCTGGGCCGCGCCATGCGTGCGACCAGCCAGAACCCGGCGGTTGCCGGCTTGATGGGCGTCAACGTTAACACCATCATTTCCGCTACCTTCGTTATCGGCTCGGCACTGGGTGCCATTGCCGGTGTGATGGTGGCCACCAACTACGATCAGGCTCACTACTACATGGGCTTCATGATCGGCCTGAAAGCGTTTACTGCAGCGGTGCTGGGTGGTATCGGCAACCTGGGTGGCGCGGTAGCCGGCGGTATCCTGCTGGGTATCATCGAAAGTCTGGGTGCCGGTTATATCGGTGACCTGACCGGTGGTTTCCTGGGCTCGCACTATCAGGACATCTTTGCCTTCATGGTGCTGATTGCGGTGCTGATTTTCCGTCCTTCTGGCCTGCTGGGCGAGAAGATGGCCGATCGCGCTTAACACGGGGTACGTATGACTATGAATGCCAACAAAAAACTCGGCGTATTCATTGCCTCGGCCATCGTGCTGGCAGTGTTGCCTTTCGTGGTGGGTAGCACCCTGGGTAATTCCTGGGTACGTACCATCGACTTTGCCTTGCTGTACGTGATGCTGGCCCTGGGCCTGAACATCGTGGTGGGCTTTGCCGGCCTGCTGGATCTGGGCTTTATCGCCTTCTACGCCGTGGGTGCCTACACCTTCGCGCTGCTGGGTTCGCCGCACTTTGATATTCACCTGCCGTTCTACATCAGCATTCCGCTGGGTGCGCTGTGTGCGGCCGTGTTCGGTCTGCTGCTGGGTACGCCAGTGCTGAAACTGAAAGGTGACTACCTGGCGATCGTGACCCTGGGTTTCGGCGAGATCATCCGTATCTTCATGAACAACCTGAACGCGCCGATCAACATCACCAACGGCCCGCAGGGTATCAACCTGATCGACCCGATCCAGGTCGGTGGCTTCTCCATGGGTAAAACCATCGACGTAGCCGGCTTTGCGCTGAACCCGGTACACATGTACTACTACCTGTTCCTGGCGCTGACCGTGGGCGTGGTGATCATGGCCTACCGCCTGCAGTACTCCCGTATCGGCCGTGCCTGGGTAGCCATGCGTGAAGACCAGATTGCTGCATCGGCCATGGGTCTGAACATCCGCAATATCAAACTGCTGGCTTTTGCCCTGGGCGCCTTGTCCGGTGGTGTGGCTGGTGGCCTGTTTGCGGCCTTCCAGGGCTTCATTTCGCCGGAATCCTTCGGCCTGCTGGAATCCATCATGATTCTGGCCATGGTAGTACTGGGTGGCATGGGTCATATCCCTGGCGTCATCCTGGGTGCTGTTGTGCTGACCATTGCGCCGGAAATCCTGCGTGATGTGATTGGCCCGCTGCAAATGCACACGTTCGGCCGGATGATTGTGGACCCGGAAAACGCACGTATGCTGCTGTTCGGTCTTGCCATGGTAATCATGATGCTGACCCGCCCAGAAGGCATGTGGCCGTCCAAGCGCCGCAAAGCCGAGTTTGAAGATGCCAAGAAAGGTTAAGCCATGGCTGAAGTTCTGCTGAAAATCGAAGGCATCCACAAACGCTTTGGCGGCCTTCATGCCCTGAATAATGTTGCCCTGCACATTAACAAAGGCGAAATCTACGGTCTGATCGGCCCGAACGGTGCCGGTAAAACCACCATGTTCAACGTGCTGACCGGCCTGTACACCCCGGACGAAGGTACCTTCACCTTCGACGGCAAGGACCTGTTCCGTGCCCCTCCGCACATCGTGGTAGCCGGTGGTATTGCGCGTACTTTCCAGAACATTCGCCTGTTCCACGAGATGACGGCGCTGGAAAACGTGATGGTTGGCCGCCATATCCGCTCCAAGGCGGGTGCATTGGGCGCCATCCTGCGCACCAAGGCGACGCGTGAAGAGGAAGCTGCGATCGAGGCGAAAGCCTGGGAGCTGCTGAAATACGTGGGTATCGACGATGTGGCGCACGAGCGTGCCCGCAACCTGTCGTACGGCCACCAGCGCCGCCTGGAAATCGCCCGCGCGCTGGCCACCGAGCCGAAGCTGCTGGCGCTGGACGAGCCTGCAGCCGGTATGAACCCGAAAGAAACCGAAGACCTGAAGACGCTGATGGAGAAGATCCGCAACGACGGTGTCACCGTTCTGCTGATCGAACACGACGTGAAGCTGATGATGGGCCTGTGCGACCGTATTGCCGTGCTCGACTACGGCAAGAAAATCGCCGAAGGCGTGCCGGAAGTGGTGCGCAAGGATCCTAAAGTCATTGAAGCTTACCTTGGAGCGGCACACTCATGAGTCTCTTGGAAGTCAAAAACCTGCAAGTGTCCTACGGCGGTATCCAGGCCGTACGTGGCATCGATTTTCACATCAACAAGGGCGAGCTGGTAACGCTGATCGGTGCCAACGGCGCCGGTAAGACCACCACGCTGAAGACCTTGGTGGGCATGGTGAAAAAGTCCGGTGGCACCATCCATTTCGATGGCAAGGAAACCGACAACATCGCCTCGTTCAACTTTGTGCGTAATGGCTTGGTGATGGTGCCGGAAGGTCGCGGTATCTTTGGCAAGCTGACGGTGGAAGAAAACCTGCAAATGGGTGGCTATCATCGTAACGACAAAGATGGCATCCAGCGTGATATCGAGCGTGGCTACGAGCTGTTTCCGCGCCTGAAAGAGCGCCAGAAGCAGCTGGCCGGCACCTTGTCCGGTGGCGAGCAGCAAATGGTAGCGATGGCGCGTGCCATCATTTCCCAGCCCAAGCTGCTGTTGCTGGACGAGCCTTCCATGGGCCTGGCGCCGCTGATCGTGGAAAAGATCTTCGAGATCATCCAGATGGTGGCCAAAGAGGGCGTGACCATGCTGCTGGTAGAGCAGAATGCCAAGCTGGCCCTGGAAGTGTCTCAGCGTGGCTACGTGATGGAAAGCGGCCGCATCACCATGAGCGGCCCGGCACAAGAGCTGCTGGCCGACGAGCGCGTACGTAACGCCTACTTGGGCGAATAAGCCAGCTCATCGCCTGACCAACCCCCTGTCCTGTGGCAGGGGGTTTTTCTTTGTGCTCGCGCCGGCCTGCCAGCTATCATGCTGCTGCCCATAAGCTATGGAAACCGTCATGACCGCACAAACCGATAGCATGGTGCTGTTGCACCTGCTGCTGGGCTCGCTGATGCTGCCCCCGCTCAACTATCTGCTGCTGGCCGTGGCCGGCTGGCTGCTGCAGCGCCACCGGCCACGGCTGGGGCGCAGCCTGATATGGGCTGCCGGCTTATCTGCTTATCTGCTTAGCTTGCCGGTGACCGCCATGTGGCTTAACCGCTGGCTGGAGCGCTACCCGCCGCTGGCGCCAGCCGATGCCCGCCAGGCGCAGGCCATCGTGATTCTGGGCGGCGGGCAGCGCCCCGCACCGGAGTATGCGGCCAACGTGCTCTCGGGGGCGGCCAACCAGCGTGTACAGTACGGCGCCTGGTTGGCGCGCCAGACCGGCCTGCCGATTCTGGTCAGCGGTGGCTCGCCGCTGGGTGGCGAGCCGGAAGCGGTGGTGATGGCGCGTGTACTGCAGCAGAGTTATGGCCTTGGCGTGCGCTGGCAAGAAGGCGCATCGCGTACCACACTCGAAAACGCCCGCTATAGCCAGGCACTGTTAACCAAAGACGGCATACAGCGCATCGTGCTGGTGACCCAGGCCTGGCATATGCCCAGGGCGCTGCCTTTCTTTACTGCGCAAGGTTTACAGGTGTTGCCTGCTTCTACGGGCTATAGCCGTTACGATGGGCAGGGCCTGGTGCACTGGCTACCTAGCGGTAATGCCATGCAAGAGTGCCATCAGGCGCTGCGCGAGGTTGTTGGAATGTTGTACTATACAATACGTCAACAATTAGGAAGCTAAAACCATGAAAACCGGTGCACTGATTATTGGGGACGAGCTGCTGTCCGGCAAACGCCAGGATAAGCATATGCAGTCGTTGATTCGCATGTTGGCCGCACGCGGCATGAAGCTGGCGTGGGCGGAATACCTGGGCGACGACCCGGCACGCATCGAAGCCGCGCTGCGCCGCGCGGTTGCCAGTGGCGACCTGGTGTTCAGCTTTGGCGGCATCGGGGCCACCCCGGACGACCACACCCGCGCCTGTGCCGCGGCGGCGCTGGGCGAGCCGCTGGCTGTTCACCCCGAGGCGCGCGCCTTGATAGAAGGGCGCTTTGGCGACGAAGCCTACCCGCACCGCATCCATATGGGTACCTTTCCTGCCAGCGCCAGCATCATCCCCAATCCGGTTAACCAGATTCCCGGCTTCAGCTGTGGCCATGTGCACTTTGTGCCGGGCTTCCCCAAAATGGCCTGGCCCATGGTGGAGTGGGTGCTGGATACCCATTACCGCCAGCTATTCAGCGACACGCCAGACGTAGAGCGCGGCTGCATTGCGCTGGATGCGCGCGAAGGCGACCTTATCAGCCTGATGCAGGACTTTGTGGCGCGCTACCCGGCGCTGCGGCTATCCAGCCTGCCCAGCTTCGGTAACGAGCGCATTGCCCAGATGCACATCGAATTCGGCTTTACCGGCCAGCCGGCGCTGGTTGACATTGCGCTCTCTGAATGGCAAAAGGCACTACAAGCCAAGGGCTATACCATCCAGCCCAAGGCTTGAGTGCACGCCCTCACAAGGTTGGCCGCGCCACTGCGGCCAACCTTGTGACCTGTAATAGGCGGCCTGCGGCTATCCGGTGTGGCCAAGCGCCGTAGCAAGTACAGCGCATGGCTTGTCATGGCATTATGCATTTTGCAATAATGCTTTCCCCAGCCAGCCAGCCTTTGGGTCAGCCAGCCAGTAACTTGCTACCAAGGATGGACCATGTCTCCGCACCATACCGCCTGCCGTTTAGCCGCTGCCACTCTGTTTTGCCTGCTCGCGACCAGTTATGCCCGCGCCACCGAGCCGGTGGACGTCACCGTCAAACAAGCCCATCAACTGTTGGAGCAGGGCAAGCCCCAGGCGGCTTTGCCTTTGCTTGACGCAGTGCTGGCTAGCCAGCCACAGCACGCAGCCGCCCGTTTCAACCGTGGCCAGATCTGGCTGGGGCAAGGCCGCGTCGATGCGGCGTTGGCGGATCTTGACCAGGCCATTGCCAGCGCACCTGGCAATGCACGCTATCTGGGCGCACGTTGTGTGGCGCGTGTACAGGCAGGCCAAGCCGAAGCCGGTTTGGCGGATTGTGCTGCTGCGCTGGCACAGCCCGGCAATGCGGCCAACGCCTTGGTCGCGCGCGGCCAGGCTAGGCTGTGGCTGAAGCGTGACGCCGAGGCGCTGGCCGATTTTGATGCTGCCTTGCAAGCCAGCCCGCAACATATGCGGGCGCTGTACGGCAAGGGCGTGGCATTAACCCGACTGGGGGCGCTGCTGCGCCAGCAAGCGCTGCAAGCGCTGCCGGGTGCCGACCGCGATTATCGCGATCCGGCCTTGGCCGTGTCGCTGTCGGATCAACCGGCCTGACCCTGACAAAGCTGGCATGAAAAAGCCCCGACTCGCCATGGCGAGTCGGGGCTTTCGCGTAGTGCTGCCGGTGCTTACGGCTTGCGCTTGGGCGCGCTGAACAGCGCGGCCTGCTGCTGGCGTGGCTTGCCGCCTTGGCCCTGGCGTGCACCGCCTTGGCCTTGGCCGCGCGGCTGTTGCTGCATGCCGCTGTTTTGCTGGCGCGGTGGCTTGCGGCCGGTGAGCGTGCCCATGCTCAGCTCGTGCATGGTGAGGGTAGGCTGGCGCGGGCCGTCGTCATGGAAGAAGTTACCGTTTGGCTCGCCTTGCGGTTTGCGCGGTTTCTCCTGGCGTGGCTGGCGCGGCTTGTCACCCGCAGCTCTCGGCTGTTGCTGGCTGTCGCTGCGCGGCTTGCCGCCGTTGCTGTTGCGGCGGGCGTCGCCGTTCTGGCCGCGTGCTGGCTGGGCTGGCTTGTCGCCTGCCGGTTTGGCCGTGCGCGGTGCGCGTTTTTCTTGTACTTCACCGCCCTCGCGCTGTGCTGGTTTGGCTTGGCGTGGTTTGCCACCCTGGCCCTGGCGTGCGCCCTGGCCGCCGCGACGGTTATTGCCGCTGCTGCCGCCTTTCGGGGTGCTGGTGGGGGTCAGTGCGCCGTGAATGTAGCGGCCCAGGCCGATTTCGATGGCTTGCGGCTCTGCGTTCGGGTCGGCTTCAAAGCCGGGAACGGTAAAGCGTTCCACGGTTTGCTTGGTCAGCTTCTCGATATCGCGCAGGAAGCCCAGCTCGTCTACGCAGACCAGCGAAATGGCTTCGCCCACGCAGCCGGCTCGGCCGGTACGGCCGATGCGGTGTACGTAGTCTTCCGGCACATTGGGCAGCTCGTAGTTCACCACGTGTGGCAGCTCTTCGATATCCAGGCCGCGGGCGGCGATATCGGTGGCGACCAGGACTGGCAGGCTGCCGTCCTTGAAGCCGGCCAGCGCCTTGGTACGGGCGCCCTGGCTCTTGTTGCCGTGGATGGCCATGCTGGCGATGCCGGCTTTTTCCAGCTTCTCGGCCAGGCGGTTGGCGCCGTGTTTGGTGCGGGTGAATACCAGCACCTGGTGCCAGTCGCCACCTTTGATCATGCTGATCAGCAGCTCGGTTTTACGGTCGCGGTCGACCAGGTGCACCTTCTGGGTGATCTGGGCGTTGGTCTGGTTCGGGCGGGCCACCTCTACCAGCTTGGGCTGGTTCAGCAGCTTGTCGGCCAGCGTCTTGATCTCGTTGGAGAACGTGGCAGAGAACAGCAGGTTCTGACGTTGCTGCGGCAGCAGGGCCAGCACTTTCTTGATGTCGTGGATAAAGCCCATGTCCAGCATACGGTCGGCTTCGTCCAGTACCAGGATTTCTACGCCGGACAGGTCGACGGTTTTCTGGCCAGCGTGGTCCAGCAGGCGACCCGGTGTGGCTACCAGGATATCCACCGGCTTGCGCAGGGCGGCGATCTGCGGGTTGATGCCCACACCGCCAAACATCACCATGGATTTCAGCGGCAGGTATTTGCCGTACTCGCGCACGGATTCTTCAACCTGTGCTGCCAGCTCGCGGGTAGGGGTCAGCACCAGGGCGCGCGGGCGGCCTTTCTGTTTGGCCGGGGCATCCATCAGGCGGTGCAGCAGTGGCAGGGTAAAACCGGCGGTTTTACCGGTACCGGTCTGAGCTGCGGCCAGCAGGTCGCCACCCAGCAGTACCTGGGGGATGGCTTGCGCCTGGATCGGGGTAGGGGTGGTGTAACCGGTGTCGGCCACGGCGCGCAGTAGCGGCTCGGCCAGACCCAGTGCAGCAAAAGTCAGTTCGGACATTTATTGTGCAATCAGGATGTCTGCCCATTGCAATGACAATACCAATCCGGGCGGACAAAACATTAGTTCATGGAGTGGGCCGGCAGGCTGCCTGGCCAAAGAGATAGTCGCGTTGATTGGTGGGGACGCGAAGCAGTAAGTTTACATTGAATAGCGACGCTGTGCTGGTAAACCGGCTTACTTTATAGAAAATATCCATAATGCAAGCCGCCCCGTGCGGCGGGGCGGTGGTAGACGGCAGGCTGGTGCGGGGCGCTGCTCTGGCGGGGCAGGGCGGGCTCAGCGCGCCACGGGTGCCATGTCGTGGTCTGGCACCCGTGGCGGCATGGTCTTAGCGTGTGCTGTCTGGGGCGAAGTGCTGCACGATGCTGGAAAAATCCAGCTTGCCCTGGCCAGCGGCCACGTGCGACTCAAACAGCTGCTGCGCCAGGCTGCCCATGGGGTTGGCCGCCTGGCTCTGGCTGGCGGTTTCACTGGCCAGGCGGAGGTCTTTCAGCATCAGCTCGCTCATGAAGCCACCGCTGTAGCCACGGCTGGCAGGGGCGGCTTCCATCACGCCCGGCCAGGGGTTGTAGCGGTCCAGCACCCAGTTGCTGCCGGAGCTTTTACTCATGATGTCCGACAGTACCGCCGGGTCCAGCCCGTTTTGTACGCCCAGCGCCAGCGCCTCGGCGGTGCCGGCCATCAGGATGCCCAGCAGCATGTTGTTGCACACCTTGGCGGTTTGGCCGGCACCCGCGCTACCAGCGTGGAACAGGTTTTTGCCCATGCTGGCCAGCAGCGGCCGCGCGGCGTCTACGTTGGCCGCATCGCCGCCAATCATGAAGGTCAGCGTGCCGGCTGCTGCCCCTGCGGTACCGCCGGAGACCGGCGCGTCCAGAAAGCGCAGCCCGGCGCTGGCGGCAGCGTCTGCCACGCCGCGGGCGGTATGCGCGGCGATGGTGCTGCAGTCGATCACCAGCGTGCCTGCTGGCAGGCGGGCAAACAGGCCGCCTTCGCCCAGGTACAGGCTTTCCACGTGCTGGCCGGCGGGCAGCATGGAGATGACAACCTCGGCGCCGTCTACTGCCTGCAGCACACTGTTGGCAGGGCGGCCGCCGGCGGCAGCAAATTGTTCCAGCGCCTGTGGCGACAGGTCAAAACCATTCACGGCATGGCCCGCCTTGACCAGGTTGGCCGCCATCGGGCCGCCCATATTGCCCAGGCCGATAAATGCGATATGTGTCATGTTGTGTGTCCTTTGCTCAGGCCAGCGCGGCCAGTGGGTGGTCGGCTGCACGCCAGGGTTGGGTAAAGTGGGCAGCCACGATATGGCTGTCTACGTCGGCCAGTGTGGGGCGGGCCCATTTGGGCTGGCGGTCTTTGTCTACCAGCAGGGCGCGTACACCTTCGCGGAATTCCGGCCCGGCGCAGAAGTTGAGCGACAGCGCCAGCTCCATGCGGAATACCTCGGCCAGTGACTGGTGGCGGGCGCGGCGATAGATGTCCCACGTCACGGCCGCGCTGGTGGGGCAGCCCGCAGCATAGGTTTTGGCTGCAGCAGCCAGCCAGGGGTCTTCGTAAGCGGTATTGCGCAGTGCCAGGTCTACCGCCTGGAGCGACCCTTTGTTCATCAAGGCATGGATGGCTGGCAGGTTGCGCTGTAGCGCGCTGTCGGCCAGCGTGTCGGCATTCAGGTTTTCCAGCTCGCCCAGCAGCGCGGTAAGGCGGGCATGGTTGGCCGCCGCGTCGGTTTGCCAGTGGCTGGCGGCCATGGCCGCCAGCAGGGTATCCCAGCCGTTTTGCGGCAGGATATGGTCAGCCAGGTTGGCCAGCAGTGCGTCGCGGGCGTTGATCGGTGCGCCGGTCAGGCCCAGAAACAGGCCACTTTTGGCGGGCATGCGCTGCAGAAACCAGCTGCCGGCCACGTCCGGGTACAGGCCGATGGTGATCTCGGGCATGGCGATGCGCGTACTGGCCGTGGCCACGCGGTGGCTGGCGCCGGCCATCAGGCCCAGGCCGCCACCCATCACGATACCGCTGCCCCATACCAGCAGCGGCTTCTGGTAGGTGTGGATGCGGTAGTCCAGCGCGTATTCGCGGGTAAAGAAGTCTTCCGCCACCGCGTTGGGGTAGCTATTGTCGGCCAGCAGCGCGTCGCGCAGCGCACGTACGTCGCCACCCGCGCAGAAAGCCTTGTCGCCTGCGCCGCGCAGCAATACGGCGGCGATGCCGTCGTCGGCGCCCCAGATCGACAGCCGCGCGTCCAGCAGGCGGATCATGTCCAGGTTCAGCGCATTGAGCGCCTTTTCCGCGTTGAGCGTGGCCACCCCCAGGCGCATGCCGCTGGTGGTGGCGATTTCGTCAAACAGCACGATGTCGTTCATGGTGTTCCTTGATGATGGCGATAGGTCGATGCAACAACAGTCCTGCCACGAAAACCACCAAACAGGTCTTTGCATGCCTCAGGGTTTTCACGGTCTGCCAACGGTAGCCGGGTTGATTTTACTGTCGTGCTTTTCGTGTTTTTCGTGGCCAAAATAGTCATCAGGCGTTTTTCCACACCGGTGCGCGCTTTTCCAGGAAGGCGTTCACACCCTCACGCTGGTCTTCGCTATCGAATAGCTGGATGAACAGCTCGCGCTCGTGGATAAGGTTGGCCGCAGGCGGTGCGTAGCGGGCGCGCTGTACCAGCGTCTTGCAGGCACTAACCGCTACCGGCGACTGGCGGCCCACCTTGTCGGCCAGCGCCAGCGCCGCGTCACGGGCAGCGCCCCTAGGCACCACGTCTTCTACCAGGCCGATACGCAGTGCGGTGGCGGCATCTACGCGCTCGCCACACAGAATCATGCGTTTGGCCCAGCCTTCGCCCACCAGCCACGGCAGGTTTTGCGTGCCGCCGGCGCAGGGCAGCAGGCCCACGGCAGCTTCTGGCAGTGCCATCTGCGCCTGCTCTTCGGCAATGCGGATGTCGCAGGCCAGCGCGCACTCCAGCCCGCCGCCCATGGCGTAGCCGTTGATAGCGGCAATGCTCACGCCACGAAAGCCCGACAGCGCCTCGAATGCCGCACCAAATGCCTGGCTGGCGCTGGCAGCATGGCCTTTGTCGCCGTCGGCAAACTGTTTCAGGTCGGCCCCGGCACTAAAGAATTTTTCGCCTTCCCCGGTGATCACCAGTGCGTAGATGCTGCGGTCGGCATTCAGGTCGGCTACCAGCTGCTGTAGCGCCTGCAGGCTGTCCAGCGTCCAGGTATTGGCCGGCGGGTTGGCAATGGTGACCAGCGCGGTGTGACCGAGTTTTTCTACCGTGAGGTTGGTGTAGTGCATGGTGTGGTGTCCTGTTGGTTGGTCACGAAAGACGGTTCATTCGGGATGTCTGTCGTGTGCTTTTGTACTGGGTAGTGTGTTGGCAGCGTTAGTCAGTTTTTTGCCACGAATCCCACGAAAAAACACGAAAAGGTTCGAGTCCTGGTCCTGCTGTGTGCTCGGTGGCGAACAAGGCTGCGTTTGCTTTTTTGCCACTGAATACACCGAAGGCACGGAAAAAGCTGGGCAGCTGTGGTGTGATCTGGTTGTGCCGATGCGGGCTATCCTCGTCATTTTTCGTGCTTTTCGTGTGCTTTCGTGGCCAGTCTGCTTTAGCTTTTAGCCTCTGCACGGTATCTGCTTGTTGGCCACGAACCCCACGAAAAAACACGAAAAGGTTCGAGTTCTGGGCCTGCTGTGTGCTCGGTGGCGAACAAGGCTGCGTTTGCTTTTTTGCCACGGAATACACCGGAGGCACGGAAAAAGCCGCGCAGCTGTGGTGTGATCTGGTCGTGCCGATGCGGGCTATCCTCGTCATTTTTCGTGCTTTTCGTGTGCTTTCGTGGCCAATCTGCCTTTGCCTTTGCCTTTAGCGCTTGCTAGCGCAGGCTGTCCAGCGCGCCATCCTGTAACAGCCGACGTGCGGTGATGACGCGCATGATTTCGTTGGTGCCTTCCAGTATCTGATGTACGCGGTTGTCGCGCACGTAGCGCTCCAGCGGGTATTCCTTGATATATCCATAACCGCCAAACAGTTGCAGCGCTTCGTTGGTCACCTTGAAGCCGGTGTCGGTGGCCAGGCGTTTGGCCATGGCGCAGTAGGCGGTGGCGTCGGGGCTGGCGTTGTCCAGCTGCCAGGCGGCCAGGCGTACCATCTGGCGGGCGGCAATCAGCTCGCAGGCCATGTCCGCCAGGCGGAACTGCACGCTTTGCAGCTGGGCCAGTGGCTGGCCAAACTGCTGGCGCTCCTGCACGTAGCGGGTGGCCGCTTCCAGTGCTGCTTGCGCGGTGCCCACCGAGCAGGTGGCAATATTGATGCGGCCGCCGTCCAGCCCTTTCATGGCAAAGGTAAAGCCCTGGCCTTCTTGCCCCAGCAGGTTGGCCACCGGTACGCGCACATTGTCGAAGGTGATGGTGCGCGTGGGCTGGCTGTTCCAGCCCATTTTCTTTTCTTTCTTGCCGTAGTGAATGCCCGGCAGGTCGGCCGGTACCACCAGCGCCGAAATGCCCTTGGCGCCGGCGCCGCCGGTCCGTGCCATCACCACCAAGACATCAGTGCTACCGGCGCCGCTGATGAAGGCTTTGCTGCCGTTCAGTACGTAGTCGTCGCCGTCGCGTTCGGCGCGGGTGCGCAGGTTGGCCGCATCGGACCCGGCACCCGGCTCGGTCAGGCAGTAGCTGCCGAACTTGTGGCCGGCCGCTAGCGCCGGTGCCCATGCGGCAGCTACGTCGGGGTGGGCGAAGCTGCCTATCATCCAGCTCACCATATTGTGGATGGTGAGGTAGGCGGTGGTGCTGGTGCAGCCGCCGGACAGCGCTTCGAAAATGATGGCGGCGTCCAGCCGCGACAGGCCCAGCCCACCGTATTCGGCGGGGGTGTACAGGCCGCAAAAGCCCATTTCGCCGGCGCGGCGCAGTACGTCCAGCGGGAAGATTTCCTGCTCGTCCCAGTGCGCGGCATGCGGTGCCAGCTCGCAGCGGGCAAACTCGCGGGCGCTGTCCTGAAAGGCCAGCTGTTCGTCGCTGAGTGCAAAGTCCATGAAGAATCCTTTGTCGAATTGGCCGGGTGGGTGCTGATAGCTTTGTTGTCAACCACGAAACGCACGCCAGGCGGGGCGGTGGTGTATCCGCTTTTATGCGTTTCGTGGTTTGCGTGGCTACACGGGCCTATTTCAGCGAAATGGTGGTCTGCACCTTGCCACTGCTGGCCTCGTCGTCAAACCAGCGGCTGGTGACGGTTTTGGTCTGGGTATAGAACAGCACGACCTGTTTGCCGTAGGGGCCCAGATCGCCCAGTTTGGAGGCGCGCGAGCCGGTAAAGCTGAACAGCGGCACCGGCACCGGAATGGGTACGTTGATGCCGACCTGGCCTACGTCGATGTCTTCCTGGAAGCGCCGCGCCACTGCGCCGCTCTGGGTGAAGATGGCAGTGCCGTTGCCATTGGGGTTGGCGTTGATCAGCTCAATGGCGTCGTCCAGCGTATCGGCGGCCATCAGACACAACACCGGTCCGAAAATTTCTTGCTCGTACACGCTCATGCCGGGCTTCACACCGCTAAAGATGGTAGGGCCGACAAAGTTGCCTGCCGGGTAGCCGGCTACGCTGACATTGCGGCCGTCCAGCGCCAGGGTGGCGCCGTCGGCTACACCGCGCTCGATCAGGCCGTGGATGCGTTCGCGGGCGCTGCAGCTGATGACCGGGCCCAGGTCCGGGTTGTCGATACCGGCGCCCACGCGCAGGCTTTGCGCCTTGGCCACCAGATCGGGCAGCCACTGCTGCGCTTCGCCCACCAAGATGGCCACGCTCAGCGCCATGCAGCGCTGGCCTGCGGCACCGAAGGCGGCACCGGTGAGCTGGTTCAGCGCTTGTTCTTTGTTAGCATCGGGCATCACTACGGCGTGGTTTTTGGCGCCCATCATGCACTGCACGCGTTTGCCGGCCAGGCTGGCGCGGTTGTAGACGTGGGTGCCCACACGGGTGGAGCCGACAAAGCTGATGGCCTTGATATCCGGGTGATCGCACAGTGCGTTCACCACGTCCGGGCCGCCGTGTACCACGTTCAGCACGCCTGGCGGTATGCCGGCTTCAAGAGCCAGCTCGACCAGGCGCATGGTCACCAGCGGGTCTTGCTCCGATGGCTTCAGCACGAAGGTGTTGCCGGTGGCGATGGCCATCGGGAACATCCAGAGCGGGATCATGGCAGGGAAGTTGAATGGGGTAATGCCGGCGCACACGCCCAGCGGCTGCATGACGGTATAGGTATCCACGCTGCCAGCCACGTTTTCGGCGTATTCGCCCAGCTGCAGCGTGCCAATATTGGCCGCATGCTCGACGACCTCCAGGCCACGGAAGATATCGCCCTCGGCGTCAGCCAGGGTTTTGCCCTGTTCGGCGGTGAGCAGGGCGGCCAGCTCTTTCATGTTGTCGCGGATCAGCTGCTGCAGCTTCAGGAAGATACGGGCGCGGGTGCCGATGGGCGTTTTCTTCCAGCGCTTGAAGGCGGTTTTGCCGGCAGCAATGGCGGCGGCCACTTCGTCGGCAGTGGCCATGGGGACGCGTGCCAGCACTTCCTGGGTGGCAGGGTTCACGATATCGCGCCATTCGGTGGTGCGGGATTCGACAAACTCGCCGCCGATGAGCAGCTTGACGGTGGGCAGGTGCGACATGGGTGTTCTCCTGTGGTGGCCGTTTGAGTACGGTTTAGTGTACGTTAACGTAAACGTCAATTTGCATTAAATTAAAGCAAGTGCTTGGTTTTTTCCATCCTGCATGTTGGCCGAACGCGGAAAACACTGTTCTTGTGGCGGTAGTGGTACAGGCTTGGGTGATGCTACCTGTCGGGCTCAGGCCGGGCAGGTAGCGGGTCGGGTGTGACTGGGGTAATGGCCCCGGGCAAGCGCCTAGGCCAGGCTGCGTTCGTCGGCAATGATCTTGCCGTCGTTGGGCAGGCTGCCTGGCGTACACAGGGTCACTTCGCCGCGTAGCTTGGTGAGCTCGCGTAGCGAGGCGGCAATGCTGTCGGCCAGGTTTGCGTCGTGCGGGCCAGGGTGTTCGGCGTGCAGCGTCATGCAGTCCAGGTGGTTGTGTTGCTGTATCACCAGCCGTACGCGCCCCAGCGCGGGGTGCCGTGCTGCGACGGCGTGTACCTGCTCGGGGTGGACAAACATGCCTTTCACTTTGGCACTTTGGTCGGCACGGCCCAGCCAGCCCTGGATGCGCACATTGCTGCGCCCGCAGGGCGAAGGGCCTGGCAGGGTGGCGGACAGGTCGCCGGTGGCAAAGCGGATCAGCGGGTACGCGGTATTGAAGCTGGTGACGACGACTTCACCGACCTCGCCATCGGCTACCGGGGTGCCACTGCCGGGGCTGACCAGCTCCAGCAAGATGTCTTCCTCTACTACCATGCCGCTGCCGGGGGCGCTTTCATAGGCGATCAAGCCCAGGTCGGCGGTGGCATAGCACTGGTACACGCTAATGCCGCGCCCGGCAAACCAGCTGCGCAGGCTGGCGGGCAATGCTTCGCCGCTAACCAGGGCTTTGTGTAGCCGGGGCAGGGCGATGCCCAGCTCGTCGGCTTTTTCCAGTATCAGTTTCAGGAACGATGGCGTGCCGGTGTAGCCGCTGGCGCCCAGGTCACGCATGGCCTGTACTTGCAGCTCGGTTTGCCCGGTGCCGCCGGGAAAGACGGCGCAGCCTAGCGCGCGGGCGCCAGCGTCCATCATCCAGCCGCCGGGGGTGAAGTGGTAGGAAAAGCCGTTATGTACCACATCGCCCGGGCGGAAGCCGGCGGCGTGCAGCGCGCGGCTCATGCGCCAGCTGTCGGCCTCGTGGCCTTGTGGTTCGTATAGCGGCCCGGGCGAGGCAAACAGCCGGGCGGCCTGGCCGGGCAGTACGGCAGCAAAGCCGCCAAACGGCGGGCTGGCCTGCTGCGCGGCTAACAGTGCGGACTTGCGTGTGAGCGGCAAGGTGGCCAGCGCCGCCAGGCTGGTGATGCGCTCGCAGTCGATATCGGCCAGCAGGCTGGCGTAGGCCGGGCTGTGGGTTTTGGCGTGCGCCAGCTGGGCCGGCAGGCGTGCCAGTAATGCAGCCAGCCGGTCGCTGTGGGCGCGGGTTTCCAGTGCGTCGAGATGGGGCATGGTGGCGGTTTCCTGGTTGATGGATGCGTAGTGGCCGTCGCGGCAGCTATTTCTGGCCACGAAATCCACGAAAAAGCACGAACAAAAGCCAGCCCCGGGTGTCACCAGGTCGCGTAATGCAACTCATGCATGGAGCGGGAATGACGCTGCTGCAGAGGGGCTCGGCATGAAGCCATACATGCTTGATGTCATTCATGCTTCGACAGGCACCCCACGGACGGCATCCGGCAGCTGCCCGCTTCGCCAGTGCCGCGCGAGGCTTGCCAGCGATACGCGCATGGCGTTCTTGGTTTGCTGGGCCTTTTTCGTGTCTTTCGTGTTTTTTGTGGCAAAAGAGTAGCCGTTGCTGCCGTGGCAAAAAATCACGCCAGCCAGCGTTTGCGGCGGCGGTAGTGTTTGACATCGCGGAAGCTCTTGCGGCCTTCGCCACCCAGGCCCAGGTAAAACTCTTTGACGTCTTCGTTGCTGCGCAGCTCTTCGGCGCTGCCGTCCATCACTACGCGGCCGTTTTCCAGGATGTAACCGTAGTGGGCGTATTTCAGCGCCACATTGGTGTTCTGTTCGGCCAGTAGAAAGCTGACGCCCTCTTTTTCGTTGAGCTCGCGCACGATTTCGAAAATCTCTTCCACAATCTGCGGTGCCAGCCCCATGGATGGTTCGTCCAGCAGAATCATGCGTGGGTCGGCCATCATGGCGCGGCCGATGGCCACCATCTGCTGTTCGCCGCCGCTGGTGTAACCTGCCTGGCTTTGGCGGCGGGTTTTCAGGCGCGGGAAGTAGTGGTAAATGCGCTCCAGTGCCAGCTTGATTTCACTGCGGCTGATGCTGCGGGTGTAGGCGCCGGTCAGCAGGTTTTCTTCTACGGTGAGGTGGCCAAAGCAGTGGCGGCCTTCCATCACCTGCACCACGCCCTGGCGCACCAGTTGGTCTGGCGTCAGCGCATCGATACGTTGGCCGCGAAAAGCGATGCTGCCTTTGGTAATGTCCCCACGCTCGGAGCGCAGCAGGGTGGAAATGGCTTTCAGGGTGGTGCTTTTGCCGGCGCCATTGGCACCCAGCAGGGCCACGATCTGGCCTTCCGGTACGTCTAGCGAGACGCCTTTGAGTACCAGAATCACGTGGTTGTAAATGACTTCGATATTGTTGACCGACAGCAGGTAAGGGCTAGACGTAGTGTGCATGGCAGGGCTCCATCCGTGGCCGGGGCGTGGTGCCCCGGCCGGCTTGTGTGCAGTGCTTATTTCTCGGCGTTGCAGTCGCGCAGGGTGATGCCTTTTTCCTGCACGTATTTTTCAACCGAGGCCTTGATCAGGGGTAGGGTGACGCTGGTGTCGGCCTTGATCCAGCCCGACACCGGCTTCCAGTCTTTGCCGTCCCACTGCATGAAGCGGGTGTAGCCGCTGCCTTCGTGGTTCTGGCAGCTGGTACGCACTTGCGGGAACATGTCGGTCACCCCCAATGCCTGCTGACGTTTGGCATCGATATTGATGTTTTCCATACCCCAGCGGATCTGGTCGCCGGTCAGGGTCTTGGCGCCGTATTTTTTCTGCGCGGCGCGAATGGCTTCCACCATCAGGATGCCGCTGACCACACCACGGTTGTAGTTCACGGTGCCGATGAAACCCTTGTCCGACAGGTTGCCCTTGCCAGCGCCGTACACCACTTTTTCGATGTCCTGGATCACCGGGAACTGCTTGCCGTCCAAAGCAAAGCTGCCGGCGATATAGCCTTTGGCTGCCTCGCCTGCGGCGATGGCGTCTTCTTCCGAGCCGCCCCACCAGTTGGAGACGATCTGCTCACGCGGGTAGCCTACTTTCTGTGCCGACTTCAAGGCGGCCGGTGTCATGACGCCCCAGCTGCGCAGTACCACGAAGTCTGGCCGCTCGCGGCGAATATCCAGCCACTGCGATTGTTGCTCGGTGCCGGGGGCCGGTACCTCGATATGCTTCAGCTCGAAGCCGTGTTTTTGGGCCATGGCGTCCAGTACCGGGATGGTTTCCTTGCCGTAAGCCGAGCCGTGGTACAGGTTGACGATTTTCTTGCCGCGCAGTTTATCCATGCCACCCAGACGCTGGCCGATGAACTGGATCTTGGCCGTGGCCTGGCTCCAGTAGCTGGTAATCAGCGGGAAGGTGTATTTGAAGGCACGGCCATCCTGGGCGTCGGCGCGGCCAAAGCCCATGGTCATCAGCGGGATTTTGTCCTTGTCGGCACGGTCCATCACCGCGTAGGTAATGCCGGTGGACATGAAGTTGAAGGCACTGGCGCCACCGTTTTTGGCCTTCAGCCGTTCGTAGCACTCTACGCCACGGTCGTTTTTGTATTCGGTTTCACACTCTTCGTAGGTCAGCTTCACCCCGCCCACACCGCCTTCTTTCATGTTGACGTAGTTCAGGTAGTCGATCATGCCGCCGTAGAACTTGGCGCCACCGGAGGCGTAGGGGCCGACGCGGTAGCTGGGAATCGGAATGAACTGGTCTGCGGCCAGGGCGCTACCGGCGATGGTGGCCAGTACCAAGGATGCGGCGATGATGGTCTGTTTCATGGTTCTCTCTCCAGGTCTTGTTGTACTGCTGTGTTGTGGCTGGCTTGCGGCCAACCTTTGTCATCCGGTTTGCCGCCCTGCCTGTGGGCTGGGCGGCGGGGTATGGCTTAGTGCGGGAACGGCCAAACGCGCAGTTTTTCCTTGGTGATCTGCCACAGCCGTGCCAGGCCGTGCGGTTCAACGATCAGGAAGAAAATGATCAGGCCGCCGAACAGCATCATTTCCAGGTTGGCCAGAAACTGTGTGCTGATAGCCCCGTGAAATACCTGGCCGATGAGGTTCAGGCCGATGGGTAGCAGCACGATGAAAGCAGCCCCCAGGAACGAGCCCAGAATGCTGCCCACGCCACCAATGATGATCATGAACAGGATCTGGAAAGAGCGGTGCAGGTCGAAGGCCTGGGCATCCACCGTACCCAGCAGTACAAAGGCGTACAGTGCGCCGGCCACACCGCAGTAGAACGAGCTGATGGCAAAGGCCAGCAGTTTGGTGCGCAGCATGGGGATGCCGATGACCTCGGCGGCCACATCCATGTCACGTACTGCCATCCAGGCGCGGCCGATGCTGGCGCGGGCCATGTTTTTGGCAGCCAGCGCCATGAAGGCCACGATGGACAGCGTCAGCAGGTATTTGCTGGCCGGGGTGTCGATGGGGTAGCCAAAGATCTGCATGGCCGGTGCACTGATCACGCCAGAGCTACTGTTGTTGCTGAACCAGCCGAACTTGGTGAACACCCATTCGATGAAGAACTGTGCGGCCAGCGTCGCCACGGCCAGGTAAAAGCCCTTGATGCGCAGCGATGGCAAGCCAAAGGCCACGCCCACCAGCGCAGCACACAAACCGCCCAGAAACAGTGCTACCAGCAAAGGCATGCCGGGCAGGCGCACCATGAAGTTGTAAGTGGCAAAAGCCCCTACCGCCATGAACGCTGCCGAGCCCAGCGATAGCTGGCCGGCGTAGCCGGTGAGGATGTTCAGCCCCAGCGCGGCCAGGGACAGGATCAGGAAAGGGATGAGAATGCCGGACAGCAGGTAATCACTGGCCAGGCCTGGTATGGCCACAAAAGACAAGGCCAGCAAGGCGGCGATGAACACCCGGTCCTGCGCGATGGTAAAGATGGCAGAGTCTGCCGCGTAGCTGCTCTTGAACTGCCCCGATTCACGGTAGAACATGGTTTACACCCTCTCGATGTGTTTTTCGCCGAACAGGCCTTCCGGGCGTACCAGCAGGAACAGCAATGCCAGCATGTACGGGAACCAGTTTTCGATGCCGCCAGACAGGAAAGGCCCCAGATAGACCTCGGCCAGCTTTTCGCCCGCCCCGATGATCAGGCCGCCGACGATGGCGCCCGGTACCGAGGTAAACCCCCCCAGGATCAGCACCGGCAGCGCCTTCAGCACCACCAGGGTCAGTGCAAACTGCACCCCCAGGCGCGAGCCCCACAGCAGGCCGGCTACCAGTGCCACAAAGCCTGCCACCCCCCAGACGATGGCCCAGATGTGCTTGAGGGGAATGCCCACCGACATGGCGGCCTGGTGATCGTCTGCCACGGCGCGGAGCGCCCGGCCCAGCTTGGTTTTGCTGAAGAACAGGGCCAGCGTGGCCACCAGGGTGCCGCACACGGCAGCGGCAAACAGGTCGAACTTGGAAATGAACACGCCAGCTACATCAAACGGCTCATCGGCAATGCCCAGCTCCAGGCCGTGAACGTCGGTACCCCACACCATTTGCGCCAGGCCCTCCAGAAAGAAGGACAGCCCGATGGTGGCCATGAACAGGGTAATGGGCGGCTGGTTGACCAGCGGGCGCAGCACCACCCGCTCAATACCCACCCCCAGCAACACCATCAGCACCAGGGTGAGTAGCAGCGCCAGCCAGAACGGTACCCCCATGGCCTGGATGGAAACGAAAGACAGCGCAGCAAACAGCACCATCGCGCCCTGGGCAAAGTTGAATACGCCGGACGCCTTGTAAATCAGCACAAAACCCAGCGCCACCAGCGAATACATCACACCGGCGAGCAGGCCGCCCACCAGCACCTCCAGAAAAAACTGCCATTCCATGACTTGCTCCTTTCATGCTTGCGGCCAACTTTGCATGCCTTTGTTCTTGCTTCGGGCAAGGCGAGGGCGTCCGTGCCTCGCGGGCACGGGCAGGCTGCAAGCTGTGGGGTTAGTGGCTGCCGCCCAGGTAGGCGGCAATAACGTCCGGGTTTACGCGGATTTCATCCGGTGTGCCGTCGCCGATTTTCTTGCCGTAATCCAGCACCACGATACGGTCGGAGATGTCCATCACCACGCCCATGTCGTGCTCGATCAGGACGATGGTGGTACCGAATTCGTCGTTCACATCCAGGATAAAGCGGCACATGTCCTGCTTTTCTTCCACGTTCATGCCGGCCATCGGTTCATCCAGCAAGAGCATGGTGGGTTCGGCCGCCAGCGCGCGTGCCAGCTCTACGCGCTTTTGCAGGCCATAGGGCAGGCGGCCTACCGGGGTTTTGCGGATGTGCTGGATCTCCAGAAAATCGATGATCTTTTCCACATAGGCACGCTGGGCAATTTCCTCGCGCTGGGCGCGGCCCCAGTACAGGGCTTGCTGGATAAAGTTGGCGCGCATTTTCAGGTTACGCCCGGTCATGATGTTGTCCAGCACGCTCATGCCCTTGAACAGCGCAATGTTCTGGAAGGTACGGGCAATCCCTTGGCGGGCAGCTTCGTGCGGGCGCATGCGGTCGCGTGTTTTGCCGCGGTACACTACATGGCCTTGCTGCGGGTGGTAGACGCCGTTGATCACGTTCAGCATGGAGCTTTTGCCGGCACCATTGGGCCCGATGATGGACAGAATCTCGTGTTCGCGTACTTCCAGGCTGATATTGGACAGGGCTTTCACGCCGCCGAAGGATAGCGAGATGGCCTCGGCCTGCAGGATAACGTCGCCGATTTTGCGGTGCTGGGTCATGCGGCCTCCGAGGTAATGGCAGGGTAGGTCTTGGCGTCACGAATCTGCAGCGTGGCGCGCAGGTTGCCGCTGCGGCCATCTTCGAATTTCACCACGGTGTCGATGCTGCATGCCTGGCTGCCGTCGTACAGTGCCTCGATCAGCGGGGCGTAGCGTTCAGCAATGAACTTGCGCCGCACCTTGCGGGTGCGGGTGAGCTCGCCGTCGTCGGCATCCAGCTCCTTGTGCAGGATCAGGAAGCGCTTGATCTGGCTGCCGTGCAGCTTGGGGTCGCGCGCCAGGTCGGCATTCATTTTTTCTATGCACTCGCGGATCAGCTCGTATACCGGTGTCTGGCCGGCCAGGTCGGTGTAGCCGGTGTAGGGCAGGCCGCGCTTTTCGGCCCAGTTGCCTACCGCGGTGAGGTCGATATTGATGAAGGCGGTGGTGTAATCCCGGCCATCGCCAAACGCCACCACTTCCTTGATGTGCTGGAAGAACTTGAGCTTGTTTTCCAGGTATTTGGGGGCAAACAGGCTGCCGTCGGTCAGCCGGCCTACGTCTTTGGCGCGGTCGATGATTTTCAGCTGGCCATCTTCATCGAAGTAACCTGCATCACCGCTGTACACCCAGCCTTCGGCGTTACGGGTTTCATTGGTCGCATCCGGGCGCTTCCAGTAGCTGTGAAAGGTACCTGGGCCGCGGAACAGCACCTCGCCGTTATCGGCAATTTTCACCTCTACCCCCGGCACCGGTACGCCTACCGTGTCCGGTTTCACCTTGTCGTTGGGGTGTACGCATACCATCACGTAGGCTTCGGTCTGGCCGTAGAGCTGCTTGATGTTCACACCGATGGCGCGGTAGAAGTCGAACAGCTCGGGGCCGATGGCTTCACCGGCGGTGTAGGCCAGTTTCAGGCGGGTGAACCCGAGCACGTTTTTGACCGGGCCGTACACCAGGTACTCGCCCAGTTTGTAGCCCACGCGGTCCCAGAAACCTACCGGTTTGCCTTCCAGAATATCGGTGCCCACACGGCGGGCATGGTTCATGAAGTAGTGGAACAGCCAGTATTTGAAGCGGCCGGCGTCTTCCATGCGGATCATTACCTGGGTCAGCAGGTTTTCATACACGCGTGGCGGGGCAAAATAGTAGCTGGGGCCGATCTCCCGCATGTCGGTCATCACGGTATCGCTGCTTTCCGGGCACGATACGCAAAAGCCGACGACCAGTGACTGGGCGTAGGAAAACAGGTTGTCGCCCACCCAGGCCATGGGCAGGTAGGCCAGCACTTCTTCGTGCTCGGTCAGGCCTTCCAGCTTGGCCGCATTGCGCGCGGTAATGATCATGCTGTCGTAGGTGTGCAGCACGCCTTTGGGGTTGCCGGTGGTGCCGCTGGTGTACAGCATGATGGCCGGGTCGCTGCCACGGCCCATGTCTACCATGCTCTGGAAAAACAGCGGGTGTTCGTCGTGGTGAATACGCCCGGCACCCAGGATCTCGGCCATGTCATAGACGCCATCGTGCTGGTAGTGGCGCATGCCGCGCGGGTCGTCGTATACGATGGCTTGCAGGTCGGGCAGGCGATCTCGGATTTCCAGCAGCTTGTCTACTTGTTCCTGGTCTTCTACTACCGCCATGCTGACTTCGGCGTCGGACAGCACAAATACCATTTCTTCTGCCGCGGCATCCTGATAGAGCGGTACGGGTACACCACCCATGCATTGTGCCGCCATGATGGCCATGTACAAGCGCGGGCGGTTGTCGCCTATCACGGCCAGGCGGTCGCCTCGTTTGAAGCCTTTGGCGGCCAGGCCCAGTGCCAGCGCGCGCACTTCTATCGCGACTTCGTCCCAGTTCCAGGTTTGCCATATGCCCAGGTCTTTTTCACGCATGGCCGGGCGAGCGCTGCGCTCTCTGGCATGAGCCTGCAGCAGCTTGGGAAAGGTGTCGGCCACACTTTCTTGCGTCTGGGCAGGTCGTAGGAATTCAGGCTTTGCCATCTCTCTGTGTCTCCTGTGTTCTTGTGTTGGCCGCATGGGCAGCCGAGATACAACCGGCCCTCTGGTGGGGCTTTGCATGGGTGATACGGTAAACCGGAACGTATGGGGTGGCAGCGGGGGTGGGCTGCGCGAATGGTGCAAGGCTTTTGGCCTTGTCGTTGACGTAAACGTCAACTCGGTGTGTGTAAGCTAAAGCAAGCGCTCAGTTTTATGCAACGGGATTACAATAAGATGGGGTGATGTTGCGCTGCCGCATGTGGCAGTTACGTCACAACATGTCTGCTGCTGTGACGTAAGTTGATGATTAATAGTGGTAAAAACCCTTTCCGCTCTTGCGGCCCAGGTGGCCGGCGGCAACCAGCTGCACCAGCAACGGGCAGGCGCGGTATTTGGAGTCGCGGAACTCGCGGTGCAAAATATCCATGATGGAAAGGCAGGTATCCAGGCCTATCAGGTCTGCCAGTGCCAGTGGTCCGATAGGGTGGTTCATGCCCAGCTTCATCACGGTATCGATGTCTTCGGCGGTGGCCAGGTTTTCATACAGCACAAAAGCGGCCTCGTTGATCATGGGCATCAGCACGCGGTTGGAGACAAAGCCTGCACCGTCCTTGACTGTGACTGGTGTTTTGCCCAGCTCCAGGCTCAAAGCGTGAATGCGCGCATGGGTGTCGTCGCTGGTTTGCAAGGCGCGGATGATTTCTACCAGCTGCATTACCGGTACCGGGTTCATGAAGTGCATGCCGATAACGCGCTCTGGGGAGGTGACCCAGGCAGCGATAGTGGTTAGCGAGATGGAGGAGGTATTGGATGCCAGAATGGTGCTGGCAGGTACCACACTGGCGAGCTCGCGGAAAATCTTTTCCTTGATCTGCGCATTTTCTGTCGCTGCTTCAACCACCAGCTCGCAGGCTGCCAGGTCGGCAAGCCGGGTGCTGCCGCGGATGCGTGACACAATCAGTACGGCTTCGTTGTCGGTGAGCGTCCCCTTTTTTACCAGGCGGCTCAGGCTGTTACTGATGGCCGCCAGGCCGCGGTCCAGGGCGCTTTGGGATACATCGGTCATGATCACGTCAAAGCCAGCCTGGGCAAATGTCTGGGCAATGCCATTGCCCATGGTGCCGGCGCCAACGACGCCTACGGTGCGAGAAGTCATTACGGGTCTCCTGTTTGCGGAACGAAACGGTTGGGAATAAGTTCCAGTTTACGTTAACGTAATCTATGCTGTCATCAGGCATGCAGCGCTTGTTTCTGTTTGTAGCGGCTGCTACACCCGGCGTGCCTGTGTTGCGTTGCCGTATTACAATTGCGCGTCGCTTCATTAGCGCCCACCCACTGCAGTGACCGAACCAGGAGACGTCGTGACTGCCGCAGCAGACCGCACATTCAGCATTTCCGAGCTGGCACAGGAGTTTGATGTAACGACCCGTGCCATCCGCTTTTACGAGTCGGAAGGCCTGCTCACGCCCGAACGTCAGGGCCAGCGCCGTATCTACTCGCGCCGCGACCGCGTGCGCCTGATGTTGACCCTGCGCGGTAAGCGCATCGGTTTGTCGCTGCTGGAAATCCGCGAGCTATTCGAGCTGTACGATGCGGCCAACAATGACGAGCCACAGCTCACCAAATTTGTCGATATCCTCAGCCGCCGCGAGCAGCAACTCACGCAGCAGATGCAGGATATCCAGCTGGTGTTGCGCGAGATCGGCCAGCTGAAGGCGCAGTGCGAGCACTGGATGGAAAAGCGCAGCGGCGGGCTGCCGGAATAGGTCGGCCCGTTTTGGCCGGGCAAGCAAGCAAAAAGCCGCAGCGGGTGCTGCGGCTTTTTGCTTGCTTGCCCGCCAGTGTGTGGGCGGCAAGGCTGGCTTAGGGTGGTGGCAGCTCAAGTTTGCTGTTGCCGCCAATGTTGCATCTCTTCCTCGATGAAGTGATTCACCAGGTCTGTGAACAGGCGTTCGATAGCGTCTGCGCTGAGGCCCTCTTGCTCAGCCCACTGTCGCCGTTGTGCCAGCATGGCCTTGAAGCGCGCCGGTGCGCGCACTGCGGTGGCCGATGTTTTGAATTTTGCTGCGGCAAGCACGTATGTGTAACGCTGGCCGATAAGGCGGATGACTGCCTGGTCAAGCAGGTCTATCTCCGCGCGGATGTCATCCATGCTGCTGCATTGCGCTGCTGAGCGTTTGTTCCTGATGTGCATGCGGTCTCTTTACTGGCTATTCGATGGGGTGGTCTGCTCTTCGGCTGCATGGCACGCCACACACAGCTTATTGCCATCCGGGTCGCGGAAGTAGGCGCCGTAATAATGCGGGTGATAGTGTGGGCGCAGGCCTGGTGCGCCTTCGCAGCGTCCGCCGTGTTGCAAGGCGGCTTGGTGGGCGGCGTCTACCTGGCTGCGCGTGGTGGCCAGCAGGGCAATGGTCTGGCCGTTGCCGGGGGTGGCTGCGGCGCCGTCGAGCGGTTTGCCGATCAGTAGTAGCGGCCGCGGACCAGGCTCGCTTTGCCAGCCTGCCCACGGTCGTGACGGGTCGCAAAAGCGCTCGCGGACGCCCAGCACTTGCATCAGCGGGCGGTAGAAGGCGAGGGCGCGGTCGAAGTCGTTGATGCCGATGCAGAGGTGCGAAAACATGGTGTCTCCTGTGTGTGGGCTGCTTGCTTGGCCAGGTCGTACTGGGCCGCCAGCGCGGTGGCGGTTTGTCTGGCAGCTGGGCGAAGGTGTCGTTGTGTTGCATGATGATGCCATGTGGTCTGCGGTGTCTACGCCACAGCATGGCGGCGTGAGGCTTGAATTTCACGCCAAGTTTACGTTAACGTAAGCGTTATCTAACCGGAGGCTTGAACCATGAACAACGAAGCAATCGTGATTGTCGGTATGGCGCGTACTGCCATGGGTGGTTTTCAGGGTGTCTTTGCCGGCCAGAGCGCCAGCGACCTGGGGGCGGTGGCGATCCGCGCAGCAGTAGAGCGTGCCGGCGTTACACCGGAGGCCGTTGAAGAAGTGATCATGGGCTGCGTATTGCCCGCTGGCCAGGGCCAGGCACCTGCGCGCCAAGCTGCCATCAAGGGCGGGTTGCCGCTTTCGGCAGGTGCCACCACCATCAATAAGATGTGCGGCTCGGGCATGAAGGCGCTGATGCTGGCCAATGACCTGCTGAAAGCCGGTGCGGCCAAGGTCATGGTGGCGGGCGGCATGGAAAGCATGAGCAATGCACCCTATGTGATGCCCAAGGTGCGTACCGGTCTGCGCCTGGGTCACGGCGAGATCAAGGATCATATGTTCCTGGATGGTCTGGAAGATGCCTACGACAAAGGCCAACTGATGGGTGTATTTGCCGAGGCTTGCGCTGAAAAGTACGGTTTTAGCCGCGCAGCCCAAGACGAATACGCCATCGCGTCGCTGACCCGTGCGCAGCAGGCCATTACCAGCGGTGCCTTTGCCGGCGAGATCACCCCGGTGACCGTGGCCAGCCGCAAAGGCGAAGAGGTGGTGCTGCAGGACGAGCAGCCGCTTAAAGCCAATCTGGACAAAATCCCCACGTTGAAGCCTGCTTTCAAGCGGGACGGCACGGTCACGCCGGCCAACGCCAGCTCCATTTCCGACGGTGCGGCCGCGCTGGTGCTGATGCGCGAAAGCGATGCCGTAGCGCAGGGCCTGCAGCCGCTGGCACGCATTGTGGGCCACAGCACCCACGCGCACGAGCCGGCCTGGTTCTCTACTGCACCGGTCGGGGCCATGCAAAAGCTGTTTGCCAAAACTGGCTGGACAGCGGATGACGTAGACCTGTTCGAGATCAACGAAGCTTTTGCCGTGGTCACCATGGCCGCCATGCAGGACCTGGGCCTGCCGCATGCCAAGGTTAACGTTAACGGCGGTGCCTGCGCACTGGGCCACCCCATTGGTGCCTCCGGTGCCCGTATTGTGGTATCGCTGATTGCTGCCCTGCAGGCGCGCGGCGGCAAGCGTGGCGTGGCCAGCCTGTGCATTGGTGGCGGCGAAGCGACCGCACTGGCAGTGGAGCTGGTGTAGTTTGTTTTCTGCCACGGAATCCACGGAAAACACCGCATGGGTGGCGATCTCGGTGGTCTTTTGTTCGTGTTTTTTCGTGTTTTTCGTGGCAAAAAGGTTTTGCCTTTGCCTGCAAAGGCAGGGCTGAGCAATATCACGCACAGAAAGCAAAAGGAATCAGCATGTTGCTGACTACAGAGCAGGAACAGGTCGTGGATGCGGTGCGCCGCTTTGTCACCAGCGAGGTGGCGCCGCATGCGGCAGTGTGGGACCGCGAGCATACTTTCCCCCGTCAGGCGCTGAGCGGTCTGGGCGAACTGGGATGCTTTGGCCTGACCGTGTCGCCGGATTGGGATGGCGCCGGGTTCGACTACCTGACCCTGGCCGCGGTGATCGAGGAAATTGCCGCCGGTGACGGCGCGCTGTCGACCATCATTTCGGTGATCAATTCGGTGGGCTGTGGCCCGATCGAGCGTTTTGGCAACGACTGGCAGAAAGATACCTTTCTGCGTCGCATCGCCCGTGGCGAGTGGGTGTCGGCGTTTTGCCTGACCGAGCCGGACGCCGGGTCCGATGCGGCCAACCTGCGCAGCCGCGCCGTGCGTGATGGCGACGATTACCTCATCAACGGCGTAAAACAGTTCATTACCAACGGTAAGCATGCCGACGTGGCCATCGTGTTTGCGGTGACCGACCCGGCGGCCGGCAAGAAGGGCATCAGTGCGTTTCTGGTGCCGACCGCTACGCCCGGTTACACCGTGGCCAAGGTAGAAGACAAGCTGGGTCAGCACGCGTCGGACACCTGCCAGATCGTGTTTGACAATGTGCGTGTGCCAGCTAGCCACCGGCTGGGTGCGGAAGGCGAGGGCTACAAGATTGCCCTGGCCAATCTGGAGTCCGGCCGTATCGGCATTGCCGCGCAGTGCCTGGGCATGGCGCGGGCGGCGCTGGATTTTGCCACCCGTTACGCCACCGAGCGCCACACCTTTGGCCAGCCTATCATCCGCCACCAGGCAGTAGGTTTCCGCTTGGCCGAAGCCGCGGCGCGGCTGGAGGCTGCCCGCCAGCTGGTGTGGCACGCCGCTGCGCTGAAAGATGCCGGCAAGCCTTGCCTGAAAGAGTCCAGCATGGCCAAGCTGATGGCGTCCGAAATGGCCGAGGCGGTGTGCTCCGCCGCCATCCAGACGCTGGGTGGCTACGGCTACCTGAGCGACTACCCGGTGGAGCGCATCTACCGCGACGTGCGTGTGGCGCAGATCTACGAAGGCACCTCGGACGTGCAGAAGCTGGTGATCGCCCGGGCGCTGGAGGATGGGCTGAGCTAGTAAGCAGCCTGCGGCCAAGGTTGGCAGCAGGGCAGACGTGGCAAGGGCCGGTGCACGCACCGGCCCTTGCTGCTTTAAACAGGGATGAACTTAGCGTCCAACCTGGCCCAGCGACGTGGCAAAGTCGTCGGCGTTCTGGTAGCCAATGACCTTGTGCACCAGCTCGCCCTGCGCGTTGTACAGCATGATGCCGGGCGGGCCGTACAGGCCAAAGCGCTTCAGTAGCGCCTGGTGCTCGGCATTATTGGCAGTGACATCCGCCTGCAGCAGGCGCAGTTTGCCCATGCGGCTGGCAATGGCCGGGTCGCGGAAGGTGGTTTCTTCCATCTCGATGCAGCTCACGCACCAGTCGGCATAGAAATCCAGCATGACCGGCTGGCCAGCTGCTTTGGCCTGTGCCAACGCCGCATCCAGCTCGGCCAGGTTGGTCACCGGCTGGAAGGCTGGCTTGGCAGCCAGCTGGCCCTGCCAGATACCCGCCAGCGGCAGCCGTGGCGACGGTGCGCCAGTCGCCGCGCCCAGTACTTGCAGCAGCCCGGCCACGGCCAGTACCGCCGCCAGCAGGCGTACTGCCCATAGGCCGATGCCGCGTGTGGTCGGGCGCTGCGGGCTAAGCAGCAGCCACCAGGCACTGCCTAGCGCCAGCGCAGCCCACAGCAGCATGGTTAGCCACACTGGCAGGAAGGGTCCGGCCATCCAGATGGCTACGCCCAGCATCACCACGCCAAAGGTGTATTTCACCTGCTGCATCCAGGCCCCGGCCCGTGGCAGCAGGTGGCCGCCAAAGGTGCCTACCAGCAGCAGCGGCAGGCCCAGGCCCATGGCCATGGCGTACAGGGCGGCCCCGCCCAGCAGGGCGTCGCCGGTCTGGCCGATATAGCCGAGCGCCAACGCCAGCGGCGGGGCCACGCAGGGGCCGACCAGCAGCGCCGATAGCGCGCCCATGGCAAACACGCTGGCCAGGCGGCCGCCGCCCAGTTTGTTGCTCTGGTTCGCCAGCCGGCTTTGCAGCGCCGAGGGCAGCTGGATGGTAATCAGGTCGAACATGCCCAGCGCAAACACCACCATCAGCGCGCTGGCGGCCAGTATCACGGCGGGCTGCTGTAGCCACACGGTCAGCAGGCTGCCGGTTTTGCCGGCGATCACGCCCACGGCGGTATAGGTCAGCGCCAGGCCTTGCACGTAGGCAAAGGTCAACACAAAGCCGCGGGTTTTGTTGAGCTTGCTACCCTGGCCGGCCACCATACTGGACACAATGGGCAGCAGTGGGTACATGCAGGCGGTAAAGGCCATGCCCAGGCCGGCCAGTAAAAATGCGGCCAACGTTGCCCACAGCTGTTGGCGGCTCAGCGGGGTGCTATCGCCGGGCGTGGCTGCTGTGGCCGGGCTGAGCCAGTCGCCCAGCCTGTTGTCGCCAATCTTGAGCTGGTGGGTATACGGCGGGTAGCACAAGCCGGCATCGGCGCAGCCCTGGATGGTGGCCTGCAGGGTAAAGGTGTCGGGGTTGATGGGGCCGGTCAGCGGCAGCGTCACGGTAACGCGCTGGTGGTAAACCTGCTGCAGGCCAAAGTACGGGTCTTGCTTGGCCTCGCCTGCGGGCAGCTGCGGCGTGCCCAGTACGCCGGCCGGCTGGCTGGTAAAACGCGTGCGGTCGCGATACAGGTAGTAGCCTTTGGCGATGTCGAAGTGCACGCGTAACTGCTGGCCCTGTTGCTCTACGCTGGCGGCAAAGGCTTTTTCCGGTGGCAGCAGCTCGTCCGGGTTCAGGGCGCGGGCGGGCAGGGCCTCCATCAGCATTAACAGGGGGAATAGCCAGTGAAACAGGCGCAACAGTGCAGGCATGGTAGAGGCAGGCAGGGTAATGAACAGGATAGACCGTAACCCGGCGTCGGTGTTCCGGGGCGGCTGCAGCTTATCATAGCCCGCACAGGGTGGGCAGATGTCATGTAAACAAGTGTTTGCTTGCGCTAATATGCGGTGCAGAGGAGAACAATATGGATAAAACCATTCACTTTGCCCACGCCAACAGCTTTCCGGCGCCCATCTACCGGCAGCTGCACGCCGTGTGGCAGGACGCCGGCTATGAGGTGGGTTTTTTGCCGTGCAGCGGCCACGACCCGCGCTACCCGGTGACAGACTGCTGGCCGCAGCTGGTAGAAGAAATGGTGGCGTACATGCGCGCGCACTACACCGCGCCCGTGCATGGGGTGGGGCATTCGCTGGGCGGCATCCTGCTGTTCCTGTCCGCTATCCGTGCCCCCGAGCTGTTTCGCAGCGTGGTGCTGCTGGACTCGCCGCTGCTGTCGCCGCAGCGCGCTTTTGGCATCTGGCTGGCCAAGCGGCTGGGGTTTATCCAGAACGTGACCCCGGGGGGTACGGGCACCCTGAAACGGCGTGACAACTGGGCCAGTGTGACGTCGGTATACGACTACTTTGCCCGCAAGCCAGCCTTCGCCCGCTGGGCGCCGGCGGTGCTGCACGACTACGCCGCGCTGGGCACCGAAGACAATGGTGAAGGCGGCCGCCGCCTGCTGTTTCGCCCGCAGGTGGAGCACGACATTTATGGCACCTTGCCACATCACTACTGGCAGCTGCGCGGCCAACTACAGGTGCCCATGCACTATGTGGCCGGCGAGGGCAGCGATGTTACCGGGCCCAGTGACCTGACCTTCATGCAGAAGCACTTCGCTGCCCGCATCCATTGGCACCCCGGCAGCCATCTGTTCCCCATGGAGCAGCCGCAGTCTACTGCCGCGTTTGTACTGGGCTTGTTGCAGCCTTAGCCTGGTGTATCAGGCCAGGTCGCGGCTATCGATGCAGGCGTAGGCCGAGTGGTTGTGGATGGACTCGAAGTTTTCCGAGGTCACCACAAAATGCCGTACCAGCGGCTCCTGCCGCAGCGCCTCGGCCACGTCGCGCACCAGGTCTTCCACGAATTTGGGGTTGTCGTAGGCTTGCTCGGTAACGACTTTTTCGTCGCTGCGTTTTAGCAGGCCGTACAGCTGGCACGACGCCTGCGCCTCGGCGATGGCAATCAGCGTTTCCACCGCCAGCGCATTATCGGCTTCGGCGTCGATGCAGATATGCGAGCGCTGGTTGTGCGCGCCGTAGCGCGAAATCTGCTTGGAGCAAGGGCACAGGCTGGTGACCGGTACCGTGACCTGCAGCCGGTACTGGTACTGGCCATGTGCTAGGCGGCCATCCAGGCACACCTGATAGTCCAGCAGGCTGGCGACACCAGAGGCCGGCGCCGTTTTGCCCAGAAAGTACGGAAAGCGCAGGCGGATGTGCGCGCTATCGCTTTCCAGTCGCGTGGCGGTGGCGCGTACCAGCGCCTCGAAACCGGCGCCATCCAGCGGCGTGTCCTGCGCGTGCAGCAGCGCCACAAAGCGCGACATATGCGTGCCTTTCTGCGTGGCCGGCAGGGCTACCGTCAGCTGGCAGTCGGCCACGGTATGCTGCACCTCGCCGTTGGCCTGGCGCAGGCTGAGCGGGTGGCGCAGGCCCTTGATGCCTACCTCGCGGATAGGAATATGGCGCAGGTCTTGGTGGCTTTGTACATCGGGGATGGCAGTGTGCGGCATGATGTCGATTCGATTAAAAATGTTACGGTATAACATATTGCCATCGATGGATTGTTACGGCAAACCGATAAGAAAAAGCCCGCCGTGCGTGGGCAGGGCGGGCGGTGTGTTGTGGCGGTTTGCAGGAGGGGCTAGTTTGCGGCCAACCACAGCCCCGCCAGCATGCCCAACATGGACATGGCCAGCGCAGGGGCGCAGGCCCGTGCCAGGCTGGCGCCGCCTATGCTGGCGATCAGCCCGAACTTGAATACCGTATTGCTGAACACCGCCAGTGCCATGGTTACCAGCAGTGGCGTGGTGGCCAGCTGCTGCTGGCCAAACAGCTCCAGCGCGGTAAGGCTGATGGCGTCGACATCGTTCAGGCCGGAAACCAGCGCCACCACGTACAGGCCGCTTTCGCCAAACAGGTCGCGTAGCCAGGCCGAGCACAGCATCACCACCGCAAACATGGCGGCAAAGCCTAGTGCAATGCTGAGCTTGGCCGGGTTTTTCAACGTCAGCTCGGGGGCGTTTTCCTGCTGTGCTTGCCGTTTGCCCAAGATGAACAGGGTGGCCAGGCCGGCTAGCAGTGCGGGTAGCATCATGCTGGCGACGCTGTGTACGCTGGTGGGGGCAATGGCCAGTGCCAGCAGGCTCAGACGCACAAACAGCACCATATTGGCCAGCAGGATCACCCGCGTGGCCAGCCGTAGCGAGCCAGGGTTGGCCGCCGCCTCGCGCGCGTACACCAGGCTGGTGGCCGTGGTGGATACCAGCCCGCCGAGTATGCCCAGCACGGGTGCGCCCACGCGCTCCCCCAGAATCTTTACCGCCAGGTAGCCCGCCAGGCCCACGCCCACAATCAGCACCACCAGCAGCCAGATACGGTGCGGGTTAAACGCCAGGTAGGGGCCAAAGCCCTGGTTCGGTAAAATGGGCAGGATGATGAAGGTGAGCGCGGCAAACTGCAGTAGCGACAGCAGGTCTTGCCGCTCCAGCTGGTTGGAAAAATTGGACAGCTCCGGCTTCAGGTACAGCAAGCCGGTGGTGATGATGCCCAGCGCAATGGCCAGCTCGGTATTGCCCAGCCCCACCATCAGCCCCAGCGTATACGCCACCAGCAGCGCAATGACCGAGGTGGTGCGCGGCTCGGGGCCTGCGCTTTCGCTGCCGCCGTTGCCCAATGGCAGAAAGCCCAGCATGGCCACCGCCAGCAGCCCGGCGGGCATCAGCCAGGGCAGGGTGGACTGCGCTGCCAGCATGGCCAGCATGGTGCCCAGCAGGCTGACCAGCGGAAAGGTGCGGATGCCGGCCAGCACACGGCGCTTGCGCTCGCGCTCTACGCCGATCAACAGGCCGATGCCCAGGCTGGACAGCAGCATGGGCAGCGCGGCGTAGGGGGTGTTGGCCAGGTGCAGCCAGTGGTGTACGTCCAGGCTTGTCATGGTTTTATCCTGTAGACGATGGGCAAGAAAAAAGGCCTGCAGCGCGGGGCGGCAGGCCTGTCGGGCAGCGGCTGGCTAGTGTGCGGCCAACCTGGCTTCGATACTGCGCTGGATGCCCGCGGCGTCCAGGCCGCAGTCGGCCAGCAGCACGGCAGGGTCCCCATGTTCAACATAGTCATCCGGCAGGCCCAGATGCAACATCGGCATGCTGATGCCAGCGGCGGTCAGGGCTTCGGCACAGGCGCTGCCGGCGCCGCCCATGATGGCGTTTTCTTCTACTGTGACCAGCAGGCTGTGGCTGGCGGCCAGCTCGCGTACCAGCGCGGCGTCCAGCGGCTTTACGAAACGCATGTCAGCCACGGTGGCATCCAGCGCGGCGGCGGCGGCCAGCGCGGGCTGTACCATGCTGCCAAAGGCCAGAATCGCCACCTTGCCGGCGCCCTGGCGGCGTAGCACGCCTTTGCCTACCGGCAGCGCGGTCATGGTCTGCTCGATGGCCGCGCCCGGGCCGGTGCCGCGCGGGTAGCGCACGGCGGTCGGGGTGTCCAGGCTAAAGGCGGTATACAGCAGCTGGCGGCATTCGTTTTCGTCGGATGGCGCCATCACCGTCATGTTGGGGATGCAGCGCAGGAAGGACAAATCGAACGAGCCGGCGTGGGTGGGGCCGTCGGCGCCCACCAGGCCGGCGCGGTCGATGGCAAACACTACCGGCAGGTTTTGCAGGGCCACGTCGTGGATCAACTGGTCGTAGCCGCGCTGCAGGAAGGTGGAGTAGATCGCTACCACCGGTTTCAGGCCGTCGCAGGCCATGCCGGCAGCAAAGGTCACGGCGTGCTGCTCGGCAATGGCCACATCGAAGTAGCGGTCCGGGTGTTCTTTTTCGAAGCGCACCAGGCCGGAGCCCTCGCGCATGGCCGGGGTAATGCCCACCAGGCGTTTGTCCAGCTTGGCCATGTCGCAGATCCAGTCACCAAAAATCTGCGTGTACTGTGGCTTGCCGCCGCCTTTGCTGCCGGCCAGGCCACAGGCCGGATCGAACTTGGTCACGCCGTGGTATTTCACCGGGTCGTTTTCGGCCAGCTTGTAGCCCTGGCCTTTTTTGGTGACGATGTGCAGGAACTGCGGGCCTTTCAGGCTCTTGATGTTCTTCAGTGTGTCGACCAGCACGTCCAGATCGTGGCCATCGATCGGGCCGATGTAGTTGAAGCCGAACTCCTCGAACAGCGTGCCGGGGGTAAAGAAGCCCTTCACGTGTTCTTCCATCTTGCTGGCGATATCGCGCAGCGGCGGGGCGATGCCCAGCACCTTGTTGCTGCCTTCTTTGACCGCGGCGTAGAAGCGGCCGCTCATCAGCTTGGCCAGGTAGTTGTTCAGCGCGCCTACATTGGGCGAGATCGACATGTCGTTATCGTTGAGGATCACCAGCAGGTCGGTATCCATGGCGCCGGCGTTGTTCAGCGCCTCGAAAGCCTGGCCGGCGGTCATGGAGCCGTCACCGATGATGGCAATGCTCTTGCGCGGGATGTTTTGCAGCTTGGCGGCGACTGCCATGCCCAGCGCAGCACCGATGGAGGTGGACGAGTGGCCCACGCCAAAGGTGTCGTATTCGGATTCGTCACGCTTAGGGAAGCCCGCCAGGCCGCCTTTCTGGCGCATGCTGTCCATACGGTCTTTACGGCCGGTCAGGATCTTGTGCGGATAGGTCTGGTGGCCTACGTCCCATACCAGCCGGTCGTCCGGGGTATTGAACACGTAGTGCAGGGCAATGGTCAGCTCGATGCTGCCCAGGTTGGAGGCAAAATGGCCGCCGGTTTTGCTAACCGAGCTCACCAGGAATTCGCGCAGCTCACGGGCCAGCTGTGGCAGCTTGCTGCGGTCCAGGGTTCTGAGGTCGGCCGGACTCTGTATGGTGTCGAGCAGTGTAGTCATGATGTTGCTTTTGTTATGGTCAGAACGAGCGGGCCACGATGTAATCTGCCAGCTGTTTCAGGCGCTCGGCGCGGCTGCCGAACGGTGCCAGCGCGGCCAGCGCGTCGTCGTACAGGTCGCGGGCAAATTGCTTGGCTTCACCCAGGCCCATCAGGCTGACATAGGTGGGCTTGTCGTTGGCCGCATCCTTGCCGGCGGTTTTGCCCAGCGTGGCGGTATCGGCTTCGCAGTCCAGCACGTCGTCCACCACCTGGAAGGCCAGGCCCATGCGCTTGGCAAAGTGGTCCAGCGCGGTTTCTTCTGCTTCGGTCAAAGCTTGGCCGCAGTATGCGCCCAATAGCACGGCAGCGCGAATCAAGGCACCGGTTTTCAGCATGTGCATGAATTCCAGCTCTGGCTGGTTCAGTGCGGTGCCGACGCTGGCCAGGTCAATGGCCTGGCCGCCGGCCATACCCGCGTGCCCGCTGGCGTGGGCCAGCAGTTTCACCATGGCCAGCTGGCGGCTGGCGTCTACGCCGGGTAGCGGAGTGGCCAGCACATCGAAGGCCAGCGTTTGCAGGGCGTCGCCTACCAGCAGGGCGGTGGCTTCGTCGTACTGCACGTGGCAGGTGGGTTTGCCGCGGCGCAGCACGTCGTCGTCCATGCACGGCATGTCGTCGTGTACCAGCGAGTAGGCGTGGATCATCTCCACCGCACAGGCGACGCGGGCCACGTTGGCCGCATCGGCACCGCTCAGCTCGCCTGCGGCAAAGGCCAGTAGCGGGCGTACACGCTTGCCGCCTTGCAGGGTGCTGTAGCGCATGGCGTCGTGTAGCACCTGCGGGGCGCGTGCCGCGTTGGGCAGCAGCGCTTCCAGCGTGCTTTCTACGGTTTGCTGGGTATGGGTCATCCAGCCGGTAAAGGTGTTATTGGCCATCGGTGAGGTCCAGCGGCTTGAGTTCGTCGTTTTCCAGCACGCGCAGCTGTTGTTCGGCGTCTGCCAGCTTGCCCTGGCAGAACTTGATCAGTTCTATACCCTGCTTATACGACGTCAGGGCGGTATCCAGCGGCAGGTCGCCGCCTTCCATCGCCTGGATAATGTCCTCCAGCTGCGCCAGTGCGCTTTCGAAACTGGCTTGGGCTTTAGCGGTTTTAGCCATGGCGCTTGTCCTTCTGCATCTATAACGGTTGGCCGCCATTGTAGGGGTTTTCCGCTGCGCAACAAAGCGGCAACAAAGCCAGCAGCATGGCAGTGTGGCGGGTGGCACAGGCAAAACAAACCCCCTTTGCCAGGCAGAAGGGGGTTTGTTAGCCGGCCTGCTGCTAGGCAGCAGGCCGGTGGGGCACGCTCAGGCGGCTTTTTTCGGGAACATCAGCGAGGCAATCACCGAGCCGATAATCACCACGAACACCACGCCCAGCGAGATGGCTACCGGGATGTGCACGAACTTCAGGATCAGCAGTTTTACCCCGATGAACGACAGCACGATTGCCAGACCATAGCGCAGCAGGTGGAAACGGTCTGCCACGTCCGCCAGCAGGAAGAACATGGCGCGCAAGCCCAGGATGGCGAAGATGTTGGACGTCAGCACAATGAACGGGTCCATGGTGACGGCAAAGATCGCCGGGATGCTATCCACGGCAAACACCACATCCGATAGCTCGACAAACACCAGCACCAGGAACATCGGTGTGGCGTAGCGCATGCCATTCTTCACCACGAAAAACGCTTCGCCGTGGTAGTCGTCAGTCATGCGGATATGCTTGCGCAGGAACTTCAGCAAGCCGTTATTGGCCAGGTCTTCTTTTTCCTCTTTTTCCGGCAGCATCATTTTCAGGCCGGTAAACAGCAGGAAAGCACCGAACACGTACAGGATCCAGCTGAACTCTTTCACCAGCGCCGCACCCAGGAACACCATGACGGTACGCAGGATGATGGCACCGAATACACCGTACAGCAGCACGCGGCGCTGGTACTCTGCCGGCACCTTGAAGAAGGCAAAGATCATCAGGAACACAAAGATGTTGTCTACCGCCAGCGATTTTTCAATCACGTAGCCGGTAAAAAACTCCAGTGTTTTTTGTTTGGCTACCACCTCGCCATAGGCGGGGTCGTTGGCCAGAGTCCACCACAGCCAGCCGCCAAAGGCGCAGGCTACGGCTACCCACACAGCCGACCAGCCGGCGGCTTCCTTGATGGATACCTTGTGCGAGCCGCTTTGCTTGAGCGCCACCATGTCGATGACGATCATGATCAGTACGGCCACGAAGAACACCGTATAGAAGAAAGGCGATCCGATAGAGGGGAGGGCCTGTTCCATTATGTTGAATACTCCTTGAGTGAGGGCTGTCGTGAGGTTTTGTTATTATCTGCCGGTTTTGTTAGTAAACGTACCGCCCGGCGCGATGTACATATTGTTACATATGCGCCAGTTTGACAGGCATGTCTTTTAACTGGTTCAACCGATGACACAAAAAAACATCCTGATTACCGGCTGCTCCAGCGGCATAGGCCTGGACGTGGCACGTGGCCTGCAACAGCAGGGCTGGCGCGTGTTTGCCACCGCTCGTCGCGCCGAAGACGTAGCCAGCTTGCAGGCGCAGGGGTTTATCGATGCCCTGCAGCTTAATGTAGATGATAGCCAAAGCATCCGCACAGCACTGGCTGAAGTGTTGCAGCGCAGTGGCGGCACGCTGCACGCCCTGTTCAATAATGCCGGCTACGGCCAGCCCGGTGCGGTGGAAGACATCAGCCGGCAGGCCATGCGCGAGCAGTTTGAAACCAATCTGTTTGGTGCCTGGGAGCTGATGAACGCCGTGCTGCCGGTGATGCGCCGCCAGGGCCATGGCCGCATCCTGTTCAATAGCTCGGTACTGGGTTTTGCCGCCATGAAATACCGCGGTGCCTACAATGCCAGTAAATACGCCATGGAAGGCCTGTGCGACACCCTGCGCCTGGAGCTGGCCGGCAGCGGCATTTTTGTCAGCCTGATCGAGCCTGGCCCGATTGAAAGCCGCTTTCGCCCCAATGCGCTGCAAAAATTCCTGCAAAACGTGGATATCCAGGGCAGTGTGCACCGTGACAGCTACGAGAAGCAGCTGCAGCGCCTGAAGAAAGAAGGCCACGCCGCGCCGTTTACGCTACCTGGCACCGCCGTGCTGGCCAAAGTGGAACAGGCGTTGGCCGCAGGGCGGCCGGCGGCGCGCTACCGTGTGACCACACCCACCCATGTGTTCTGGTATCTCAAGCGTCTGTTGCCCACGCGCTGGCTGGATTGGGTGCTGAACAAGGCGGCATAACAGGCTGGCCTGCATCACAGCCCTGGTCGTGCCTGGGCTTGCACCAAAAGAAACCCCCGCTTGTCAGACAAGCGGGGGTTTCTTGTCAGCCATCAGCGCGCTGGCGCCAAAGCTTGACGGTATAGGCCAAGCTAGCCGGTACACACCCGGTTGCGCCCCTGGCTCTTGGCCATGTACAGGCGCTCGTCTGCCAGCTTCAGCAGCGCGCTGACATCCGGCAGGCCAGCGGCGACGCCTATGCTCAGCGTAAACTGCAAATCACCCTGGCTGGTGGGGAACACCGCTTCGGCGGCACTGGTGCGAAACGCCTCCATGGCGGCCATCATGTCCTGCTCGCTACGTGCCTGCATCAGGATGACAAATTCTTCGCCGCCAAAGCGGGCAATGTGTTTGCCGGGGAACTGGTCGCGTAGCAGGTCTGCCACCAACTTTAGCGCCAGGTCGCCTATATCGTGGCCGTAGCGGTCGTTGATGCGTTTGAAGTGGTCGATATCCACCATGGCCACGCCAAACGGCTGGGTTTGCTTCAGCACGTTTTCAAAGAAATAACGGCGGTTGGGCAGGCCGGTCAGCGGGTCTTCGCGCGCGGCGCGCGACAGGGCGCGCAAGTTTTCCACAAATTCCACGTTGCGCGTTACGCGGCAGAAGAACTCTTCGTGGTTAAACGGCTTGTTCAGGTAGTCATCGGCGCCGGCCTTGATGAAGCGCGCGGTCATGGCCGGGTCCTGGCTGCCGGAAATGCCGATGATCGCCAGCTCCTCGTGGCTGCGAAAGCGGCGTATCTCGCTGACCATGGTCACGCCGTTTTTGCCCGGCATGTCGTGGTCGGATAGCACCAGGCGGATAGTCGGGTCGTCGCGCAGCATGCGCAGCGCCGTGTCTGCTTCTGGCGCTTCCAGCACTTCGTACAAGTGGCGGCGCAGCAGCTGGCGCAGATAGCCGCGTATGGTGACCGAGTCATCCACTACCAGCACCCGTATGCCGGGGTTGTGGTGGATGCGGCGTATCATCTTGATGGTGTATTCGAACGCGGCAGGCGTGTCTTTGGGCACGTAGTCCACTACCGGCTGCAGCAACACCTTTTCGCGGGTTTCCATATCGCTGCGTGCCGTCAGCACGATGGTCGGTATCTTTTTGGCCAGCACCAGCGGCAGGGCTTCACCATCGGGGGCGTCGGGCAGGCAGTAGTCCAGCACGCAGGCCATGAAACCATGCTCGCTTTGGGCCAGAATGGTTTCCACCTCGCGCAGGGTGGTAGCGCATACCACGGCAAAGCCATCGTTTTCGATAATGCGCTGCATGGTGCGCAAGACAGAGGTGTTGTCCTCTACCAGTAAAATCTTGTTGCTGGACATGGTGATCGGTGTAGAGCCCGGTTACGGCCGCCAGGTGGCGAGCCGTGTAAAAAAACAGTTTTGCTTAGTCATATATACATGGCTTTTGTGAGGATTGTCGCGGCCAACGTGCTATCTGATAAAGCTTCATGGCAGCAAGCGGGACGCAGTGCAGCAGATCGGTTTATAATTTCAGCCATTTTTGCCTCACTCAGACCGAATTCACACCATGACCATGGAACTTGCCAAAAGCTACGAGCCGGGCGACATCGAACGTCGCTGGTACGATCAATGGGAACAGTCCGGCTACTTCAAGCCGCACATGGATACCACCAAGCCGTCCTTTGCCATCCAGCTGCCACCGCCAAACGTCACCGGCACGCTGCACATGGGCCACGCCTTCAACCAGACCATCATGGATGGCCTCACGCGTTACTACCGCATGAAGGGCGACAACACGGTGTGGATTCCGGGTACCGACCACGCCGGTATCGCCACCCAGATCGTGGTAGAGCGCCAGCTGGCCGAGCAAGGCATCAGCCGCTTCGACCTGGGCCGCGACGCCTTTACCGCCAAGGTATGGGAATGGAAAGAAAAGTCCGGCGGCACCATCACCAGCCAGATGCGCCGTGTCGGCTGCTCGGTAGACTGGACCCGTGAATACTTCACCATGGACGACGCGCGCGCCGACGTGGTGACCGAAGTGTTCGTGCGCCTGTTCGAGCAAGGCCTGATCTACCGTGGCAAGCGCCTGTCCAACTGGGACGCCAAGCTGGGCACCGCCATCTCCGACCTCGAAGTGGTTTCCGAGGAAGAAGACGGCCACATGTGGCACATCAAATACCCGGTAGTGGGCAGCGACGAGTTCATCACCGTGGCCACCACCCGCCCGGAAACCCTGCTCGGCGACGTGGCCGTCGCGGTGAACCCCACCGACGAACGCTTTGCCCACCTGGTCGGCAAGCTGGTCGAGCTGCCGCTTACCGGCCGCCAGATTCCGGTGATCGCCGACGAATATGTCGACAAAGAATTCGGCACCGGCTTCGTCAAGATCACCCCGGCCCACGACTTCAACGACTACGAAGTCGGCAAGCGCCACAGCACCCAGCTCATCAACGTGATGAGCCTGGACGCCACCATCCTGGCCAAAGCGCAAGTATTCGGCTTTGACGGCAGTGCCCAAGGCAGCATCGAGCTGCCAGCCGCCTACGCCGGGCTGACCACCGCCGACGCCCGTAAAGCCATGCTGAAAGACCTGGACGCCCAGGGCCTGCTGCTGGAAACCAAACCGCACAAACTGATGGTGCCGCGCGGCGACCGTACCGGTACCGTGATCGAGCCGCTGCTCACCGACCAGTGGTTCGTGGCCATGAGCAAAGTAGGCGAGGGCGATGCCACTGGCCAGTCCATCGCACAAAAAGCCATCGACGCCGTGGCCAGCGGCGAAGTGCGCTTCATCCCGGAAAACTGGGTCAACACCTACAACCAGTGGATGAACAACATCCAGGACTGGTGCATCAGCCGCCAGCTGTGGTGGGGCCACCAGATTCCGGCCTGGTACGATGAAGACGGCAATATCTACGTTGGCCGCACCGAAGCCGAAGCCCAGGCCAAAGCGCCGGGCAAAACCCTGCGCCGCGAACAAGACGTACTGGACACCTGGTTCAGCTCCGCCCTGGTACCGTTCTCCACCCTGGGTTGGCCGCAAGACACGCCGGACCTCAACGCCTTCGTTACCAGCAACGTGCTGGTCACCGGCTACGAAATCATCTTCTTCTGGGTTGCCCGGATGATCATGATGACCAAGCACTTCACCGGCAAAGTACCGTTCCGTGACGTTTACATCCACGGCATGGTGCGCGACCACGAAGGCAAGAAGATGTCGAAGTCGGAAGGCAACGTCATCGACCCGGTCGACCTGATCGACGGCATCGCCCTGGCCCCGCTGGTAGAAAAACGCACCACCGGCCTGCGCCGCCCCGAAAAAGCCCCGGCCATCGCCAAAGCCACCGAAAAGCTGTTCCCAGACGGCATCCCGGCCTACGGCACCGACGCCCTGCGCTTCACCATGGCCAGCTACGCCACGCTGGGCCGCTCGGTCAACTTCGACTTCAAACGCGCCGAAGGCTACCGCAACTTCTGCAACAAGCTGTGGAACGCCACCCGCTTCGTGATGATGAACGTAGAAGGCAAAGACTGCGGCCAGGACGAAACCCTGCCGCTGGAATACAGCTTTGTCGACCAGTGGATCATCGGCCGCCTGCAGCAAGCCGAAGCCGACGTGACCAACGCGCTGGAAACCTACCGCTTCGACCTGGCCGCCCAGGTGATCTACGAATTCATCTGGAACGAGTACTGCGACTGGTACGTAGAGCTAGCCAAAGTACAGCTGCAAAACGGTAACGAAGCGCAGCAGCGCGCCACCCGCCGCACCATCGTGCGCGTGCTGGAAGTGGCTCTGCGCCTTACCCACCCGCTGATGCCGTTCATCACCGAAGAGCTGTGGCAAACCGTGGCCCCGCTGGCCAACGCCAAGCACACCGACAGCATCATGCTGGCGCAGTGGCCTGTTGCCGTACCCGAGAAGATCAATGCCGCCGCCAACGCGCGCATGGACGCCTTCAAGGATATGGTCAACGCCGTGCGTAACCTGCGCGGCGAAATGGGCATCGGCCCGGCGGTAAAAGCGCCGCTGTTCATCGAAACCGCCGACGCCAGCATCGCCGACTTCGTGCCGTACCTGAAGCTGCTGGCCCGCCTGACCGAAGGCAGCATTGTGGCTGCCCTGCCGGCCGACGACGCGCCGGTGGCTATGTCGGGCAACGCCCGCCTGATGCTGAAGGTGGAAGTGGACAAAGCCGCCGAAACCGCCCGCCTGACCAAAGAGCAGGGCAAGGTGGAAGCGGAGCTGGCCAAGCTGACAGCCAAGCTGGAGAAGCCGGGCTACATCGATAAAGCCCCGGCGCATCTGGTAGAGCGCGACAAAGCGCAGCTGGCTGAGCTGAATGACAAGCTGGAGAAAGTGAAGGCGCAGCTGGCCAAGTTGGCTTGATAGCGCGTTGTCATTCGTGATAAAACCCCCGTCATCGAAAGGTGGCGGGGGTTTTATCTTGGAAAATTGTTTGATAGATGATGATGCTGATGCGGAAGGGTTTTATAAGGCAGTTCAGCAAGGGAGCGATTTTTTGGATCCTCCAGATTATGCGAGAAAAATGTTGGAGTGGATGTATCAAGAGTGCAAAGATGTGCTGGATAGGAAATTTAAAAGTCAAATAAAAGCGGATTTTTCAGCCTCTTTTGCTGAGTTGTATTTTGCTGCAACTACTAGAATTCGGTATGGGTATAAGGTAAAGCATTTGGCAGATTTCGGGCCGGACTTTTACTTTCCTGATTTTAATTTGCACTGTGAAGTGACATCAATAAAAAATGGAAATTCTGAGTTTAATTCGGTGCCTGTGTTTGATGATGGGGTTGTGCATTCTTATCCAGAGGATAAAGTCATACTAAGGTTGACTGGCGCAATTGATCAGAAACTTGCTAAGATTAAAAAATACATTGAGTGTGGTCTTATTTCAGACGAGCAATCGGTCCTGATTTTTATTTCTGCCAATGGGATGAGTGAGCGGTTGCCAATGCATCCGGAGGGTGGGTATCCCCAAATTGTAAAAGCGGTTCTCCCGCTTGGGGATCAAACTTTTTGGCTTGATCCGCTAATGCTTCAGTGCTCGTCAGTAACATATGCATGGCGAGATAGTGTATCTAAAGTCAAGGCTGGCGGTTTTGAGTGTATAGATACATCTCTCTTTTTAAGTGAAAAGTCGTCTTGTGTAAGTGCTATTGCATATTCTTATGCAACAGCACTTGATGGTGATGGCGTTTCAGGTTTTGGAAATGATTTTTTAGTTGTTCATAATCCAATGGCTAGGAATCCCCTCTCTTTGGAATTTTTCAAGACTGGAAAGCAGTATCTGGTTGATTTAATGGACGGTGCGTTTAAGATTTATCAGCATAACAGCTCGTAGGTTGGGCTGAATGAAATGAAGCCCAACGTTTACCGTGCCCAGCGCGTAGCGCGTAGCGCGTAGCTCGGATAAGCCAATGGCGCATCCGGGGTTGGTGGTGATCTGGAACGAGGTTGCTGGATGTATTCCCCGGATGCAGCTGTGCCTTATTCGGGCTACGAATTCAATCCCCACGTTTACCGCGCCCCGCAAGGTTGGTCGCATGCCTTTACGGTATTGCGGCCAACCTTTTTGTTTTGTGTGTCGCTGCGCGACGTAATTGTCTGCCGCTTTCCGCGCGGCGGCGGGGTACTTTCTTTTGCGTCGCCAAAAGAAAGTACCCAAAGAAAAGGCGACCCGGGGCTGCTCGAAACCCCGTGCCAAACGGCCCGCCCCAGGCGCCGCCGAACTCGCCCCTTGCTAACGGCGCGGGGCTCAAACAAATCGGCGTCTTAAAACCTGGGGCAAACCGTTTGACCCGGCTCGCGCCAACGGGATAGGGCGGCGCCGGTGCGGTTCTATTGAGCCCGTAGGTTGGGCTGAATGAAATGAAGCCCAACGTTTACCGCACCTCACGGGGTTGGCCGCATGCTTTTATGGTGTGGCGGCCAACCTTTTTGTCTTGTGTGCCGCTGCGCGGCGTATTGGCATGCCGCTTTCCGCGCGGCGGCGGGATACTTTCTTTTGCTTCGCCAACAGAAAGTACCCAAAGAAAAGCGCGTAGCCTGGATAAGCCAACGGCGCATCCGGGATTGGTGATAGTCTGGTACGTGTTGACTGAATTTTTTCCCCGGATGCGGCTGCGCCTTATCCGGGCTACGATTCAAATCCCAATGTTTACCGCGCCCTGCAAGGTTGGCCGCATGCCGTTACGGTATTGCGGCCAACCTTTTTGTTTTGTGTGCCGCTGCGCGACGTAATTGTCTGCCGCTTTCCGCGCGGCGGCGGGATACTTTCTTTTGCGTCGCCAAAAGAAAGTACCCAAAGAAAAGGCGACCCGGGGCTGCTCGAAACCCCGTGCCAAACGGCCCGCCCCAGGCGTCGTCGAACTCGCATCGCTGAGCAAATCAAAGATTTGCACGCAGATCGCTAACGGCGCGGGGCTCAAACTAATCGGCGTCTTGCGCGTGCGAATCTCCGATTCGCTCAGCACAACCCTGGGGCAAACCGTTTGACCCGGCTCGCGCCAACGGGGCTGGGTGGCGCCGGTATGGTTCTGTCTGGGCGTAGGCTGGGTAAAACTCCGAGGTTTTCCTGCCAACAAAATGAAAGCTTGGCCGCATTCGGTCACGCTGTTGCGGCCAACCGCTACCCGGTCCGCGGCGTATTTTTCGTGGTATTCCGCCCGCTGGCGTGATGATCTGTGCAAAATTTCGATATGATGGCGCTAGATGCCATTCGGGATACGCCATGTTCAAACCGGTGCTTTTATGCTTGCTGCTGCTATTGCCGTGCGCGCACGGCCTGGCCTTGCGTATTGCTACCGGCGAGCTGCCACCCTACGCCACGCAGGAGCGGCCGGATCAAGGGGTGGCGCTGCAGATTGTGCGCCGTGCGTTTGCGTTGGCAGGCCATTCGGTGGAATACCATTTCATGCCCTGGACGCGGGCGCTGGAGGAAACCGCCAACGGCCGCTGGGATGCCTCGGCGTACTGGGGGTACAACGCCGAGCGTAATGCCCGCTTTCTGAGTAGTGATACCGTGCTGGTCGAGCAGTGGGTGTTTGTGCACCGGCGTGACATGCGCTTTGACTGGAAGGTGCTGCCAGACCTGCAGCCTTACCGCCTGGCGACGATTGCCAATTACACCTACACCCCGGCGCTGTGGCAGCTGCTGCGCCAGGGGCTGTTACAGGGGGATGCCACGCCGGATGACGAGCTGGCCTTGCGCAAGCTGCTGGCGCGGCGGGTGGATGTGGTGCCGATAGAGCGCAATGTGGCGTGCTATTTGCTGGCCAGGCACTTTACGATGGCGCAGGCAGAGAAGCTGCATGTTCACCCGCGCTTGCTGACCGACCAGTTCACCACCCATTTGCTATTGCCACGGGTATTGCCGGGTAGTGCGGCTTTGCTGGCGGATTTCAACCGCGGTTTGCAGCGGTTAAAAGCCAGTGGCGAGCATGCGCGCCTGCTAAAAGGGGTGGATTGCCCGCGTGGCTGGTAACGGGGTGGGTGGCGCGGGTGATGTCAGGGTGGTGCGGCGGGCTGTGTGCCATGCAAAAAGCCCGCTGCTTGCGCAACGGGCTTTTGTCTTGGCGTCCCCACGGGGATTCGAACCCCGGTTACCGCCGTGAAAGGGCGATGTCCTAGGCCTCTAGACGATGGGGACTTATCCATCAAACCCGCCATGTGGCAGGTTTTTGTCTGTTTGTGGTGGAGGTAAGCGGGATCGAACCGCTGACCTCTTGCATGCCATGCAAGCGCTCTCCCAACTGAGCTATACCCCCACTGAGGCGTTACCGCGTTGTGTGTTGGTCACAACGTGGGGCGCATAATAGACGCCCGTTTTGGGTGTGTCAAGCATTGTGCTGCATTTTTTTCGTTAAATGGCCGGCGCTGCGGTTTGCTGCCTACTTGCCTTTATAATGCGCGCTTTGATTCTGCCAGGTGCTTGCCATGTCGGTAGGGCATTACGAAAACTTTCCGGTGGGTTCCATCCTGCTGCCACGGCGCATGCGCCGGGCGGTGCATGCCATCTACCACTTTGCCCGCTACGCCGACGACCTGGCCGACGAGGGCGACGCGCAGCCGGCTCAAAGGTTGGCCGCACTGCAGGCGCTGCGCGACGAGCTGGGCCGTATCGAGGCCGGGCAGGCACCGCAGACGGCGCTGATGCAGCGCCTGGCGGTGGTGATCGCCGAATACAAGCTGCCGCTGGCGCCGTTTTACGATTTGCTGTCGGCCTTTAGCCAGGACGTGGAAAAAACGCGCTACCAGAATTTTGCCGAGCTGGTGGACTACTGCCGCCGTTCGGCCAACCCGGTGGGGCGGCTGATGCTGCACCTGTACGGCGAGCACGACCCGCGCAGCGTGGCCATGTCGGACGGCATTTGCACCGCGCTGCAGCTGATCAACTTCTGGCAGGATGTGGCGGTGGATTGGGACAAGGGCCGCGTGTATATCCCGCAGGAAGACCTAGCGCGCTTTCGCGTGACCGAGGCGCAGATCGCCGCGCGCGACGCCGGCGGCGTGTGGCCCATGCTGATGGATAAAGAAGTAAAACGTGCGCTGGCCATGCTGGAAGCCGGCTCGCCGCTGGCGCTGAAGCTCAAAGGCCGCCTGGGGCTGGAGCTGCGCATGATCGTGCTGGGCGGCGAGCGCATACTGAAAAAGATTCACGACGCCCGTGGCGATGTGCTGACACAGCGCCCGGTGCTGGTGTGGAAAGACTGGCTGTACATTATCTGGAAGGCGTTTAGCGCGCCGTACAGCAAAAAGAGGAGGCGGGCGTGACCCCCCAACAATATTGCGAAGACAAAGCCGCCAACAGCGGCTCCAGCTTCTATAGCAGCTTTCGCTACCTGCCGGCCGACAAGCGCGACGCCATGGTGGCGCTGTACGCGTTCTGCCGCGAGGTGGACGACGTGGTGGACGAGATTCACGACGACAACGTGGCGCGTACCACGCTGGCGTGGTGGCGCACCGAGCTGGCGGCGCTGTACGAGGGCACGCCTACGCACCCCGTTATGCAAGCGCTGAAGCCGCATGTGGCAGCGTTCGACCTGCCGCAAGCCTGGCTGGCCGAGATCATCGATGGCATGCAGATGGACCTGGACGTGCCGCGTTACAGCCGCTACAGCGACCTGCAGCTGTACTGCCACCGCGTGGCCGGCGTGGTGGGGCAGCTGTCGGCGCAGATTTTCGGCTATACCGACCGCGCCACGCTGAAATACGCGCACGAGCTGGGCCTGGCGTTCCAGCTGACCAATATCATCCGCGACGTGGGCGAAGACGCGCGCCGTGGCCGCCTGTACCTGCCGGTGGAAGACCTGCAGCGCTTTGGCGTACCGGCTGCCGACATCATGGCGTACAAAGAATCGCCCGAGTTTGACGCGCTGATGCGCTTCCAGATCCAGCGCGCGCGCGAAAGCTACCAAAAAGCCTGGCAGCTGCTGCCGGCGGCCGACCGCAAGGCGCAGCGCATCGGCCTGGTGATGGCGGCCATCTACCGCGCCACGCTGGACGAAATCGAGCTGGACGGCCCGCGCAAGGTGCTGAACCAGCGCCTGTCGCTGTCCCCCGGCCGCAAGCTGTGGCTGGCGTGGAAAACCGCCACCTTCGGCTACAAGCCTTGACCCCACGCGTTGCCATTATCGGTGCCGGCTGGGCTGGCTTGGCCGCCGCCATCGAGCTGGCGCCCACCGCCCGCGTGGTGCTGTACGAGGCCGGCAAAGCCGCCGGCGGGCGGGCGCGGCGCGTGCCGCTGGGTGGCATGGCGCTGGATAACGGCCAGCACATCCTGATTGGTGCCTACCGCGAATGCCTGCGCCTGATGCGCACTGTAGGTGTGGACGTGGGTGCCCAGTTGGCCGCACAGCCGCTGGCCTGGCAGCAGGTAGACGGCATGGCCATGCACTGCCCGGCCTGGCCGGCGCCGCTGCACCTGCTGGCGGGCCTGCTCTCCGCCCGTGGCCTGCGCTGGCGCGACAAGCTGGCGCTGGCACGGCTGTTGACCTGGCTCAGGTGGCAGCGCTGGCAAATCGGGCAAGATGCGCCCGCGCAGGCATGGTTGGCCGCACATGGCCAGAGCGAGGCGCTGCTGCAGCGCTTCTGGCAGCCGCTGATTCTGGCCACGCTCAATACGCCCCCGGCGCAGGCTTCCATGCAGCTGCTGGCCAATGTGCTGCGCGATAGCCTGGGCGCGCCCTCGGCGCGTGACAGCCAGCTGCTGCTGCCGCGTGTGGATCTGTCTACGCTGTTTGTTGACCCCGCGCTGCAATGGTTGGCCGCACAGGGCGTGGCTACCCGGCTGGGCCAGCGTGTGGCTGTGCTGCAGCCCGATAACGGCGGCTGGCGCGTGGACGGCGACTATTTCGATGCGGTGGTGGTGGCGGTCGCGCCGTACCACGCCGCCGCCTTGCTGGACCATGCGCCGCTGACCGCGCTGCTCAAGGCGTGGCAATACCAGCCGATAACTACCCTGTACCTGCAGTTCGAGGGCAGGGTGCGGCTGCCCGCCGTGATGACCGGCCAGGCCAGTGGTGTGGGCCAGTGGTGGTTCGACCGCCAGGCATTAAGCGGCGAGCCGGGGCTGGTGTCGGTGGTAATCAGCGCCGACGGCCCGCACGCTACGCTGGGGCGCGACGCGCTGCTGGCTGCCGTGCTGGGCGAAATGCAGCGCCATGTGCCGGATTTGCCGCCGCTTAAACACAGCTGGCAGATTACCGAGCAGCGTGCCACCTTTGCGGCCAACGTGAGCCTGGCGCGCCCGGCGGTGCGACTTGGCGTAGAATCCGCCTATCTCGCGGGCGACTGGTTGTGTGCCGACTACCCGGCCACCCTGGAAGGGGCTGTGCGCAGTGGCGTCACGGCCGCCCGAACCCTCATGCAGGACTGGACTAAAAAGAATGACGCAAACGTTTGAAAAAGATTATCTGGCCGGCCGCGTAGTGCTGGTCACCGGTGCTACCCAGGGCATAGGCCGCGAAACGGCGCTGGCCGCCGCCGCCCATGGTGCCACCGTGGTGCTGCTGGCGCGCAGTGTGAAAGGCCTGGAAAAGGTATACGACGATATCGTGGCCGCAGGTGGCCCGGAGCCGGTAGCCATTCCGCTGGATTTGCTCAAGGCCAGCGATGACGACTTCAACACCATGGCCTACCAGATCAAGCACGCGGTAGGCCGCCTAGATGGCATCGTGCACTGTGCCGCGCATTTTTACGCGCTGTCGCCGCTGGTAGACCAGCGCATCGACGAATGGATGAACCAGTACCGCATCAACACGGTCGCACCGTTTGCACTGACCCGCGCCTGCATGCCCTTGCTCACTGCCGCAGCCGACGCCAGCGTGGTGTTTGTGGGTGAAACCCACGGCCAGCAGGCAGGGCCGTTCTGGGGCGCGTTTGGCGCGTCCAAGGCCGGTGTGGGCTACCTGATGCAGGTGGCCGCGTCCGAGTGGGATGTGTACCCGAACCTGCGGGTAAACCTGCTGGTGCCAGGCCCGGTCAACTCGCCGCAGCGCACGCGCACCCATCCGGGTGAAGCCAAGAGCGAGCGCGGTAATCTGGCCGACCTGATGCCGCATATGCTGTACTGGCTGGGTGGCGCCAGCCGTGGCCGCAGTGGCGAAACCACGGTGCTGGACTTGCGCAATATTGCATAGGGATACTGAATGCGGGCTTATCTGTTACTGCCCATGCTGGTGCTGCTCACCGGTTGCAACTGGGTCATGAATGTCAGCGGGCTGGCTGCCGAGTCCAACAAGGCGATCGGTGCGTCTTGTCGCCAGACCGGCCGTTCGCTGGAGGAGTGTTACAACCGTAACCCCGACGCAGATAAGGCGCAGGTATATGCCGGCTGGCGCGAAATGCACGAATACATGACCAAGAACAAGCTGGAAACGGTCACCCCGCCGCCCGACCCGACGCCGCCGCCGCCCCCGGCGGAGGCGTCGGCACCGCCCGCAGCGGCAGAGGGCGCCGCGCACGACGACCCGGCTCAAAAAAAAAGTGATCAGCCTGTAGCCGTACCCGGCGCACACGGTGGCGCAGCGGCCCCGGCGCACGGTGCGGCTGCGGCCGCGCCGGCCGCCCCGGCAGGCAAGCGCGTGATCACCAACGAAGAAGCCGAAGAGCTGGCCAAGCACGACCCGCTGATTGATTCCATCCTGTCTACCGTACGCGGGGCCGAGAAAGCCGAAAACGCCGACAAAGGCGCCCCCAGTGCTACCGACAACCGTCTGCTGAATATCCTGAACGACCTGGAAGCCGAGAAAAACGGCACCGCCCCGGCCGCCAAACCTGCACCCGCTCCCGCCAAACCTGCCGGCTCGCACTAAGCGGCGTTGTTGCGCGGGTGTGCTGGCTGCCGTGACCTGGCAGCCGTACTGGCTCATAATCCCCCCATGGCAAAACTCAAGACGCAATATCAATGCGGCGAGTGCGGTGGCACCTCGCCCAAATGGCAAGGCCAGTGCCCGCACTGTGGTGCCTGGAACAGCCTGGCCGAAACCGTGGCCGCGCCGCCCGCCGCGGCGGCCAACGCCCGCTTCCAGAGCTGGACCGCGCAAACCCAGCCGGTGCAGCAGCTGTCGCAGGTACAGGCCGCCGAAGTGCCGCGCGAATCGTGCGGTATCGAAGAGCTGGACCGTGTGCTGGGCGGCGGCATCGTAAAAGGGGCCGTCATCCTGCTGGGCGGTGACCCCGGCATTGGCAAATCCACGCTGCTGCTGCAAGCGCTGGCCACTATCGGGGCCAGCCGCAAGGTGCTGTACGTGTCTGGCGAGGAATCGCCGCAGCAGATCGCCCTGCGCGCCAGCCGCTTGGCGGTGGATGCCAGCCGCGTGCGGCTGCTGTCCGAAATCCGCCTGGAGGCCATCATCCCGGCGCTGCAGGCCGAAATGCCCGAAGTGGCGGTGATCGACTCCATCCAGACGCTGTACTCCGACCAGGTGACCTCGGCCCCCGGCTCGGTATCGCAGGTGCGCGAGTGCGCGGCGCAGCTCACGCGCATCGCCAAGCAAAGCGGCATCACCATCATCCTGGTGGGCCACGTCACCAAAGAAGGCTCGCTGGCCGGCCCGCGTGTGCTGGAGCACATCGTCGACACCGTGCTGTATTTCGAGGGCGACAGCCACTCCAGCTACCGCATGATCCGCGCCATCAAGAACCGCTTTGGTGCGGCCAACGAGCTGGGTGTGTTCGCCATGACCGACCGCGGCCTGCGCGGCGTGTCTAACCCGTCGGCCATTTTCTTGTCCAGCTACCGCGACGATGTGTCGGGCTCCTGCGTGCTGGTGACCCAAGAAGGCAGCCGCCCGCTGCTGGTGGAAATCCAGGCGCTGGTGGACGACGCGCACGGTTTTCAGCCCAAGCGCCTGAGTGTGGGGCTGGAACAAAACCGCCTGGCCATGCTGATGGCGGTGCTGAACCGCCACGCCAGCATTGCCTGCTTCGATCAGGACGTGTTCCTGAATGCGGTCGGTGGGGTGAAAATCAACGAGCCGGCAGCCGACCTGGCGGTGATTCTGGCCATGGTGTCGTCGCTACGTAACAAGCCGCTGCCGGAAAAACTGGTGGTGTTTGGCGAGGTAGGCCTGTCTGGCGAGGTGCGCCCGGTGGCGCGTGGCCAGGAACGCCTGAAAGAGGCCGCCAAGCTGGGTTTCGAGCGCGCCATCGTGCCGGCGGCCAACAAGCCGCGTCAGGACATAGAAGGCCTGGAAGTCATTGCAGTCGAGCGCCTGTCCGAGGCGGTTGATTTTTGCATTCGTCGCTAAGGAACCCCATGAGCGCCAGCCCCGAACAGATAGAAGCAGAGCGCCCCTGGCTGCTGCGCTACGCCCGCGCCCAGCTGCAAGACCAGGCCGCCGCCGAAGACGCGGTGCAGGACGCGCTGGTGGCCGCACTGGAAGGGCGCGAGCGCTTTGCCGGCCAGGCCAGCGTGCGCACCTGGCTTATCTCCATCCTGCGTTTCAAGCTGGTGGATACCATCCGCCGCCAGCACCGCGAGGTCGCCACCGACCTGAGCGAAGACACCGACCTGTCCGATCTGGACGGCCTGTTTGATGGCCAGGGGGCGTGGCAGCAAGCGGTGCGTGCCTGGGGTGTGCCGGAAGAGGGCCTGCTGGCCAAGCAATTCTGGCAGGTGTATCAGCAGTGTGCCCAGGCCATGCCCAAGCGCACCGCCATGGTGTTTGCCATGCGCGAGGTCATGGATATGGACATTGCCGATATCTGTCAGAATTTATCGATTACGGCGACTAACTGTTCAGTCATGTTGTACCGCGCGCGCATGAGCCTGCGCGAGTGCCTGGAGACACGCTGGTTTCAGCAGGAGGGGGCGTCATGGGGATGAGCTGCAAACAGGCTAGCCGCCTGATTTCGGACGGTATGGACCGCCCGCTTAGCCGCAGTGAACAGGTGCGTTTGTCGTTTCACCTGCTGCTATGCCGCAACTGCCGCCATTTCCGCCAGCAAATGCAGCAGCTGCGTAGCGGTATCCGCCGCGCCCGCGACGAGTAAGGCCAGGGCGGGCGGCAGCTTGGCCGCACACTACGCTGTCACAACACGGCCAGCAGGCAATCCGCTGCTGGCCGTGTCACATCTGGTCGCATCCCAGCCATAAGAAACGATCGTCCGCGTAGGGGGCACGGTATGGCTGGTGTGCGGCTTAGTGTTTGCGTGCCTTGCCACCGGCGCCGGTTTTCTGGCAGGCATTGGGGCAGCTGGCACAGTGCTGTTTTTCGGTAAAGCCGACACAGTTCAGCTGTTGCTTGAGCGAGCATACCGAGCGGCGGCAGGCGATAAAACGCACTTTTTCTTCGTTGGCCAGCTCGCGAAAATGCTTCATCACGTTATGGCCCAGAAAATCGGTAAACAGGATCAGCAGGTCGGTGCCGGCGGGCAGGCGGTCCAGTTTGCGCTGGTGCGAGCTGTTGCGGCCGCTCAGGTGTTTGTGGATGCTGATGCCGAACTCGTCCAGCACCCCCGGGATATTGCCCAAAGTATCTGCCCCTACCAGCATGGCGTTCATGTCATCCACTCCTGCATTGATTGATTTGATGTGTGGATGATAGCCATTCTCATTATTCTTATCAAGAATAATTCTCATTAAAAGTTTGTGACTGTTGCGTTGCCCGCAACGTATCCGTGCTCGATGTGGGTGTGTAAGCGGGCGGGAGGGCGTGCAATGGTTGGCTGGAAAGAGGCAAGGCCTGCCGGCATAGCCGGCAGGCCTTGCACGCGTTTACTGCGGCCAACCTTTAATGCGCCTGGCTGGTATCGGCCACGCGGGTGGGGCGTGGTGCCAGCCAGATCATGCACGCAGCCAGTACGAAGGACAGGCCGGACAGCCAGAACAGCTCGTTGGTGGAGAGCATGATGCTTTGCGACTGGATCAGTTGCGATAGCTGCTGGCGGCCGGCTTCGATGCTGCCGTTGCCCAGCTGCTGCAGCGCCTGCGGGCTGCTGTCTACCAGCGCGGTGAGCTCGGCGTGGTAGTGGCTGGCCTTGTCGTCCCACGCGGTGGTCACGATGGAGGTGGCAAATGCACCGGCCAGCGTACGCATGAAGCTCATCAGCCCGGCGGCAGACGCCATTTCTTCCGGCTCCACGCTGGCCATGGCCAGGCCGGTAAGCGGCACAAAGAAAAACGGCATGCCCACGCCCTGGAACAGCAGCGGCAGTGCCACCTGCCAGAAGTCCATGTCGGTGGTGGCAAAGCTACGGTACAGGGTGACCGCCCCCAGCCACATCACGCCGGCAAACACCAGCGGGCGCGGGTCCATCTTTTGCGATAGCTGCGCGGCCAGCGGTGCCACCAGCACCGCCAGGATACCGCTCATGGCGGTGGCGTGGCCGGCTTCGGTGGCGGTGTAGCCCATATAGGCCTGCAACCATTGCGGTGTCAGTACGGTGGCACCAAAAAACGAACCGAACGCCAGCGAGATGGTGGCTACGCTGACCCAGTAACCGCGGTGGCGGAACACGCGCAGGTTCACCACCGGGTCGCGCTCGGTGAGCTCCCAGATCATGAAGGCGGCAAAGCCGATGGCGCTGACCACGGCCAGGCCCACGATGATGGGTGAGCCGAACCAGTCCAGGTTTTTGCCTTCGTCGATCATGATCTGGAACGCGCCCACCCACAGCACCAGCAGTGCCAGGCCAATGGTGTCAAAGCGCATCTTCATGATGGGGCTCTGGTAGCGTTTGAGCAGGTGCCAGCCAAAGTAGCCGCAGGCAATGGCGATGGGCACGTTGATGTAGAAGATCCACGGCCAGCTGGCTTCGTCACACAACCAGCCACCCAGAATGGGGCCCATGATGGGTGCCACCAGCGTGGTCATACTCCATAGCCCGATAGCGGCGCCGGCTTTTGCTTTGGGGAAAATCTGCAGCAGCAGTGTTTGCGACATCGGCATCAGCGGCCCGCCAGCCAGGCCTTGCAGCACGCGGAACAGGATCAGCATCTCCAGCGAGGTGGCCATGCCGCACAGCAGCGAAAACACGCCAAACAGTATCATGGCCCCGGCAAACAGCCGCACGGTACCAAAACGCGCCGCCAGCCAGCCGGTCAGCGGCACGGTAATGGCTTCGGCCACCGCGTACGAGGTGATGACATAGGTGCCCTGGCTGGACGACACACCCAGGCTGCCGGCGATATTGGGTACCGACACGTTGGCAATGGTGGTGTCCAGCACGGCCACAAAGTTGGCCGCAGCCAGCAGCAGGGCCGCCAGCCATAGCTGGCCGCCTTGCAGGGGGACGATGGGGGCAGAAGCGGGAGGGGAATGGGGCGCGGACATGCGGCCTCCTTATTCGCTGCGGGTGTCGATGGTGGCAGTCATGGACAGGCCCACTTGCAGTGGGTGCTGGCGCAGCTCGGCCGGGTCTAGTGCGATGCGTACCGGCACGCGCTGCACCACCTTGATCCAGTTGCCGGTGGCGTTCTGTGCCGGAATGGTGGCAAACGCCGCGCCGGAGCCACCGGCCAGGCCGGCTACCTTGCCGTGGTAGGTCACTTCGCTACCGTACAGGTCGGCTTTCAGCGTGACCGGCTGGCCGATGCGCACGGTGCGCAGCTGGCCTTCCTTGAAGTTGGCATCCACGTGCACGGCTTGCAGCGGTACCACGGACAATAACTGGCTGCCGGCCTGCACGCGCTGGCCCAGCTGCACCTGGCGCTTGGCCACGACGCCGTCTACCGGGGCGCGGATCACGGTGCGCGCCAGGTCCACGCGGGCCTGGTCACGCTTGGCGCGTGCCAGTGCCACTTCCGGGTTGGTCTCCACGCTGGTGTTGCGGGTCAGGGTCTGGTTGGCTTTCAGGCTGCCTTCGGCGGCACGCAGGTTGGCCGCGCTCTGTCTGGCGGCCGCTTCGGCGGCCTGGTGGGCAGCCTCGGCTACGTTGAGCGCGCTGCGCGCATTGCTGACTTCCTCGCCGGATACCGAGCCGTTTTTGGCCAGTGCCTGGCGGCGGTTGTAGTCCAGACGGGCGCGTTCCAGCTCGGCTTGCGCCGAGACCAGCTGCGCCTGGCTGCGTACTTGTTCGGCGGCGCGGGCCTGCACCTGGGCGCTGAGGCCTTCATCGCTGGCCAGGTAGCCCTGTACGCGGCGTTCGGCGCGTGCCAGCTCGGCCTCGGCCTGGGTCAGTGCCAGGCGGGCGTCGGTGTTGTCCAGCTCTACCAGTACGTCGCCGCGTTTCACCGCCTGGGTGTCCACTACATTCACCTGGCGCACTGTGCCGCCCACTTCGGGGGTGAGCTGCGCCATTTCGGCCGCCACGTAGGCATTGTCGGTGCTGACATGGTGCGAGGCCACCAGGTACCAGTAGCTGCCGTAGGCCACGGCGCTCACGGCCACCACGCCGCCTAGCAGGGCAAACAGGGTTTTGCGGCGGGCGCCAGGGTTGGCCGCATGGGCCGGCATGGCTTGGGTGGGGGTGTCCTGGGCGGGGAGGGCTTGGGTGTGTTCGCTCATGATGGGGTGCTTTCTCTCAATAGTGTGTGTCGGGTCAGGCCGGGCGGCTGCTGCCACCCAGGGCTTTGGTCAGGGCGATGTCCAGCTGAGCCTGCTGGCTTTGCAGCTGGGCCAGCGTGCGGCGGCTGGCGATTACGCTGTCTTCGGCATTCAGTACGTCCAGGTAGCTGGCCAGGCCGCCCTGGTAGCGGTCGTGGGTAAGCTCCCACGCACGCTGGGCGGCGTCCAGCGCCTGGCTGCGCGCTGCCAGCTGTGCGGCCAACCCTTGCTGGCGGGTGTAGGCCTGGGCGATGTCTTGCAGTGCTTGCAGCAAGGTCTGGTTGTAGCTGGCTACCGCGCTGTCGTACTCGCCGCGTGCGCTGCGGTAGCTGCCTTGCAGCGTGTCCTGGCGGAAGAGCGGCAGGCTGATGGCCGGCCCAAAGCCGGCGATGCCGGACCCGCCACGGGTGAGCGCATCCAGCCCCAGGCTCTGGCTGCCTACATAGGCGCTCAGGTTGACATTGGGGTAGAAGCCGGCACGGGCGGCCTGGATGCGGCTGGCGGCGGCCTCGGCACGCAGGCGGGCGGCGGCCAGGTCGGGGCGGTGGCCGATCAGGTTGGCCTGCAGCTGGGCTGGCAGCGCCTGCGCCTGGTTCACGCTCAGCGCAGGGCGTTGCAGTGCCAGGCCGCGGTCGGGGCCAGCGCCCAGCAGGGCAGCCAGGGCCTGGCGCTGCAGGGTGATGGCTTCGTCGGCGGCCAGCAGGTCGGCGGCTGCGGCGGCGCGGCGCGAGGCGGCTTGTGCCACGCTGGCGCGGTTTTCCAGGCCCTGGCTTTCGCGCTCGCGTATCAGGCCTTCGCTCTGGGTACGTACTTTCAGCGCTTGCTGGCAGGCATCACGGTCGGCGAACAGCCGTGCCAGCTCGGCGTACTGGCTGGCGACGGCGGTGGTGAGCAGTAGCTGGCTTTGTGCCAGCTCGGCCTGGGCGGCGGCTTGCTCGCTGCTAGCGGCAGCAATCGCGCTGCGGTTTTTACCCCAGAAATCCAGCTCGTAGCTGACGTCCAGCGCCACGCGGCTACTGGTGTTGAAACCCGGCGGCACGAAGGCGGCCGGCATGCCGTTGTTCAGGCTCTGGCGCAGGCGGGTGAAGTCGCCGTTGGCGCTGACGCTGGGCTGCTGGGTGGCGCCGGCCTGTTGTGCCAGGCCTTCGGCTTGCAGCAGACGGGCGCGGGCACTGTCCAGCGATGGCGACTGCGCCAGCGCTTCCTGCATCAGCTGGTCCAGCTGCGGGTCCTGATAGCGCTGCCACCAGTGCGCGCCGGCCCACTCGCCGTGGCTGTCCGGCAGCGTCTGCTGGCTTTGCAACTGGCTGGCCGGCAGCAGGGTGGGGCTGGCAGGCAGGTCGGGAACGCTGGCGCAACCGGCCAGCAGGCTGCCGGCACCCAGCAGCAGGGCTAGCCGGGTACGCGCATGAGAAGCGGGAAGGGTCTGGTTCATGATCTCGCTCAATAATTAAACTGTACGGTACAGTTATAATCGTGGTGTACAATGGCTGTCAATAGAAAATTGAACTGACTGGTTCAGTATTGAGGGGTGAGCATGCGCGTCAAGACCGAAGCAAAGCGCCAGAGCATCGTGGATGCTGCGGCCGAGGTATTCATGGAGAAGGGCTACGAAGCGGCGTCGATGGCAGAAATTGCCAGCCGCGCCGGCGGTTCCAAGGCCACGCTGTACAGCTACTTTCCGTCGAAGGAAGAGCTGTTCCTGATGGTGATGAAAACGCTGGCGGAAGAGCGCATGAGCCAGGCCCACGCGCGCCTGACGGCCGATGGCGACCTGCGCGGCGCGCTGCTGCGCTTTGGCGAGCAGATGCTGCGCAACCTGCTGAGCCCGGAAATCGCCGCCCTGCGCGGCATTGTGCTGGGCGAGGGGCGCCGGTCCGGCGTGGGGCAGCTGTTTTTTGATAATGGCCCGGCCATCGGCTGGGGCAAACTGGCCACGTTTCTGGAAGGGCAGATGCAGGCCGGCCGCCTGCGCCAGGCCAAGCCGTGGACCGCAGCGGTGCACCTGCTGGCCTTGCTGGAGGCCGAGTTCATGGAGTGGTTTATTGTGGGGGCGCGCGAAATGCCCGCCGACGAGGCCATTACCGGGGCGGTAGTGGCGGCGGTAGAGGTGTTTATGGCCGGTTACGCGCCACCGTCTGGCGCGGCCTGAGGCGGGGGGTTAACGGCACAAGGCCAGTCTGCAGCGCAGGCCGGCCTTGTTGTTGCTGGCAGGGCAAAATCAGGCGGTAAGGTCTAGCTGCGAAATCAGCCCGGCCTGGCCGCCTTCGGTCAGGTAGACACCGGCTTTGCGCATCTGCGCTACGGTCTGGTTGGCCGCATCGGTGTGGCGGAATTCGGCGTCGACGTGCGGTAGCAGCAGAGCGCCGATGCCGACGTCCATCAGGCTGGTCAGCTGGTCTTGGCCACCCTGTTGGCCCTGCCATAGTTGCAGGCGGGCAAACAGCGGATCACCCTCGTCGATGGCGCCGTTGCCGTCGCTGTCCAGTGCGGCCAACTCGCCAAAACCGTTGCCGCTTTGTGGGCCGAACAGCTCGTTTTGCTGGTCGATCTTGCCGTTGCCGTTGCGGTCCAGCGCCAGCCAGCCGCCGTTTTTCGGTACCGGCAGGGTGTTTTTCTGGCCATCGTTATCGATGTCGAACTGCACGGTGGCGCCAGACAGCGTGCCGGCATCGCTGCCCAGGCTAATCATCAGCGGGTCGCGCGCGGCGGCGCCAAAATTCAGTGTTTCCTTGCTGCTGATGGCAAAGCTGCGCTGCAGGCTCACCTCCAGCTGAAAGCTGAGACTGCGCCCGTCTCGCGTGGTGATGTTGCCACTGGCGGAAAACTGCAGCGACTCCTGCTCGCTATGGCGGGTTTCGCGCTCGATGCGCAGCCCCCAGTCTTCGTTGCCCTGGTTGCGGCGCTGCTCGCCCTGTTGCTGCTGATTCCCCTGCATGGCCTGGTCTTGCGCGGCCGCTTGCAGGTGCTGCTTGTCCAGCGGGTACACGTCGGACAGGTCGATGCGGATGCCGAAGGTGGATTCCAGAATATTGCGCAGCAGCGATAGCGTGGGGCTCAGGTCGGTTTCCAGCGGGTTGTCGCTGGCGGCGACGCTACTGCTGGCCTGGCTGGCATTGCTCTCTGCCAAGTGCTGGCTGATGTCCCCCAGCGAGCCGCCTGGCTGGGCTGCGGCGGCGCGACGGCCGTCTTCGCTAATCTCAACCTGATCTTGCGGGCTATTTTGCCGCGCGCCCTCCTGCCAGAAGGTGACGCGCTGCTGTGTGCTGTGGGTCTGTTCCAGATAGTGCTGGCTACTCAGGTCTAGCGACAGGCTATCGATTCTCATAGCGATGCTCCTGCTGGCCTGTTTGGGCCGTGCTGGCCGCAATGCAGGCGATGTGATGCCCCTATATCGGCAGCATGCGGGGAAGGCTTAGCGTTTTTTAATAGCGAATGCTAATAAAAATGCCCGGCGCTGGCGCGACCGGGCAGTATGGCTGTACAGATGAAAAAACCTGCTGTATCAGCAGGCTGGCTGGTCGTGGTCTGCCGGGCTTACAGGTGCTTGCCGGCGCGCCAGATGGACCAGATTAACCACAAACTGTTTAAAAAAGCGGCCATAAAGCCAAGGAAACCGAATAGTGGCAAGCCAAACAGCGTGGGGCCGCCTTTTACCGTCATCACAATCGACGAGCCGATAATCAGGCAGCCAGTAACAATGCCCATGGTGAGGCGGTTCACGCTCTTGTCCAGTTGGTGGCCAAACTGTTCCAGTCGCTTCAGGTCCAGGTTGATGCGGAAGCGGCCGTGGCGGATGTCCTTGCCCAGGCGGATGATGTCGCCAGGCAGCCCTGCCAGCATGCCCAGGCCTTCGGTAACCGTGGTCTTGCCGCGCTTGAACAGGTTGCGCGGGTCGTAGCGCGCCAGGATCAGCTGTTTGACGAACGGTGCCAGGTGCTCTACCAGCTGGAAATCCGGGTCCAGCTGGCGGCCCAGGCCTTCCAGCGTGATCAGCGCCTTGAACAGCATGGCCATGTCGGGCGGCAGCAGAATGCCGTGGTTGCGGATCAGCGCCATGATGTCGTTGATCAGCTGGGTGATATTCAGGTTTTTCAGTGGTACGTGGTCGTACTGGAACAGAATCTCGCCAATGTCCTCGGCGAACTGTTCTTCGTCCACCGGCGTGCTGCCGGTCCACTCCAGCAGCACATTCATGATGCCGCGCTCATTGCGCTCGGCCAGTGCGGCCAACATGTCCACGATCTCGTCGCGGCGCTTGTGCGACAGCCGCCCCACCATGCCAAAGTCGATAAAGGCAATGCCGTTGTCGGCCAGGAAAATCACGTTGCCGGGGTGTGGGTCGGCGTGAAAAAAGCCGTTGAGCAGAATCATCTTCAGCACCGCGTCGGCGCCGCGTTTGGCCAGCAGCGGTGGCGACAGACCGGCTGCCGGCAGCGCGTCTACCGGTGTGGCCGACCAGCCGGCGATATAGTCCTGCACGTTGACCGCCGGGCGGGTGTAGTCCCAGTACACCACCGGTACGCGGATATGCGGGTCGCCGGCAAAATCCTTGCCGAAGCGTTCCATATTGCGCGCTTCTACTGCCAGGTCCAGCTCGCGCCGCAGCGAGCGCGAAAACTGCGCCACGATTTCGGATGGCTGAAAGCGCCGCGTGTCGGGAAACTCCAGCTCAATCAGGTGCGCGATGTGTTCCAGGATGCGCAGGTCGGCTTCCACTTTTTCCACAATGCCGGGGCGGCGCAGCTTTACCGCTACCACGGTGCCGTCTTTCAATACCGCGCGGTGTACCTGGGCAATCGAGGCGGAGCCGATGGGTTTGCGGTCGAATTCGGCAAACACGTCGTCTGGCTGGCAGCCCAGTGCCTGCGTCAACAGCGCGTCCAGAAAGCCGTCGCCAATGGGCGGCACCGTACTTTGCAGTTTTTCGAATTCGGTAATCCATTCCGGGCCGAAGACATCCACCCGCGTGGACAGGATCTGCCCCAGCTTGATAAAGGTCGGCCCCAGCTCTTCGAAGGCGCGGCGCACGCGGATAGGTGCCGGTATGGCGTTGGCCGGGTCGGGCAGGGTGATGTTCAGCCACTCGCCCGCCTTTTCTACTGCGCGTGGCAGCCGTAGCCGCTGGGCGAACTCCCCCAGGCCGTGACGGAACAAAATGCCGCTGATCTGTTTCAGACGGGGCAGGTCGCGCATGGCGATGAGGGTTTCTCTGAGCATGGCTATCGTCGTGGTAAGGCCGCTGGGCCGTTGCGTGGAGTATGCGCCCGGGGTGGTGGCGCGGCCAGTATCGCAATATTTCAGTTGCATCCACAATAGCCGCGCCAGCAGCCTGCATGGCCGCCGTTATTGGGTGGCAGCGATACATTGCCGCTTGGTGACAGGGGTGAACGATGGTATCTTTCAGCACTATTTTGTTCAAAACCAGCTAACAGAAGCGCTGCCAGCCTCCCCGTGGGTACGGCTTGGGCGGCGATCGTCTTGAACCTATGAAATTTTATCAATCCATTCTGGCCCTGTTTCTGGCCGGTTTCATGGTGGTGGCCCATGCCGCGCCGGAAACCATGCCGGACGGCGAGGCCGACCCGATAGCCCGCTTTGCCTCGCCCGGCGAAGAGGCCGCTGGCGACCTGCTTTTGCAGGCCATGAGCCTGATTGGTGTGGCGTATCGTTTTGGTGGCAGCAACCCGGAAAGTGGCCTGGATTGCTCCGGCTTTATCCAGTACGTGTTCAAAAAGTCCCTGCGCGTCAACCTGCCGCGTACCTCGGCCAGCATGGCCCAGGTTGGCCGCGAGATAGAGCGCGATGAACTCAAGGCAGGTGATCTGGTCTTTTTCAATACCCGCGGCTTTCGTTACTCGCACGTAGGCCTGTATCTGGGCAATAACAAATTCATTCATTCGCCACGTACTGGCAAGAGCATCGAAGTGGTCAATATGACCCAGAGCTACTGGGCAACCCGCTATAACGGTGCACGCCGCGTGGCGCGTGCCGGCATGCCGGTGGCGGCGGCCGAGGTGGAAAAACCGGCCAGCACCGCGGCGGCCAGCAGCAAGCGCAGCTACCGCAAGGTAGAGGCTGCCGAGACCGAACAGCGTAGCGTGAAAGGCAAAAAGAAAAGGAACGCGCGCGACGAGCAGCCGGTAGCGAAGGGCAAAAAAGGCAAGAAAGCCGAGCAGGGCAGTAGTGCTCGTAACAAAAAGAAAACCGGCAAAGGCGATGCTGCCAGCAAGAAAAGCAGCAAGTCGTCTGACAAAGCCAAGAAAAAGGCGCCGGTGAAAAAGAAAAAAGACTAGCCGCCCGCCGTAACACGGCATAACACCATGTGTAACCGAGGCCCCGCTTCCGCAGGGCCTCGCCCATTGCAGGGCGCAGACAGCCCTGACCGCAAGCGACAAGAAAGGCCGAACAATGAAACCGGACCTGCCAATCTGGCATGCCCCCGATGGTAGCGTGGTGTCCTGCACCGAGAAGGTAAAGGTCATGACCGAAAATATGGAAGAGCTGGCCCAGATGGCCCAGGATGCGTTTGAAGATGCCATCCTGATGGGCTGTGACGAGCATCAGGTGCGTGCTTTTCTGGTGGCCATGATGCAGCAGCTGGACAACCCTTACCGAGCCTGAGCCCGCCCATGTCTTTCCCTTACGAGGTCTTCATCGGCCTGCGTTATCTGCGCGCCCGCCGGCGCAACGGTTTTATCTCCTTCATTTCGCTGATGTCGGTGCTGGGCATTGCCTTGGGCGTGGCCGCGCTGATTGTGGTGTTGTCGGTGATGAACGGCTTTCAGCAGGAAATCCGAGGCCGCATGCTGTCGGTGGTGTCGCACCTGGAAATCGGTAGCTACGACGGCCAGATCGCGGGCTGGCAGCCGCTGCAGGCACAGCTGCGGCAGCAGCCCCACGTGGTGGCCGCCGCACCGTATGTCAATGCGCAGGGCTTGCTGTCCAGCCGTGGCAATGTGCGCGGCGCGCTGGTGCGCGGGGTAGACCCGGCAGCCGAGCAAACCGTGGTCAGCCTGGGCAAAGAGATGCTGCGCGGCAAGCTGGCCGATCTGGAAGCCGGCAGCTTCCGCATCGTGCTGGGTGTGGAGTTGGCGCGCCAGCTGGGGGTAGAGGTAGGCGACAAGGTCACGCTGATTACCCCGCAGGGCAATGTGACACCGGCCGGCATGATGCCGCGCCTGAAGCAATTCACCGTGGCCGGCGTGTTCAAGGCCGGCATGTTCGAGTACGACTCGTCGTTGGCCATGATCTCGCTGCGCGACGCGCAGGTGTTGTTCCGCCTGGGGCAGGACGTGTCCGGCATCCGCCTGAAGCTGGACGATGCCATGCTGGCGCCGCAAGTCAAAGCCGCCCTGCAGCCGCAGCTGGCGGCCAATCAGGTGGCCACCGACTGGACCGATATGAACGCCAACTACTTTCGTGCGGTACAGATCGAAAAACGCATGATGTTCATCATCCTGACGCTGATCGTGGCGGTGGCCGCGTTTAACCTGGTGTCCACGCTGGTGATGGTGGTGACCGACAAGCAGGCCGATATCGCCATCCTGCGCACGCTGGGTGCCAGCCCGGCCAGCATCATGAAGATATTCATCATCCAGGGCTCGGTTGCCGGTGTGCTGGGCACGCTGGCGGGTGTGGCGGGCGGCTTGCTGCTGGCGCATAACCTGGGCGCGGTACTGTCTACGGTAGAGCACATGGTGGGCGCCAAGCTGCTGTCCAGCGATGTGTACATGATCGACTACCTGCCTACCGACATCCAGCTGGGCGATGTGTCCACCATTGGCCTGATCTCGCTGGCGCTGGCGCTGCTGGCAACCCTTTACCCAAGCTGGCGCGCTGCCCGCGTGCGCCCGGCGGAGGCACTGCGTTATGAGTAATATCCTGAGCTGCCAGGGCCTGGCCAAACGCTACAGTGACGGCAAGCTGGCGGTAGAGGTGCTGAGCGGTGTTGATCTCTCGGTAGCGCGCGGCGAGTTTGTGGCTATTGTCGGTGCGTCCGGTTCGGGCAAAAGCACACTGCTGCACCTGCTGGGCGGGCTGGATGCCCCGTCGGCCGGCAATGTCACCGTGCTGGGCCAGCCACTGGCCGGCATGGACGACGCCGCGCTGGGGCGCTTTCGTAACCGCCATCTGGGCTTTGTTTACCAGTTTCACCACCTGTTGCCCGAATTTAGCGCACTGGAAAACGTGATGATGCCCCTGTTGATTGCACGCCAGCCACGTGCCCAGGCCGCCGAGCAGGCGCGGGCGCTGTTGGCGCAGGTAGGGTTGGCCGCACGCGCCGAGCACAAGCCGGGCGAGCTGTCGGGTGGCGAGCGCCAGCGCGTGGCCATTGCCCGTGCACTGGTGACGCGCCCGGACTGCCTGCTGGCCGACGAGCCCACCGGCAACCTGGACCGTGGCAATGCCGCCGCGGTATTCGAGCTGCTGCGTCAGCTTAACAGCGAGCTGGGTACCAGTATGGTGATGGTCACGCACGACCGCGAACTGGCGGCGCGCGCCGACCGCATGCTGACGCTGGGCCCGGACGGCCTGCAGCCCTTGCTGCAGCAGCCCTGATTAACGTTTTATCAAGATAAGGACCTGCCATGCTGGCACACGACTCTACCCTCACATTCGACCGACTGCTTGCCGCCATTCAAGGCCCCACCGGCTGGATGGAGCTATTGGTCGCCGCCGTGGGGGTAGGGCTGGCTTTCTGGCTGTCACGCCGTATCCACGCCCGCTATTTTGCGGCCAACCCGGCAGACTGGGGCTTTGGCAAATACCTGCTGTACCGCCTGGTGCTGCCGCTATCGGCCCAGCTGTGGACACAGGTAGCCGCCGTATTGTGGCAGCTGGCGGTGGGGGTACGTTCCGAGCTGCTGGTGGTATCGGCCACGCTGCTGTTCTGGATGTCCATCATCCGCGTGATGACCGCCGTGGTGCGCCATGCGCTGCCGGATGGCAAGCTGGAGCGCAGCACCGAACACTTCCTGGCCATGCTGCTGTGGACAGGTTTTGCCAGCTGGGCCGTGGGCGTGGACACCGTGGTGCTGGACTGGCTGGAGTCGATCAGCTTCCGCGTTGGCAAGAACCAGATCGACCTGCTGATGATCCTGTCGGCCCTGGTGTGGGTGTCGGTGATCATGGTGGGCGCGCTTTGGGTCAGCAAGCTCATCGAAAACCGCGTGATGAAGCTGTCCGATGTCGACCTGAGCCTGCGCATTGTCTTTACCAAACTGGCGCGTACCCTGCTGATGGTCACCGGTGTGCTGGTGGCGCTGCCCATCGTGGGTATAGACCTGACTGTGCTGTCGGTATTTGGCGGCGCGCTGGGTGTGGGTCTGGGTTTCGGCCTGCAGAAAATCGCCAGTAACTACGTGTCCGGCTTCATCATCCTGCTGGATCGCTCCATCCGTATTGGCGACCGCCTGATGGTGGACAACCGCGTAGGCTATGTCAGCAAGATCACCAGCCGTTTTGTCGTGCTCAAAAGCGCCGACGGTTCCGAGGCGCTGGTACCAAACGACACGCTGATTGCCAATACGGTGATCAACCAGTCGTATACCGATAAATCCCTGTGGATCAGCCTGCCCATCCAGGTAGCTTATGGTACCGACCTGCACCAGGCGCTAGCGCTGCTGTGCCAGGCCGCCACCCACCCGCGGGTGAAAACCGACCCGGCACCCTCGGCCTTTGTGGTGGCCTTTGCCGACTCGGGCATTAACCTGGAAGTAGGGCTGTGGGTCAGCGACCCGGAAAACGGCATGTTGTCGCTGCGTTCGGATATCAATCTGCGTATCTGGCAGCTGTTTAGCCAGCATGACATCCAGATCCCGTACCCGCAGCGCGAAGTACACGTGCTGAACCACGGCAACGGCGAAGCGTAAGGAGGGGCAATGAACAAACAGACCCTGGCCGTCATCGACGACGATCTGGCGGTAAGGCAGTCGCTCTTATGGCTGCTGGAAACACCTGGCCTGGCGGTAAGCGGCTTCGACAGCGGTGAGGGCTTTCTGGCGCTAGGCGCGGAGGCGGCCAACTTCAACTGCCTGATTGTCGACCTGCGCATGTCCGGCATCAGCGGCATCATGCTGCTGGAAAAAATGGCGCAATGGCCCTATTGCCCGCCGGTCATCATGCTGACCGCGCACGGAGACGTGCCACACGCCGTGGCGGCGTTCAAACTGGGCGTGGCAGACTTTCTGGAAAAGCCATTCGACGATGCCCGCCTGCTGGCCCTGGTAGACGAATGCCTGGCCCGTGACGTGCAAGAACGCGAGCGTTACCAGCGCCGCGTACGGGTGGCGGAGGCGCTGGCCACGCTTACCGAGCGCGAGCGCGAGGTCATGCAGCACATCCTGACCGGTTTGCTGAACAAGCAGATCGCCGAAGTGCTCAGCATCAGCATGAAAACAGTAGAAGTACACCGCGCCCGCGTATTCGACAAAATGGGGGTGAAATCGGCGGTAGAGCTGGCCGGGCTCATTACCGTACTGGACGAGGCTGGCAACAAAGCATGAAAACCATGAAGCAACCCGTGTCCGTGCTGGTGGTGATCCATACCGCCGACCTGCAAGTGCTGTTGATCGAGCGTGCCGACAAGCCGGGCTACTGGCAGTCGGTGACCGGTAGCCGCGAAGGTGATGAAGCCATCGCCAGCACCGCCCGCCGCGAAGTGGCCGAAGAAACCGGCTTTGCCGCAGAGGCAGGCCAGTGGCACGACTGGCAGCAGCAGAATGTCTACGAAATCTACCCGCACTGGCGCCACCGCTACGCCGAGGGCGTCACGCACAATACCGAGCACGTATTCAGCCTGCAGCTACCTGACACCCTGCGGCCAACCCTGGCCCCGGGCGAGCACCTGGCCTGGCAATGGCTACCGTGGCAGCAGGCGGCCGAGCAGGTGTTTTCCCCATCCAATGCTGCGGCCATCCGCGCGTTAGCCCAGCGTTTTTTGCCCTAATCTACATATTTCCCTTATGTATCCTTGCGCCATTTTGTAGCAGATACCATCATGTGAAGTGTCGGTGGGATAAAAGCAAGGAGGCACTATGACTATTGACTTTCCCAAGCTGAAAATACTGGTGGTCGATGACCAGATGCTGGTGCGCTCGCTGCTAACCCAGTCGCTGAAAGCCATGGGTGTGAGCCCGGACAATATTTACCAGGCGGTAGACGGCGCCACGGCCAAGCGCGCGCTGGACGGCAAGCCGGTAGACATCGTGCTGTGCGACCTGCAAATGGAGCCGATGAATGGCATGGATTTGCTCAAGGAAATCCGCTGTGGCCGCACCATGAACCCGCCCAACATGCCTTTCGTGTTTCTGTCCGGCCACGCCGAAAAACACAATATCGTACTGGCTGCCCAGCTGCACGCCGACGGTTTCGTCATCAAGCCCCCCAAGCCTGCCGAGCTGGAAAAAAACATCAGCGCAGCCATGCAGCGCGCCCGCCCGGAGCCGGACCCGTTTGCCTACTACGCCATTCCCACCGGCTCGGCCCACGACAAGTTTGTGTTTGGCGAGCAATTGCAGGCCGCGGCACGCAAGGTGGACGAAGATGGCCAGCCGGTAGAAACCGTCGCGCTCCGGGACGTGCAAGCCGGTCGCATACTGGGGGAAGACCTGTATAACAAGACCGGCCAGCTGCTGCTGCAGCGCGGCAGCGAGCTCACCATCACCCAGCTGCGCGTGTTGCTGAACTATCCGGACCGCTTCGGCGTACAGAAAGTGGTGTTGCGCAAGGACGCGCCCGTCGAGGCCTGAGCCCGATACCGCAGGCGGAGGTTGTATGAAAAAAACATCGCGTACTGCCGGGCAAACCTCCGACATTGGCCGCGCGGCCTTGTTTATCGTGCTGTTGCTGGGCGCCATCCAGCTGGTGGCTTCGGCGCTGCTGATTCACTCGGGCTATCAGGGTTACAAGCGTGCCATCGAGCACGAAGCGCTGAACCAGGCTAGCCAGCAGCTGTTTCTGGCCGCACAGGCCTTTAGCCGGGAAAACGACCACACCCTGGCACTGCTATCAGCGGCCAACCCGCCAAGCCCCGCCAGCCTGGCAGCCTTGCCGCCGCTACGCGCGCAAGCGGATCAGGCCTTGGTACTGGCGCTGGCGATGCCACGGCAGGATAAGCACAACGCAGACCTGCATGCCGAAATCGTGGCCAAGCATCAGCACCTGCGTAGTCGCCGTGTGGATCTCGACAAAATCCTGCAGCGCCAGCCCTACCAGATAGAAGAAAACGCCAGCTTTGGCTGGCGGCTTTCCATGGCGTCGGTGTTTGGCTCCATAGACAAAGCCCTGCGCCAGGACACTTATGACCTGGGCGACGAGGCCGACCCCAAACTGAACCGCATGGCCGAGGTGAAGTTCGACATCTGGAGCCTGAGCCAGGTGCTGAACGACGAAGCCCACGCGCTGAAGCTGCGTGCCGAGTTCAAGCGCAAATTGAACTCCTCCGATGAGTACCAGCTCACCCGCAACCGCGAGCGCGCCCTGCTGATCGTAGACCGCCTGCGCGACAGCATCCGCTTTCTGGAGCAGCCAGAGCTGCAAGACCGCCTGCGTCAGCTCAATAGCGCCATCCTGACCCTGAACCGGCAAACCGACCAGCAGCTGCAACTGCTGGACGGGCGGGATCAGCCGCTGTCTGGCAAAGGCAGCTATGACCAGGCGTGGACGGTGCTGAGCCAGCAGCTGGACGATTTTTTCCTGGCGCTGACGCGGCACACGCGTGACAGCGTCAATAGCTATCTGGACGAATACATTACCGGCCTGGCGCTGAATATCCTGTTTACCCTGCTGGTGATGTGTCTGTACATCTACCTGCTGCGCCGCTTGCGCACGCACATCCTGTATCCGCTGCACAGGCTGCAGCATCTGCTGGACGCCGCTGCCGATGCCATTCTCACCGTAGACGATGAGCGCAAGGTGGTGGTGGCCAATCAGGGCGCCGAGCGCATGTTTGGCCGCAGCAAGGAACACCTGAACAATGTGCCGATTGGCGAGCTGCTGATCATCGATTCGCAAGACAGCGACTGGATGGAAAACAGCGATGGCCTGGACCAGTCGCTACCCGGGCGCGGCATGCACGCCGATGGCAGTATCTTCTATGCTGGCGTGTCCATCAGTGCGCTGAACGAAAAAGCGCGCGGGCGCGACCATTACCTGCTGATTGTGCGTAACGAGCAAGAGCGGCGTGTAGCGGAAAAATCGCTGGCCAAGAGCCTGCAGCTGTTGTCCGGCATTCACCGTGTAGAGGGTCTGCTGTTTGCCCGAAGCCCGCGCCATGCCGTTTACCATGAAATATTGCGCATTCTGCTGGACTACTTCGGCCTGGACGCCGGCCTGATTCTGGCGCTGGAAACCGGTCGCGATAAAAATTCGTCGTTTCATGTACAGGCCAGCATCGGTGTGGCCAACCCGCCAGACTGGGTAGACGATTTCCGCCGCAAGCCGCACGTGCAGGCGCTGCAGCTGGGGGCGCAGCAGCGCATCGTGCGCGAGGAAGACTGGGTGTATTTGCCAGTGGAGGTAGACGCCCGCACGGTGATGGTGGCCGGCCTGCAAGACTGCCACCTCAGCGAAGAGCAATACCAGGCGCTGCAGCCCATGCTGGGCACCTGCGGCAGCATCGTCAGCTTTTACGCCGAAGAAGACCGCCGGCGTAACTCCGAACGCCACCTGCGCGAAGTACTGCAGCAAGAAGAGGCCATCTACAGCGCCTCGCCCGTGGGCCTGCTGCGCCTGAACCGCGACTACGCCATTGTGCGCGCCAACCGTACCGCCGAAACCCTGTTTGGCGCCGGGCAGGACGGTCTGCAGGGCTTGAGCCTGCAAGAAGTGCTGGCTACCGAGCAGGAATGGCATGCCCTGTTTACCCAGCTGGAACAGGCCCGCCAGCACGATCGCCAGCTCAGTACCGAAATAGAATGCGTGCGGGTAGGGGGGCAACCGGTATGGGTGATGTTTACCGGCCAGCTGCTGTTCCCCGGTATGGCCGAGCACGACATGATTCTGGCCTGTATGGACGTATCCGACCGCCGTGCAGCCGAAGAAGGCCTGCTGCATGCGCGCGATGAAGCTGCCGAAGCCCGCAGCCAGCTGGTAGCGGCCATCGAAACGCTGGAAGAAGCCTTTGCCTTTTTTGACGTGCACGACAAGCTGGTTCTATGTAACCGCCGCTTTGCCGAGCTGGTGGGCGTGGGCTTTACCCCCGAACAGCTGCGCGGGCGCACGTTTGAATCCATCGTGAAAGCCGCGCTGGAAGAGGGCGAGCACCCCGAAGTCGGCATGGATAACGCCAGCTGGGTAGCCGAGCGCCTGCGCCGTCATGCCAGTGGTAGTGCCTCGTTCCAGCTGCAAGTGGGCGAGCGCTGGTTCCAGGTCAGCGACCACGCCACGCCGGGCGGTGGCTCGGTGTGCATCCATGCCGACATTACCAGCCTGAAAATGCAAGAGGGCGACCTGCTGCTGGCGCGCGACCTGGCCGAGCAAGCCAACCGCGCCAAGAGCGGCTTCCTGGCGGCCATGAGCCATGAAATCCGTACCCCCATGAACGGTGTGCTGGGCATGCTGGAGCTGCTGGCACTGACCCGCCTGGAAGCCGAGCAGCGCGAATCGGTAGAAACCATCCAGGAATCGGCCCGCACCCTGCTGCGCCTGATCGACGATATCCTGGACTTTTCCAAGATCGAAGCCGGCAAGCTGGACATCACGCCGGAAACCGCGTCCATTGCCGACATCATGCACAAGGTGCACCAGCTGTATGAAGAAATGGCCACGCGCAAAAATCTGCAGTTCCACCTGGAAGTGGACCCGCAGCTGGCCCCGGCAGTGCTGGTAGACCCATTACGGCTGCGCCAGATCCTGCAGAATTTCTGCAGTAATGCGTTGAAATTTACCGCAGAAGGTGTGGTTACCCTGCGGGTGCGTAGCCTGGAAACCTATCCGGGCGAGCAGAGGCTGCGTTTCGAGGTGCAGGATACCGGTATTGGTATCTCGCGCGAGAACCTGAGCCGGCTGTTCGAGCCCTTCACCCAGGCCGAAAGCTCTACCGCACGCCGCTTTGGTGGTACCGGGCTGGGGCTGACCATCTGCCGCCGCCTGGCCATGCTGATGGGGGGCGAGGTGGCCATGGACAGTCAGGAAGGCGTGGGCACCACGGCGTCGCTGGACATTACCCTGCCGCTGGGCGACCTGGCCGATATTCGTACGGCACCAGTAGAAATTACGGCCGAAGACGTGCTGGAAAGCAAAGCGGAGGTAGCGGCCAACCTGCTACCGGTGCTGTTTGTGGAAGACAACCCCACCAACCGCAAGCTCACGCTGAAACAGTTCGAGCTGCTGGGCTACCCGGTAGACGCCGCTGAGAACGGTGTCGAAGCAGTGAACAAATGGCAGAAAGGCGAATACTCGCTGATTCTGACCGACTGCCACATGCCGGAAATGGACGGCTACGAGCTGGCGCGCACCATACGCTACTACGAAGGCATCGTGTTCGATTCGCGCCATATTCCCATCATTGCCTGCACGGCAAATGCCTCGCATGAAGAGCTGGAAAAAACCAGTGCCGCGGGCATGGACGATTTCATGACCAAGCCGCTGAGCCTGGGTACGCTTAAGGCCATGCTGGAAAAATGGATCACCCAGGCCAACGATGAAGCCATCAAGGAAAGCGAGCAGCGCAAGCTGCCGCAGGCAGACAACGACGCTGCCGATACGGTAAGTTTTGCCATGGCCATGCCGATAGACCGCAGCGTGCTGGAGGTGTACAGCAGCGGCGACTGGATGATGGAGCGGGCCATTCTGGATGAATTCCTGCTGGCCAATGACGAAGACGTCGCGGTGCTGCAAGCCGCGGTGGCCGAAGACAACGCCGAGCGTGTGGCGTGGAGCGCCCACCGTATCAAAGGGGCCAGCCGCATGGTAGGCGCCATGATGCTGGGTGACGCGGCCGAGCTGCTGGAAAAAGCTGGCAAAGCGGCCGACCTCCCCACCATCCAGACCGAGTGGCCCGGCTTTGTTCAGAACCTGGCGGTGCTGAAGGCCTGGCTGGCTACTCAGCCCACAGCCTAGTAGCGCGGGGGGCAGGGCCGGTTAACATGCTTTCTTGCTGTATTAAAAATAGCGTTAGCCGGCGCTAGAACAGCGCCATGGTCACCGGGCCAGTCGGTGCTGCCTCATGCTGCAGCAAGCTCGCCGGGTAGGGCTGTAGCAGGCTGTGCGCCTGTGCGGCAGTGCCAGCGTGCAGCCACTGCTGGTAGTGCGCCGGCGGCACGATCGCCAGGCTGCGTTTTTCTTCGCCGGGGCGGTGCATGCGCTGCAGCAGGGGGTGCGCGTCGGCGTTAATGGTGATCTGGCTAAAAGCATGGCTGATGCTGCCATCGGGCTCGGCCCAGCTGCGCCAGATGCCGGCTGCGGCAAACGGGCTGCCGCTCGTCAGGCCGATGCGGTGCCGTACCGCACGGCCGCTTTCATAGCAGGGTTCGAAAAAAGCCAGCATTGGCACCAGGCAGCGCTGGCCGCCATGCCAGGCATCGCGGTAGGTGGCGAGCCGGCCCAGCGTTTCGGCGCGAGCATTCATCGTCGTCAGGCGCAGGCCGCCGGGCAGGTGGCGCCGTGGCACAAAGCCATAGTTGGCCGCCAGTGCCTGCAGCGAGCCGTCTGCGGCGGGGGTAATGATAGGCGCCGCGTAGTCTTGCCAGCATTCGTCCGGCCAGTGTTCTGCTGGCGGGTTGACACCAAAATGCTCGGCCAGCTGACGGCGGTGGGCGGGGAGGTAGTTCACACACATGGCCGCCATCATAGCAGTGCTGGCCGTGGGCGGCTGCAGGTGGATGCGGATGTCGGCATGCTGGCCGGGTGGTTTTGTCTTATCATTTCAGCCCTTTGCCATGGCTGCATCCTGCTAGCCTTTACCCCATATCGGGCTATTTCATGCATAAACCTTTTCTGGCCGTCGCATTGTGTGCCTTGTTCGCGGTTGGCCCATGCGCCTTCGCTCAGCCTGCACCGCAGGCCTCTGCCGCTGCGGCCGAGCCATCCGATGCCTTGATCGATTTTCTGTCTGCCCCGGACTTTTCCCCGCAGCAGCAAAAGCGCCTGCAGCAAGCCCTGCAGCACAAACAGATGGTGCCGCGTGTAGCGGCTTTTGCCGGTATGACGCGCGCGCAGCTGGAAGCGCTACCATCCGAGCGTCAGTTCTGCCTGCTGTCCGGCTACCTGCTGCAGCAAGAGTTGGCCGCACAGCAGCGCCCGGCCAGCCAGCTGGCCCAGGCGCGAGGCTGGCTGCTGTCGCCCGGCTGGTGCGAGCGGGTAAGCCGCGAGCAAGCCCAGGGCATGACACAGGAGGAAGTGTTGGGTATCGATGGCGTGGTCACGCTGTACTACCTGCTGTATCTGGACATGCAACCCCGCCTGGCGGGCGGCTAGGGCGCCCCGGCCACCCCTGCGGCGTGTGGCCCGGCAAAAGCCGCCAGCACGCTTACACTGCCATTACCGCGCCTTGCTGGCGCCGTTTTTCGGGCTGATATGCATACCCTTACTGTTCTTACCTATAACCTGCACAAAGGCATGTCACCACTGGGCGGGAAGGTGCGCCTGCCGGATATGGCGGCTGCGCTGAAACGGCTGGGGCCGGACGTGCTGTTCTTGCAAGAGGTGCAAGGCAGGCATGACGCGCGGGCGGTGGGGCAGGAAGGTTGGCCGCAGCACAGCTATCTGGCACAGGCACTAGGGTATGACGCCTGCTATGGCATGAATGCGCGCTACGATCATGGACACCACGGTAATGCCGTGCTATCGCGCTTTGCGCAGCAGATGGCGGCCAACCATGACCTCTCGGTGAACCGGCTGGAGCAGCGCGGCCTGCTGCATACCATCCTCCAGCCGCAGGGCTGGCCCACGGCGGTGGCGTGCCTGTGTGGCCACTTCAACCTGCTGGCGCACGATCGCCGCCGCCAGTACCGTGTCTTGCTGGACTATCTGGCGCGGCACATCCCGCCGGCCATGCCGTTGATCCTGGCCGGCGACTTCAATGATTGGCGCCGCGAGGCCGACCATCACCTGCGCGAGGAAGCTGGCCTGTACGAGGCGCACGCCAGGCTGCACGGCCATCATGGCCGCAGTTTTCCGGCGCGCTTGCCCCTGCTGGCGCTGGATCGCATCTACGTGCGCGGCCTGGACGTAGAGCAGGCGGCGGTGTGCCGCGGCCTGCCATGGTCTGCGCTGTCAGACCATTTGCCTTTGCAGGCTACCGTGCGTTTGCCCGCCTAGTGACCGGGCTGCCGGCCAGACTTTGCCAGTATGTAAACACGGTGCGGCTTTTCATTAAGGATTGTGAAGCGGGCCGCAAAAAGCGCCCATCGGTTATTGCAAATCATTCCTGTTATATCTAACATCGCCCCTCGCTGTACAAGCCAGCCGCGCCCTGCGGCAAGCCAGTCAGTTCCTTTTTTGACACCAGAAACCGAACCCGTACATGGCTTTTCGACTCTTTTCGCGCCGCGCCCGCCCTGCGGCCAACCCGGCTGGCGGCCTGGCGCTGCGTACCTTGTTGCAATGGCACTGGATCAGCTCGGCTATCTGCCTGGGGGGCATGCTGCTGTTTGGCATTACCGGTTTTACCCTGAACCACGCCAGCCAGATTGAAGCCAAGCCGGCCATTACTACCAAGCAATACCCGCTACCCGCCGCCCAGCTGGACCGCCTGCAGCTGCTGGCCGAAAGCGAGGCGCCACCGCCCACGCTACCGCAAGACATCCAGACCTGGCTGGCCAGCCAATGCCAATGCAATGTGGCCGACGCCGTGCCGGAATGGTCGGCCGACGAGGTGTACCTGCCCATGCCGCGCCCCGGTGGCGATGCCTGGCTGCGCATCAGCCTGGCCGACAAGCTGGTCGAGCACGAGGTTACCGACCGCGGCTGGCTGGCCTATTTCAACGATCTGCATAAAGGTCGACATACTGGCGATACCTGGCGCTGGTATATCGATGTGATCGCTATCGGCAGCGTGGTGTTTTGTGTGACCGGCCTGCTGATCCTGCAAAAACACGCCGGCAACCGCCCGTCCACCTGGCCGCTATTCGGCCTGGGGCTGCTGCTGCCCGCCCTGATTGCCCTACTGACTATTCACTAAGCCCACATGAACCCGACTCCTTCTACCCCCCGTCGCCGTAGCGGCAAGCGCATGGCGCTGGCTGGCGGCATTGTTGCTGCGCTGGCGGCTGCTGGCTGGTATGGCTGGCAGCATTACCACGCCCAAGAGGACGCTTTGGCGCGCTACCTGACCGCCACCGTCCAGCAAGGTGATATCGAAGACCTGGTTACCGCCACCGGCAGCCTGCAGCCCAGCGACTACGTAGACGTGGGCGCCCAGGTGTCCGGGCAGCTGGAAAAGATCTATGCCGAGGTGGGCTCGGTGGTGAAAAAGGGCGACCTGTTGGCCGAAATCGACTCTACCGTGTACAGCGCCACGGTAGATGCCCGCCGCGCCGCCCTGAAAAACCTGCAAGCCACGCAGCAAGCGCGCGAGTCTGACCTGAAACTGGCCGAACAACAGCTGCAGCGCCAGCAAAACCTGGCGCGCGACAGCGCTACCAGCGAAGAGAGCCTGCAGCAAGCCCAGGCCAGCGTGCGCAGCGCCCAGGCGCAGCTGGCGTCGGTAAAAGCCCAGATCGAGCAGGCAGAATCCACTTTGCGCGTCGATGAAGCCAGCCTCAAGTACGCGCAGATTCTGGCGCCGATGGACGGCGTGGTGGTGTCCATCTCGCTCAAGCAGGGTCAAACCATCAATGCCAGCCAGTCGTCGCCCACGCTGCTGCGCATTGCCGACCTGTCCACCATGACGGTGCAAACCCAGGTATCCGAAGCCGATGTAACACGCCTGCGCCCCGGCATGCCGGTTTACTTCACCACACTGGGTAGCCGCAACCGCCGCTACCAGGGCGAGCTGCGCAAGGTAGAGCCTACCCCTACGGTGAACAACAACGTGGTGCTGTACAACGCGCTGTTCGACGTAAAAAACCAGCAGCGCAACCTGCTGCCGCAGATGACCGCGCAGGTATTCTTTGTGGCGGCCGAAGCGCATGACACCCTGGTGGTGCCGGCCGGTGCGGTAAAGCTGGCGCGTATGGCGCCGGGTAGCCGCCGTGGAGATAGCGAGGCATCCGGCCCGGCTGGCGCACCACCGCGTGGCGAGGCTAGCGCTGGCAAAGGCCAGCCGCCACGCGCCACCGCTGCGCGGCAAGGCCAGGAAACCAAAGCCCCGGTTGCGGCCAGCCGTCACAACAGTGCCAAGCCGGAGCATGCCGCTGCAGGCATGCCGCCTGCGGGTGAGCGCCCGGCCGGCTTTGGCGGTGCGCCGCTGTCCGATGCCGAGCGCGAAGCGCGCCGCAAACAGTTTGAAAGCATGACGCCGGAACAGCGCGAAGCGTGGCGTGCCCGCCGTGCCGAACAGCGCCAGGCGCAGGGCGAAGGCGGCATGCCGCCAGCTGGCCTGCGCGCAGCGGGTGCCGAGCCCGCGGCCAAGCGTGGCGACGCAACCGGCACCGGCAAAGCCGTTGCTGCGGCCAACCCTGTGGCCACCACGGCCCGCGTCAAGCCGCGCGAGTTGCCGGTATGGAGCGGGGTAGGGAATGGCCGCCAGCAGCGCGTGCGCGAAGGCACGGTGCGCGTGGTATTGCCGGACAACAGCATTGTGGAACGTAAAGTGACCGTGGGTATTACCGACCGTGTCAGCTACCAGGTACTGGGTGGCCTCAAGCCGGGCGAGCGCGTGATCGTGGGCGAGAAGGCACAAGACAAGGAAGCCGCGCGCAAGAGCACTAACCGTAGTGCCGATATGGGCCCGCCAGGCATGGGCGCACCAGGCATGGGCGCGCCAGGTATGGGGGCCGGCCGATGAGCCTGCCGCAGCAAGCCGTGCCGCTGATCCAGCTGTCGGCGGTCACCAAGTCTTACCGCCAGGGCGAGCTGGAAAGCACCGTGCTGCATGACATAGACCTGACGATTCACGAGGGCGAGTTTCTGGCCATTGTCGGTGCTTCCGGCTCCGGCAAGTCCACGCTGATGAACATTCTGGGCTGCCTGGACCGCCCCGGTAGCGGCAGCTACCGCTTTCGTGGCCAGGACGTCAGCGGCCTCAGCCGCGACGAGCTGGCGCGCTTGCGCCGCGAAGAGTTCGGTTTTGTGTTCCAGAGCTACCACCTGATCGCCGCGGGCACGGCGGTAGAAAACGTGGAAATGCCGGCCATGTACGCCGGTGTACCGCACGCCGAGCGCCGCGTGCGCGCCGTACAGCTGCTGCGCGAGCTGGGGCTGGAAGCGCGCTTGTACCACCGCCCCAGCCAGCTGTCTGGTGGCCAGCAGCAGCGGGTATCCATTGCCCGCGCGCTGATGAACGGCGGGCGCATCATTCTGGCGGATGAACCCACCGGCGCGCTGGACAGCAAGAGCGGCGCCGACGTGATGCGCCTGCTGAAAGAGCTGTCGCAGCGCGGCCATACCGTGATCCTGATTACCCACGCGGCAGAAGTGGCCGCGCACGCCAGCCGCGTGATCGAAATCCGCGACGGCCATATCCTCAGCGACAGCGGCAGCTTGGATAAGCCTGCGGCCAACTATCAGCCACCGCTGGTACACCGCGCCTTCAGCACGCTGGCCGACCTGCTGGAAACCGTGCGCCTGGCGCTGCGCTCGCTGCGCGGCAACCTGTTTCGCGCCGTGCTCACGCTGCTGGGTATCGTCATTGGCGTGGGCTCGGTCATTGCCATGATGGCCATCGGCGATGGTGCCAAGCAGCGCGTGGTGGACAATATCAGCGCCATGGGCAGCAACCTGCTGCTGGTGCGCCCCGGCGGCAGCAACCAGCGCGGCTTCAGCCCGTCCACACTGGTGCTGGAAGACGTGGCCGCCATCAACAAGCAGGTGGACAACGTATTGGCAGCGGTGCCAGAACAGCAGAACAGCGTGACGCTGCGTGCCGGCGAAAACGACGTCAGCACCACGCTGATTGCCACCTCGGCCAGCTACCCGCTGGCGCGTAACTGGGCGCTATCCAGCGGTACCTTTTTTACCGAAGACGACGACGAAAGCTACGCTGGTGTGGCAGTGCTGGGCAAAACCGCTGCCGAGAACCTGTTTCCCGGCAACCCCAGCCCGCTGGGCGAATTCGTCATGGCCAATAACGTGATGTTGCAGGTAGTGGGCATCATGAGCCGCAAGGGTGCCTCGCCCAGCGGCCAGGACCAGGACGACGTGATCATCGTGCCGTACGCCACCAATAACCTGCGCATCTCCGGCGCGCGCAGCCTGCGCAACGTGAACGTGGCGGTGAAAGATGTGGCCCGTATCGATGAAACCCAGGCCGCAGTAGAACAGCTGCTGGCCGAGCGCCACGGCAAGGTGGATTTCCAGATCCGCAATATGGCGTCCATCATCGCCACTACCGAAGAAACGCAAAACACCATGACGCTGCTGCTGGGCGCCATTGCCGCCATTTCGCTGCTGGTGGGCGGTATCGGCGTGATGAACATCATGCTGGTGTCGGTGACCGAGCGCACCCGCGAGATCGGTATCCGCATGGCTACTGGCGCGCGCGAGCGCAACATCCTGCAGCAGTTTTTGATCGAAGCACTGGTGGTGTCCGCCATCGGTGGTGTCATCGGCGTGGTGGCCGGGCTGGGTACCGCCTGGCTGATTGCCGCCTTCGATACCCCGGTCAAGATCACCCTGATGCCGGTATTGCTGGCCTTTGGCTGCGCGTTTTCCACCGGCTTGCTGTTTGGTTACCTGCCGGCACGCAAGGCCGCCCAGATGGACCCGGTGACGGCACTGGCGTCGGATTAGGAGTTTTCATGCACAACAAGACGCTTACCCTGGCCGTGTTGGCCACCCTGCTGGCCGGCTGCGCGCAAACCACGCCACCGCAAGACACGGCCTTGCCGCTGCCAGCAGCCTGGCAGGCAAATAATGCGGCCAAGCCTGGTGCGGCCGTACTGAATGATCGCTGGTGGCAGCTGTTTGGCGCCGCCGAGCTAAACCGCCTGGTAGACCAGGCACTGGCCGGTAGCCCGGATCTGGCCCAGGCTGCCGCACGGCTGCAGCAGGCGCAAGCCAGTGCCGATAGCAGCGCCGCCAGCCTGTTTCCGGCCGTCAGCCTGTCCGGCAGCAGCAACCAGCGCGAAACCGAGACCGCCAATGGCGCCAGCAGCACCAGCAAAAGCAGCAGCCTGTCTGCGGGCATTAGCTATGAGGTAGACCTGTGGGGCAAAGTGGCCGCCAGCCAGCGTGCCGCTGCGGCCAACCTGCAAGGCAGCCAGTACGACCTGGCCACGGCGCGGCAGACGCTGCTGGCTGCGGTGGTGAATGCCTACTTCCAGCTGCAAGCGGTGCGTGACCGCCTGGCGCTGGCGCAGGCCAGCCTGCACGACAGCCGCCAGCTGTTGGATATCAGCGAAGCCAAGCTACGGCACGGCGCCGCCACCGAGCTGGATGTCAGCCAGATCCGCAGCAGCTGGCTGGCACAGCAGGCCAGCGTGCTGAGCCTGCAAAACCAGCAGCAGCCGCTGCTGAACACCCTGGCCATTCTGGCCGGCCAGCTGCCGCAGGGCTTTAGTGTAGCCAGCGAGCCGCTGCTGGCGCTGGCGGTGCCGGACGTACCCGCCGGTTTGCCGTCCGAGGTGTTGCGCCGCCGACCGGACATCGCCAAGGCAGAAAGCGAGCTGGAAGCCGCTGCGGCCAACCTGGACGCCGCCCGCGCCGCGCTCTACCCCAGTCTGCAGCTATCCGGTAGCGCCGGCCTGGCCTCTAGCGCCTTGCTGTCGCTATCCGGCGCCACGCAAAGCCTGAGCCTGGGCGCTAGCCTGGCGCAAAGCCTGTTTGACGGCGGCAAGCTGCGCGCCCAGGTAGCCAGCAGCCAGGCCGCACGCCAGCAGCTATTGCACAGCTACCGCAAAACCACGCTGACCGCGTTGGGCGAGGTCGAAGACGCGCTGAATGCCGTGGCGTTGGCGCGTCAGCAGGAACGCCTGCAGCAACAGGCCAGCCGCGAGGCCGAGCGCACACTGCAGCTCACCCGCATTCGCCAGCGCGAAGGCCTGGTGGACATGGCCACGCTGCTGGCCGCACAAAAAAGCCACGCCAGCAGCCGCGACAGCCTGCTACAGCAGCGGCTGGTGCGGCAGCAGGCCACCGTCACGCTGATCAAGGCGCTGGGCGGCGGCTGGCCGGGGCGGCCCCGCTAGCTGATACATGCCCCTGCCGGCGCATGGCTGTGCGCCGGTAGTGGAGCGCAAATCGATTTTATATGATAATAATTATCAAATAGATTATCGTTTGTCCGTCGCCGCGGTGCCGCAGCGGCACACAACACAGCAATCGCAGCCCCGGCTGCACTTTATCCACCCCCTCCTAGCGAGTTTGAGCATGAAATACCGTTACCCCGTGGCGCTGGCGCTGGCGTCTGCCGCCGCACCAGGCATGGCGGCCAACCTGGCCGTGAAAGTAGAACTGCCGCAGCTGAATGTGGCCGAGTACCACCGCCCCTACCTGGCCATGTGGCTGGAAACCGCCGACCAGCAGTTCGCCGGCAACCTGTCGGTGTGGTACGACATGAAAAAGAAAGACAACGCCGGTACCAAGTGGGTAAACGACATGCGCCAGTGGTGGCGCAAGAGCGGCCGCGAGCTGACCCTGCCGGTAGACGGCGTGTCCAGCGCCACCCGTGCGCCGGGCGAGCACACCTTGGTGTTTTCCGACAATAAATCGGTGCTGGGCAAGCTGGCACCGGGCGCCTACCAGGTGGTGGTAGAGGTAGCGCGTGAAGCCGGTGGCCGCGAGCTGGTACGCGTGCCGCTGCAATGGCCGCCCAAGGGCGAGCAGCAAACCAGCGCCCAGGGTAAGGGCGAGCTGGGCAAGATTACCGTTACCGCCAAATAAGCAGGACGACCCGCCATGAACAAGAAAATCATTGCCCTGGCCGCCCTGGCCCTGGTATCGCTTACCGCCCAGGCCCACCGTGGCTGGTTGCTGCCTTCTGCCGGCGCCATTGAAGGCGACAAGCCGTGGGTGACCGTGGACGCTGCCGTGTCCGAAGCGTTGTTCGACTTTGAGCACCAGCCGCTCAAGCTGGATGGCCTCGCCATCACCGGCCCCGACGGCGCGGCGGTGAACCCGCAAAACATCACCAGCAGCCGCTTTCGCAACAGCTTTGATATCGAGCTGAAACAGCAGGGCAGCTACCGTGTTTCGCTGGTGAGCGAAGGTGCCATGGCCAGCTACAAGCTGGGCAACGAAGTAAAACGCGTGCGCGGCACCCCGGCCACCATCGACCAGCAGATCCCGGCCGGTGCCACCGACGTGAGCAAGTCGCTCAGCGTGAGCCGCATCGAGACGTTTGTGACTGCGGGCAAACCGAGCAACGGCGTGCAACAGCCGGTTGGCAAGGGCCTGGAGCTGCAAGCCATCAGCCACCCCAACGAGCTGTTTGCCGGTGACAAGAGCAGCTTCCGCCTGCTGATGGACGGCAAGCCGCTAGCCGGTATGCCGGTGAGCGTGGTGCGCGGTGGCGTGCGCCACAGCGGCCTGCTGGACGAGCAGGTGTACACCACCGATGCCAAAGGCGAAATCAAGGTGAGCTGGAAGCAAGGTGGCATGTACTGGGTCAACGCCAGCTGGCCCAAACGCGACGATATGCCGCAAGGCGGCCAGCCGCCGGTAGCCGGCAAGCCTGGCCAGGGCGCGCCGTCCGGCATGCCGCCTGCTATGCCGCCGTTCCGCGCCAGCTACACCGCTACGCTGGAAGTGCTGCCGTAACACGCTAGCCGGGCAGGTTGTGTGCGATGCCCTTTGCCCGTTATAACCCGGCAGGCCCTGAGCCTGCCGCTTGCCATTGAAAGAGTGAAAAACCGCATGAGCGCCATCCTGATTCCGCGCCATATCGACCCGGCTTGTCCGCCGGCCACTGCCCAAGTGGTGCGCTTTGCCGGCCACAGCATGGGCACCAGCTGGCAAGTGCTGGTGGCGATCGATGGTGACATCCCCGATTTTCTGGCCGCCGGCCTGCAGCAGCAGCTGGATGGCGTGGTGGCCGAGATGAGTCACTGGGAAGCGGGCTCCAATCTGGGCCGCTTCAACCGTGCCGCTGCGGGTAGCTGGCACACGCTGCCGGGCGGTTTTTACACCGTGCTGCACTATGCGCTGCAGGTGGCCGCGGCCAGCAACGGTGCCTACAACCCGGCCGCCGGCGCGTTGGTCAACCGCTGGGGCTTCGGCCCCGCCCCGCGCTACGATGCGCTCGGTTTTATGCCGCCATCGGCGGGAGAGGCCGCCGCGCTGCTGGCGCAGTGCCGCTGGCAAGACCTGCAGCTGGATGCGGCCAACCGCCGCGCCCTGCAGCCGGGCGGCGTACAGCTGGACCTGTCGTCGGTGGCCAAAGGCTTTAGCGTGGATTTGCTGGCGCGCTACCTGCGCCTGTATGGCTACCGCCATTTTCTGGTGGAGGTGGGTGGCGAGCTGCGCGGCGAGGGCATGAAGCCGGACGGCCAGCCGTGGTGGGTCGCACTGGCGCTGCCGGACGATAGCCAGGGCGCAGGGTTGGCCGCATCACGGCTGGCGCTGCACGGTTTGTCGGTGGCTACCTCGGGCGACTACCTGAAAGTGTTCTGGCACCAGGGCGAGCGCTGCGCGCACACGCTCGACCCGCGTAGCGGCCAGCCAGTACGCGGCGTGGCGTCGGTCACGGTGATCCACGCCGACTGCATGGCTGCCGATGCCTGGTCTACCGCGTTGACGGTGCTGGGGCCGCAGGCCGGCATGGCGCAGGCCGAGCAGCAAGGGTTGGCCGCGGCGTTCCTGTTGCGCGATGGCGAGCAGCTACAGGCGCGTTACAGCCGCGCCTTTCTGGACATGATGGAAGAACAATAATGGAACAAGCACGCTTGATCTGGGCCGCCGGTCTGGGGCTGGCTTACGCCGGTGTTTGCGTCATGGCCTGGCGCCAGTGGCGCCGTAGCCGCCAAACCGCCACGGTGGCAGCACCGCTGTTGGTGGCCTATGCCGGCCAAAGTGGCCAGGCCGAGGCGGTAGCACAGCAAACCGTGGCCACGCTGCAGGCGGCCGGCCTGCAGGTGCAGTGCCTGTCGCTGGCGCAGCTGGATATCACCGCGCTGCAGCAGGCCAGCCGCTTGCTGTTGGTGGCCAGCACGGCTGGCGAGGGTGAACCGCCCGATATGGCGCGCCGTTTTGCGGCCAACCTTGCCAGCCCTGCCGCACTGGCCGGGCTGCAATACGCCGTGCTGGCGCTGGGCGATCGCCGCTACGCACAGTTCTGCGCTTTTGGCCGCGCGCTGGATGGCTGGCTGGCCGATAGCGGCGCACAGCCGCTGTACCCGCGTATCGATGTAGACGCGCTGGACGAGGTGGCACTGGCCACCTGGCAGCACCAGCTGGCCGAGCTGGCTGGTCTGCAGGATACGGCGCTGGCCGCGCAGCCCTTGTTGCCGGTGCCCGGTCCCTTTGGCCAGTGGCAGCTGGTAGAGCGCCACTGCCTGAACGAGGGCAGCTGCGGTGCGGCTACCTATCACCTGGCGCTGCGCCCGGCCGATGGCGGCGCGCTGCCGCCGTGGCAGTCTGGCGACCTGGTAGAAGTGCAGGTGCCGGCCGAGCCGGGCCGGCCGCGCGAGTATTCCATTGCCTCGATTCCGGCGGACGGCAGCTTGCAGCTGCTGGTGCGCGTGCGGGTGGGCGAGCAGGGGCAGGTGGGCCTGGCCTCGCAGCATCTTACCCAGACCCTGGCGCTGGGCGAGCCGCTGAGCCTGCGCATCCGCCCGCACCGCCGTTTCCGCCTGGCCGACAATGCCACGCGCCCGCTTATCCTCATCGGTAATGGTACTGGCCTGGCCGGGCTGCGCAGCCACCTGCGCGCGCGCCAGCAGTTGGCCACAGCGCAGCCGGGCTGGCTGCTGTTTGGCGAGCGCCAGAGTACGCACGATTTCTACTATCGCCACGAGCTGCAGGCGCTGCAGCAGCAGGGTGTGTTGCAGCACGTCGATACGGCTTTCTCACGCGATCAGCCGCAGCGGCGCTATGTGCAGCACGTGCTGGCCGAGCAGGCCGAGCGGCTGCAGCAGTGGGTGGCCGATGGCGCCGCCATTTATGTTTGCGGCAGCCTGGCGGGCATGGCCAGCGGGGTGGATGCCGTACTGCGCCAGGTGCTGGGCGACGCCGTGCTGGACGAGCTGGCGGCCGAGGGCCGCTACTGCCGCGACGTGTATTGAGCAGGCGGGCAGCGGGCGAGCGTGGCGGCCTGCTGCGTGCCGGATTGTGGTGCAGATGTTTCGAAAGTGTGAACAGATGTTGCGAAAGGTTAATGATAGTTGTTATCATTAGCGAATCAATAACACTAGTAGCCAGCCAGCTGTGAGCCCTTGCCTGGGGTATGTCATGCAGTAAGCCAGCAAAAAACCACTCACGAATCATCACTGGAGAACCACTTGGCTCACTCTGCATACATCAAAAGCGGCAAGACCCTGGGTCGTCAAGCTGCTGCCATCGCCCTGCTGACCATGCCTGCCCTGGTGCTGGCACAAACCGAAGCTACCCTGCCTACCACCAAGGTGACGGCCCCGGAGCAAACCACCCCGGCCATCAAGAAAACCAAGTCTGCTTCGGTAAAACTGACACAGCCGCTGGTCGATACCCCGCAAACCGTGACCGTGATCAGCAAGGAAGTGCTGCAGCAGCAAGGTGCTGTATCGCTGATGCAGGCGCTGCAGAATACCCCGGGCATTACCATGCAGCTGGGCGAAGGTGGTGCTACCAGCGCAGGTGATACTTTCTACATGCGCGGTTTTGCAGCCCAGAGCAGCACTTTTGTCGATGGCGTGCGTGACCTGGGTGCGGTCTCGCGTGATGCCTTCAACCTGGAGCAAGTCGAGGTGGTAAAAGGTGCAGCCGGTGCCGATATCGGCCGTGGCGCTGCCAGCGGCTACGTTAACCTGATCAGCAAGAGCGCCAACCTGGAAGACAGCATTGCCGGTAGCGTGGGTGCCAGCACGGCCAACAACCAGCGCTTCACCCTGGATGCCAACAAAGTCATCGACGACACCACGGCGGTACGTGTGAACCTGCTGCGCCAGCAAGGCGAGGTGGCGGGCCGTAACAAGGTGGAAAAAAACACCGACGGCGTAGCGCTGTCGCTGGCTACCGGCCTGGGCACCAATACCGTGTTCAGCCTGAACCTGCAGCATGTGAAGCAAGACAATGTGCCGGATGGCGGCACCTCCACGCTGGGCATGCCAGGCTACTTCCATAGCAGTCTTGGCAGCCGTACCGCAGCAGAAGTCAATAGCGAGAACTTCTACGGTCTGGATTCCGACTACGAAGACGTCAGCGCCGACATGATCACCGGCAAGCTGGAACACACCTTTGCCAACGGCAACAAGCTGACCAATATCACCCGTTACGGTCGCTCCAAGGTAGACCGCGTACTGCATTCGCTGGGCGGCCATACTCTGGCCGACGTTAATAATCCGGCCAGCTGGACCGTGTCCCGCAGCGCACAATCCAACCTGCAGGACAATACTATCCTGGCCAACCAGACCAACCTGAACAGCCGTTTCAAGACTGGTAGCATCGAGCACGAGCTACTGACCGGTGTCGAAATGCTGCACGAGTCGCAAAACAGCTATGGCCGCAGCAATGCCAATAGCACGGCAGGCCCGGTGGCCAACTTGTATAACCCTAACAGTGCTGACAAGCCGACGGTGCTGCCGACCCTGACCGGTGCCAGCAACAAAGGCAGTACCGACACCCTGGCCCTGTACGCCTTTGACACGCTGAAGCTGAACGAGCAGTGGCAAGTGAGCGGGGGCTTGCGTGTCGAGCACTACAGCACCCAGACCAATAATGTCAGCATCTCGACAGCTACCAGCCACCCGACGCTGCCGGTGGGTACCAAGGTGCCGTCCAGCCTGGAGAAGTCCGGCAACCTGTTTAGCGGCAAGCTGGGCCTGCTGTTCAAGCCGGCCACCAACGGCAGCATCTACCTGTCGTACGCTACCTCGCAGAAACCGGCCGGTGGTGACAACTTCCAGCTGGATACATCCAATACCAGTGCCAACAACCCGGCGCTGGACCCGCAAGAAACCCAGAACATCGAGCTGGGTACCAAGTGGGATGTGCTGGATAACAAGCTGGGCCTGACCGCCGCCATCTACCAGACTACCAACAAGAACGAGCTGGCCAAGCTGGATAGCAACACCAATACTTTTGCCCAGTACGGCAAGCGCCAGATCCAGGGTGTCGAGCTGGGTCTGGTGGGTCAGCTAACCCCGGCTTGGGAGCTGAGTACAGGTGTAGCCTATATGGAAACCGAGGTGAAAGAAGGTGCGACAGCCGCGTCGACCGGCATCCCTTCCGACTGGTCGCCCAAGCTGAGCGCCACGCTGTGGAGCAGCTACAAGATCAACAATGACCTGACCATCGGCGGTGGCGTGCGTTACATGGGCAAACACAAGAATGCCAAGAGCCGGACCAGCGATGCCATCCCGGGTATCGAGGACTACGCTGTGGTAGACGCCATGGCCAGCTACAAGCTGAACAAGAACGTCAATCTGCAGCTGAACGTGTACAACCTGCTTGACGAGAAGTACATCGCCACCCTCAACAACAACCGTACCCGTTATCTTCCGGGTGCCCCGCGTACCGCCAACCTGACCGCCAACTTCACCTACTAAACTGAAGCCGGTCTGAACCGCGCAGGCATGGCAGCTATCCGCTGCCATGCCTGTTGCTGATAGCAAGGCCAATAGGTTTTTCCCGTCATTCAGGGCAATAACATGCATTCCACCCCCGTAAACCATGCCACCGCGCCCAGCGCGCAGGAGACTGCACTGCCTGCCGAGCTGGTGGACGTCATCAGCAGCGACAGCCTGTTTGCCCAGCGCAAGGCGTTGCTGATCGAACATAACGGCCAGCAATACCGGCTGCAGATTACCAAGCAGAACAAACTCATCCTGACCAAATAAGGGTGGCTGGCAGGCTGTGCCGCCGTGCGCTTGGCCTGGCCGTGCTCGTGGCCTGCGGTGTGGCCGGGGCTTGCCAAGCCGGCAGCTTGCCGGTAAAAAAGCCCACCTTCATCTGACGAAAGCCACCTTTTATGGACAGCACCGCCATCCAGCAAGCCGCCATCACCCTGGCATCGCGCCGCCTGGCCGGGCAGCCGGGCCCGCTGTTGGCCGCAGCACACGCGCCCGCCACCTTGCAGGACGCGCTGGCTATCCAGCAGGCTGTTAGCCATCTGCTGGGTAATGGCATTGGCGGCTGGAAGTGCGGCATGCCGTCCGACGAGCGGCTGGTGCTGGCACCCATTTACGCCAGCACCATCAGCCATGGCGATACCTGTCAGGCGTGGGTGCGGGATGGTGTGGTACGCGTCGAGCCGGAGCTGGCGTTTGTGTTTGCCGAGGGGCTGCCGCTGCGCGCCACGGCGTATAGCAGGGAAGAGATACTGGCTGCCGTCAGCAGTGTGCATTTGGCGCTGGAGCTGATCGACAGCCGTTTTGAAGCCGAGCCCAAACCGCCGTTTTTGCAGTCGCTGGCCGATGGGCTGGTCAACCAGGGCTTGCACCTGGGGCCGGCTGTGCCGTTGGCCGCAGCGTTGGCCGCATCTAGCCTGCCGCTGCGCGTGCGGCAGGGCGAGCGCGACGAGCTGCTGGCGGGTGTGCACCCGGCGGGCGACCCGCTGGCGCCGCTACTGTGGCTGGCAGACTACCTGCAGCAGCAGGGGCAGGGTATCCTGCCGGGGCAGGCGGTGATTACCGGCTCTTATGCCGGGGTTATCCAGCTGCAGCCCGGCCAGCAGGCTACGCTGGGCTTTGGCGATCTGGGGCAGCTGGGGGTGAGCTGCCTGCCGCGCTAGCCTGGCTGCGGCGGCCCGCCCGGCCAGGTTGGCCGCAAAGGCATGTTATAGAGTGGTACCAATGTGGTAATAAGTTCTTGACACAAATGAACGGGTGATGTTCAATTGCGATCAAGATTTTGATTTAACGCCGATTTGACACAGCTTGCGGGCGTAAAACAGCTAAAGCGTGGGGGTAGTGCCTGCCACTATCACCAGAATTTTCAAAAGTGAAAATTCCCCAGCTTAAAGCCCGCCAGCGATACGGCGGGCTTTTTTGCTTTGGAGTTCACATGATTCACCTCAAAAACGTACACAAGCGTTTCCAGAAGCCGGAAGGCGGCTGGTTTGATGCCGTACGTGATACCAGCCTGCATATCCGTGCCGGCGAGATTTTTGGCCTGATCGGGTTTTCCGGCGCGGGTAAATCCACGCTGCTGCGCCTGATCAACCTGCTGGAGCGCCCTGACAGCGGCAGCGTCACCGTAGACGGCCAGCAGCTTACCGCGCTGTCTGCCAGTGCGCTGCGCCGCGCTCGCCAGAATATCGGCATGGTGTTTCAGCAGTTCAACCTGATGGCCAACCGCACCGTGGCCGACAACATTGCCTTTCCGCTGGAAATTGCCGGCTGGCAGCAGGCCGATATCGACGCCCGCGTGGCCGAGTGTCTGGACATTGTCGGCCTGGCCGACCGCGCCCAGCACTACCCGGCGCAGCTGTCCGGCGGCCAGAAGCAGCGCGTGGGCATTGCTCGTGCGCTGGCGCCGCGCCCGCACGTGATTCTGGCCGACGAGCCCACCTCGGCGCTGGACCCGAAAACCACTCAGTCCATTCTGGATTGCCTGCAGGACATCAACGCCCGCTTTGGCGTGACCGTGGTCATCGTGACCCACGAGATGCACGTGATCCGCTCCATCTGCCACCGCGCCGCGCTGCTGGACGCTGGCGAAGTGGTGGAAATCCTGACCGTGCAAGACAAGCAAGTCAGCGCGCAGTCTGCACTGGCCAAATCCCTGCTGGAGGTAGCGTAAATGGAAGAGCTGACTTTGGCGCAGGCGCTGGCCAACCTGTCCGACCTGGCGCCGGAAATCTGGCAAGCCAGCCTGGAAACCGGCCTGATGCTGGGTATTGGCCTGACCGCCGCCATCCTGCTGGGCGGCCCGCTGGGCGTGCTGCTGTACCTGACGCAGCCGGGCCAGCTGTTTGCCCACCGCACGGTGAATGGTGTGCTGGGCTGGCTGGTGAACCTGGTGCGTTCCTTCCCCTTCATCATCCTGATGGTGTCGCTGGTACCGCTGACCCGCGTGCTGGTGGGCTCCACCATCGGACCCATCGCGGCAGCGGTGCCGCTGTCGTTTGCCGCCATCCCGTACTTTGCCCGCCTGGTAGAGCAAACCCTGCGCGAGATCCCGCGCGGCGTGGTGGAGGCGGCAGAGGCCATGGGTGCCAGCCCGGCGCAGATCATCGTCAAGGTGTTGATCAACGAAGCGCGTGCCGGCCTGATTTCCAGCCTCACCATCCTGACCATCAGCTTTCTGAGCTACTCGGCCGTGGCCGGCGTGGTGGGTGGCGGCGGTATTGGCGATTTGGCCATCCGCTACGGCTACTACCGCTTCCAGAGCGAAGTGATGATCGCCATGGTGCTGCTGCTGGTGGTGATCGTGCAGCTGATCCAGTTTGCCGGTAACCGCCTGGCGGCCCGCCTCGATAAACGTTAACCCCGATCAAGACAAAGAGATCTCTCTCACAAGGAGCATGAAAATGCGTCGTTTTTCCCTCAAGACACTGGCTGTAGCCACCCTGGGTCTGGCCTTTGCGGCCAACGTACACGCCGCTGACCCGGCGAAAAAAGAAATCGTGTTCGGTACCACCGTGGGCGATTTTGGCGACCAGGTAAAGCAGGCCATCAAGCCGATTCTGGAGAAAAAAGGCTACACCGTAAAACTGGTGGAGTTCACCGACTACGTGCGCCCGAACCTGGCGCTGCAGGAAGGCTCGCTGGACGTAAACGTGTTCCAGCACAAGCCTTACCTGGATAACTTCTCCAAAGAGCACAAACTGAGCCTGAAAGAAGTGTTTCAGGTGCCTACCGCGCCGCTGGGCGTGTACCCGGGCAAGCTGAAAGCACTGAAAGACGTGAAGGAGGGCAGCACCGTATCCGCCCCGAACGACCCGTCCAACTTTGCCCGCGCCCTGGTAATGTTCAACGACCTGGGCTGGGTCAAGCTGAAAAAAGGCATCAACCCGCTGACGGCTTCCGAGCGTGACATTGAAGTGAATGTGAAGAAAATCAAGATCGTGCCGCTGGAAGCTGCCCAGCTGCCACGCTCGCGCGCTGATGTGGACTTTGCCGTAGTCAACGGCAACTACGCCATCTCGTCCGGCATCAAGCTGACCGAAGCCGTGTTCCAGGAAAAGAGCTACGCCTACGTCAACTGGGGCGTGATCAAGGCGGCCGACCTGAACAAGCCATGGGCCAAAGACGTGATCGCGGCCTATAAATCGAAAGAATTCCGCGCCTGGGCCCAGCCTAAGTACCCTGGCTACAAATTCCCGGCAGACTGGAAATAAGCGTTTTACCCGTGCTGCCTGGCGGCACGGTACCTTTTCCTTGAAAACTCCTGGCATTCAAGGCTTCTACAGCGGACTTCGGTCCGCTTTTTTTTATGCCCGCGGCGGATGGGTGGCCTTTTTTTGGTATTTGATTGGTATTTTCGATAGGGGCGGTATCAGCACGGCGGCAAGCTGCTGCCGCTTTTGTGATTTTTTAGCATTAAGGTGATTCACTTTGTACGTTTTGCTTAAAGTAATGTAGCAGTATTGCCTCTATTTCAATACAATTGCCTAACTAAAAAATCCGGCTTCCTTGCCCGTTACGGGCCGCCGGCATACCGATACATAGCAAGGGTGGCACACTTTGGATATCTGCAAGAAACCCCTGAGAATTCTCACTGTGGCCCTGATGTTGTCGGGCCTGGCGCCTGCAATGGCAGCTGGTCTGGCCCATGTCAGCATCCAGGCCGAAGGCCAGGCTTTGCGCCTGCAGCTGGACGTCCCCGCCGGCACCTTGCATAGCGGCCTGCAAGTCCAGGACAGCACCGAAGTCGTGTTGCTGCTGAAAGATATCGATGCTGCTGCGCTGAATGCCAGCCTGGCCAAGCTCAGTGCCCATCCCTTCATCAAACGTATCGACACCCTGCTGCCCAGCCAGGGCCTCACACCGCTGCGCATCGAGTTTGCGCGCCCGGTAAAAGTGCTGGACGAGAAACTGGTTTCCTCGCTGGACAAACGCTCACGCTGGGAAATGGTCTTTGCGCCAGACGCCAAGCGTGTACTGCCGCCCAAGCCGGCGCTGGAGCAAATGCTGGTCGTGAACCGTGAAGGGCGTGCCGATCTGCGCCTGATCGGCTCGGCCACGCTGGAAGCCGCCATGTCGTTTGATTCGGATGGCCGCCAGGTGGTGTTCGAGCTGACCGGGATCAGCCGTAAAAGCCTGGAACGCGTCATTGCCGCCACCGATCTGGCACGCAACCCCTTGTTGAAGAAAATGTCGGCGCTGGATGGCGAAAACGGCGGAAGCCGCCTGTTGGTGCAGCTGGCCGCCGACGCCGACGTGGTTGCGGGTGATGGCGTGGTGAGCGCAGGCAAGGGCGAGATTCTGGTGTCGTTTGTGCCGGATGCCCCTGTTGGCGAGCAGGCTGCCAGTATGTCGGCCATGCAAGTGGCCGAATCGGCCGGCGCCTTGTCGGTGTTTGCCGATAACCTGGATGGCCGCCGCTACAGCGCCTTTACCCTGGACAAGCCGCCACGCCTGGTGGTGGATGTGCTGGGCGCGCGAGCCGAAGACATCAAGCCGCTGCTGCCCCGCATCAGCAGCCAGAGCGACACCCTGCGCGGCGTGCGCCTGGAAGAAACCCGCCTGGGCTCGGCCCGGGTGATTTTCGATTTGCAGCGCCCGCAGTCCCTGCTGGCGTCCGGCCTGCAAACGCAAGGCAACCGCTGGATAGTGTCACTCAATGGCAAAGGCCATATCCCGGGCGATCACGGTGCCAATGCGCTGGCGGCGTTTGCCGGCGAGCCGGTATCGCTGGAGCTGCGCCAGCGCCAGGACGCTGCCGACCTGCAGCGCCCCAAAATGCTGATCAAGCCGGTTGTGCTGTCGGGCCAAGCCAGCCAGCCCCGTGCGGCCAACCCGGCACTGGTGCAGTCCGGCCTGCCATCGCTGTTTGAGCGCGCGCTGGAAAACGACCCGAAATACCTGGCTGCCAAAACCGATTTCCTGATCACGGCCGAAGGCGTCCCGCAAGCACGTGCCGCCTTGTTGCCTACAGCGGTGATCGATGTCAGCCGCTCGATGGCGCACCAGAAAATTACCGAAGCACCCAATAAAGCCTTCCCGACCGGTAGCACTTCCTACCCGTCCAGCAGCTGGTCGCTCACCATCAGCCAGCCAGTGCTGAAAATGCCCGCCATCGTCAAGCTGGACCAGGCCGGGCTGGCGGTAGAACAAGCCAAGCTGAACGTGGTGGCTGCCGAGCAAGACCTGCTGCTGCGTACCGCCTCCAGCTACCTGAGCCTGTTGGCCGCACTGGACGGTGTAGAGCTGTCCACCGCCGAGCGCGAAGCCACGCAAAAGCAGTACGAGCTGGCCAAGTCCCGCCTGGACAACGGCCTGGGTACCATCGCCCAGGTACACGATACCGAGTCGCGCTACAGCCTGTCGCGCGCGCGCGAGCTGGAAGCCCGCAACCGCTTACAAGACGCCCGCAGCGCGCTGAAGGAAATCGTAGGGAGCGATGTGGCCGCTTTGCTACCCTTCAAGGCACATTTCGACCCTGCCATGCCGCAGCCAGCCAGCCTGGAAGCCTGGGTAGACGCCGCGGTAAGCCAGAATATTGCGCTGCAGTCGCGCAAGCTGGCCGAGCAGATTGCCGCGCTAGAGATCCAGCGTCAAAAAGGGGGCTACTACCCCACGCTGGCGCTGGTGGGCACCGCCAATGGCCAAAGCACCAAAGGCTCGTTCTACGGTGGTGGCCAGAAGCAGCAAAACACCGAGCTGGCGCTGAAGCTCAGCATGCCTGCTTTCGAAGGCGGCATGACCAGCTCGCTGGTGCGTGAAGCCGGTGTCCGCCTGGAAAAAGCCATGCTGGAGCGCGAGCAGGAAGAGCGTAAAACCGAGCGCGCCGCCCGCGCCGCCTACCAGAGCGTAGAAAGCAGCGCCTCGATGCTGGACGCCCTGCGCAAGGCGGTGATCGCCCAGGACAGCGCCCTGCAAACCCGTCAGGAAGGCTACAAAGCCGGCGTGGCCAGTGTGGTTGCCGTGGCCGATGCCTACCGGCTGTATTACTCCGCCCGCCGCGACTACCTGCAAGCCCGATACGACTATCTGGTGAACCGCCTCAAGCTGAAACAGGCAGTAGGCGCGCTAAGCCGCGATGATCTTGTCGATCTTGCCGACCTGATGCAGTAAGCCGCAGTGCGGCGTAAAAAACGATAAAAAACAAAAACCTGCCAGCCCTCACCCGGCTGGCATTGCAGCACTTGCTGGAGCGACAACATGAGCCGTCAACCGAAGAAAAAACCGCACACTGGCCGTAATCCCGCCCTGTGGATTCGTTCCTTGCTGAAAGTCCCTTCGGGTGGGCGGGCTCGCCAGGTTGGCCGCCAGCCAAGCCTGTTTGTCGAGCAGGTAGAGCCAAGGCTGTTGTTGTCGGCGGATGGCCTGGTGCTGCCACCCACGCCGCAGCAGCAAAATCACGAAGCCATCGTGGTGCCGCAAGACCTGCTGCTGGGCCAGTTTGCCGGCAGCCTGGCCGGCCAGCATGCCGCGCTGCGCCAGACAGTAAACGAGGTGGTGTTTGTCGACCCCGCCGTGCAGGACTACGAGCAGCTGCTGGCGCAAGTGGTGTCGCGCCCGGATGAAGGTCGCGCTCCGGGCCAGCTGGAAGTGGTGGTGCTGGACGCCAGCCGTGATGGCCTGGAACAAATGAGCGGCTGGCTGCGCCAGTATCAGGGCATACGCGCCGTACACGTGATTTCCCACGGTAGCGAGGCCTCGCTGCAGCTGGGCAGCAGCGTGCTGGACGACATGAACCTGGCCGAACGCGCCGACACGCTGCTGGGCTGGCGCAGTGCGCTGGCCAGCGGCGCCGACGTGCTGCTGTATGGCTGCGATGTGGCCAAAGGCAGCCGGGGGGCCGCGTTTGTCGAGGCCCTGTCGCGTGTGGTGGGTGCCGATGTGGCCGCGTCCGACGACCGTACCGGCAACCTGGCACAGGGCGCCGACTGGCTGCTGGAAATGGCCACCGGCCAGCTGCAAGTGCAGCCGCTGTTTGCCATGAGCACGCTGGACTACCTGGGCGTACTGGCCAGCCACCCGGTGGCCAATGGCCTGCCGGACAGCAGCCTGAGCGTTGCCGATGGCGACACGGTAGACCTGAGCCAGGTCGCGGGCGATCTGGTGGTAACGGCTAGCCAGAGCGGCCTCACCGTGCGCTACGCCGACCCCACGCGCCTGGGCACTCTTACCATCACCGGCGGTGCCGGCCTGCACCTACTGGGCGGGCAGGGCAGCAACCGTTTTGTGATCGAAGACGCCAGCCGTATCGCCAGCATCAGCGCCGGCCAGGACGCGCAAGACCGTGTAGAGCTCAAAGGCCTGGCAGGCCTGAGCAAAGACGGCAGCGGCAAGACTGTCGTCAGCATGGGTGGCCGCACTTTTACCGTGGACAAGGTCGAGCAGTTCAGCGGTGATATCTCGCTGGGTGCCTCTGCCCAGTCGGCACTGGGCCAGGCCATGGATAAGTGGAACGCCGCTGCCGCCCAGCTGGTGAACCTGCCGCAGCTGCAACACAAAGTACCGTTGCTGGACAAAACCCTGGGCGAGCTGCTGGGCAGCGCCCTGTCGGCCACGCCGGGCGTGCTGGATAACCTGGGCAAGGTGCTGGGCTTTGATAAAGCCGCCGCCGCCATTGCCGCCGCCACCAATCTGGGCAGCCTGGCCAGCGCCTTGCAAGACGAAATCAATAGCGGCGTAGCCGGTAGCCCGTTTACCGTGAGTGCGCTACTGGCGGGCGACTGGAGCGAGCTGCGCCTAAGCCTGCAATTTGACGCCAGCCGCACGCTGACCGTCAGCCCGGTGCTGTCGCAGGACATCAGCCAGAAGTTGGCCGCAGCCGGCTTTGCCATTGATGCCCTGTCCGAGCTGGACGCCGTGCTGGGCCTGCGTGGCCAGGTGGATATCGGTCTGAGCCTGGCGGGTTTGGCCAGTCTGGATGGCAATGTCAGCCACGCCGCCTTCCTGCGCGTGGCCCCGCTGGTGGTGGGGCTGGACCTGGCCGCGCGCAATGTCAGCGCCACCGTTGGCCTGTCGCGCCAGGTGTTTGGTAGCGGGGCGGCCGCCGTATCGGTCAATAATGGCAGCATCGACCTGAGCTGCCGCACCGAGCTGCGTTTTGCCGAAGGCTTCTGCGACGAACAAGGCCGCCTGCCGCTGGCCAAGCTGACCAGCGAGGTCATCGCCAGCGGCTTTGCAGTGAATGCCACCGGCAGCCTCAACGCCACGCTGCCGCTGAACGCCACCCTGGGCAATTTCAACCTGTCGGCTTACGGTACCCCTACGCTGATTCTGGAAACCGACGAGCTGTTCCGCGTCGCCAGCGGCGAGAAAATCAGTGTGACCAGCCCGGCGGTATCGCTGGATGTGTCGCTGAGCGCCGAGCTGCAGCAGTCCATTCTGGACATGCTCGGTGGTGCCAAAGAGCTGGGCGAGAAGCTGCCGTTCGGCCTGTTTGACCAGGAAATCCCCGGCGTGGGCAAGTCGCTGGCCCAGCTGCTGAACGACAGCAACGACAAAGCCGCCGCCGGCATTGGTGGTGTGTTCAACCTGAAAGACGCTGCCAAAACCTACTTTGATGGTTTCAGCGGCGGCAGCCTGCCTAGCATCCGCGGCTTGGTGGCCAGCCTGTCGGCCACCTTGAGCAATGCCTTCAAGAAAGCCTTTGATGCCACCCAGTTCAACTGGTCTGGCAAGAGCCTGAGCGGCTTCAACTTTGCTGCTTTTGCCAGCGACAAAAGCCTGAGCCTGGATTTCCTGCGCGGCATGAACTTTAGCGGTGCCGACCTGCGCGGTGCGCGTTTTGATGGCCTGGACCTGAGCGGTATCAACTTTAGCGGTGCCCGCCTGAACGGCGCCAGCTTTAGCCTGGCCACCCTGCGCGGCGTGAATTTCAGCGGGGCCTGGCTGGACGGCGTGAGCTTTGCCGGCCTGGACCTGCGCGGGGTGAACTTTGCCGGCGCCAGCATTGCCGGGGTGAATTTCACCGGCGCGGCAGCGTTTGGCGTGAACTGGGCGGGTGTACGCTTCCCGCAGCTGAAGCTGCCGGATGTCACCCACCTGATCAGCGATATCAACCTGGGTAGCCTGTTTGGTGCCAACAGTGGCTGGAAGCAGCTGCAATGGGGGCTGGACCTGTCTGCGCTGAAGCTGGACTGGTCACGTTTCGATTTGTCCGGTATCGATTTTTCCGGTGTCAACCTGTCCGGCTTCAAGCTGGCCGGTGCCAACCTGCGCGGCGTAACGTTTGACGGCGCCAACCTGTCCGGCGTAGACCTGAGCGGCGCCTTTGGCTGGCAGGTGAAGTGGGGCAGCGTGCTGACCGACGCGCTGACCAAGCTGGATAACCTGATTACCGACATCAACCTGTCGCTTGGCGGAACAGGCAGCTTCAAGCTGTGGCACACCACTACCAACTTCAACGGTTTCAATTTCAGTGGTTGGGATTTGTCCGGCCTGGATTTCAGCGGCAAGTCCTTCCTGGGTTCGCTGTTCCGTGGTGTGGATTTCGGTGGCGCGCGCCTGGGCGGTGCCACATTTGACATCAGCACCGATTTTTCCTGGGCCGACTGGCGCGGTATCGACCTGTCCGGCATCAGCAGCTTGCTGGGCAAGTTCCGTGGCGTGAATTTCAGCGGGCTGAACTTCAGCGGCATCAGCTTTGACAGCTTGGTTGTCGACCTGTCCGGTGCCCGCTTTACCGGCACCAGCAACCTGGCCGGCCTGTTCAGCGGCCTGTCTGTCAGCGTGAAGCGCTGGTTTACCGGCGCCGATTTCAGCGGGGTGGATTTTTCCGGCCTGTCAGCGCTGACCACCTTCAAGTTTGCCGGCTTCAAACGCGTCAATTTTAGCGGTGCCAACCTGTCCGGCCTGGATTTCAGCGGCGTAGACCTGTCGTTTGCCAACCTGCGCAATGTGTCGCTGGCCGACCTCAAGCTGGACGGTGCCTTGCTGTCCGGTGTGGATTTCAGTGGTGTGGTGGGCGCCATCAAGAGCGCGGCCCAGGCGTTTTACGACGCGCTGACCAAGCTGCCGTCGCTGCTGAGCGCCGACCTGCTCAAGAGCATGAACAAGCTGGTGGTCGAAGACATTCTGGCGACCGGCGCCAGCGGCCCGGCATTTGCCTTCTCGGGCGGCCTGAGCTTTAACGGCAACGCGCTGGACCTGCGCCTGAACCTGCAAGCCAACCTGGACCGCAGCTTCGAGGCCAACTTCCATTTCAGCACGGCCGACCTGGCCAATAGCAGCATGTTGCCGGTGTTTGATGTCAGCGGCACGGCGCTGGGCCGGGCGGTGTTTGCGCTGAATTTCGACATTGGCGCGCGTATCGGCCTGCTGGATAAAAACGTGGCAGGGGTGGTAAACATCCCGCTGCCGGCGTCGATCGACCCGTATTTGCGCCTGAACCGCCTGGACGCAGCCGCCTCGCTGGGCGTAGCCAACCTGGCTGCCAGCATCAGCCTGGCCAACCTGGGTAGCGCCAGCCTGGTCAACGGCCAGTTTGCGCTGGCAGTGGGCGGGCGCATGTCGCTGAATGGCCCGTCTGGCGAGGGTCTGCTGCGCTGGAGCGAGCTGGCGGCGCTAAAAGCGGCCAACCCTGCCGACTGGTGGAAACAGCTGGCCACGCTGACGCCATCTACCAAGCTGGATGCGTCGTTTGGCGTCGCGCTGGACGTGCAGCCGACGATTGGTGGCCAGAGCTTTACCGATATTTTTGGTACGCCGTACATCACGCTGGATACAGACCATCTGTTCCGCCTCAGCGACGAAGGCCTGGTGGTATACCAGGCACCGTCGGTGAGCGTGGACGTGCTGCTGTCTGCCACGCAGAAAACCCAGCTGCTGAACGTGCTGGACAAGCTGAAAGCGGCAGGCGAAGGCGCGTTTAACCCGGATTTCCTGTCCATCAAGCTGCCCGGCATTGGCAAGAGCCTGTCCGAGCTGTTTGGCAACAAGAGCGCCGACCCCGGTAGCAGCTTCTTCAACCGCTTGCTGAACCTGAGCGATGCGGCCAATGCTTACTTTAACAGCACCAAGCTGGCGGCTACCCCGCCGGCCGATGCCGCCGATGCCACGCTGCTGGGCCTGGTGAATGCGCTGAATACGGCGCTGTCGCAAAAGGTTGCCATCGATTTCGACGCCAGCCAGAGCGACTGGTCGGGCAAAAATCTGGCCAACGTCAGCTTTGCCGGCCTGAACCTGCGCGGCTTCAATTTTAACGGTGCCGACCTCACCGGCGCCGACTTCAGCGGTGCCGACCTTACCGGTGCCACCTTTGCCGGGGCCAACCTGAGCTTTGCCGTGTTTGCCACCCGCAAACCGGATGGCAGCGTAGACCGCAGCACGGGCAAAGCCGGCGCGGCACGCCTGGAAGGAGTGAATTTTAGCGGTGCGCGCCTGAAGGGCGTGAACCTGGGCGGCCTGGACCTGCGTGCGGCCAACTTCGAGCTGGCCGACATCAGCACCACCTTGTTCGACAAAGCCTCGCTGGTCGGCGCCAGCTTTGTCGGTAGCGTGGTCTCGGCCAGCACCAGCCTGGCCAACGCGCTGTTTAGCGGCGTGTTGCCTGCCGAGCTGCTGCGTGCCACCGGCACCGCTATCGACCTGGACCCGCTTACCGGCGCGGCCGACCTGAGCGGTTTTGACCTGAGCGGTTTCAATTTCAGCGGCCTGGACCTGTCCGGTATCAAACTGGCCAATGCCAAGCTGGTGGCGGCCAACCTGTACGGCGTGAAATTCGGTGCGGCCAACCTGGCCGGTGCCGACCTGAGCACCGCGTACCTGGCCAAAGCCGATCTGGCCACCGCCACGCTGAGCAGTGCCACCAAGCTGGACGGTGCGCTGTTCGCCAAAACCGATAGCGTGCCCACTACCGGCAGCGGCAGTGCGCTGGTGATCAAGCAGGGCACCTCGCTGGCCGGGCTGAACCTGTCCGGCTACGATTTCAGCGGTATCGACTTTAACGGCGTCGACCTGTCCGGCACACGCCTGGTAGGCGCCGTGTTTGCCGGTGCCAGCCTGGCGGGCGCCACACTGAGCGACACCAGTGATTTCAGCCAGGCAGACCTGCGCGGTTTGGCGGCGGTTACCGCAGCCAGCGGCGACCCGCAAATCAGCCTGCCGGCCACGCTCAAAGGCGTGTTTGCCGGTGCCGACTTGTCCGGCCTGAACTTGTCCAATATCAGCCTGAGCGGCCTGAACCTGGCGGGTGCCAACCTGCAAGGGGCTACCGTGACCGGCGCCGATTTGTCCCTGGCCAACCTGCGTGAGGCCAACCTGCTGCTGGTAAGCGGTACGCCAGCCAGCGCCAAAGGTGCCCTGTACGATAGCGATACCCGCTGGTATGCGGGCGCGGCCAAATGGGCCGGTGTGCAAAAAGCAGCCGAGGCGCCAGCCAGTGCCCACCTGTACGACGGCCCGCTCTTCGACTTCCGCGGTACGCTGGATACCAGCGGTACCGAGATCCGCATTGCGCTGAATTTCCAGATCAACCTGAACCGCCAGGTGGCCATGGGCTTTGCGCTGGGTAGCAGCGACCTGCCCGAGGCCGCACGCAAGCTGCTGCCGCAGTTTGCCCTGTCCGGCACGGCGCTGGCCGATATCAAGGCCGCAGCCGATATCGACCTGGGCGTGGTACTGGGTAGCAAGACCGTGGGCAATGGTGCGGCCAACTTCACCGTGCCCAGCGCCGACCAGATACAAACCTATATCAATGTAAACCGCCTGCAAGCCGAGGCCGAACTGCAGCTGCAAAACCTGCAGGCACTGCTGAATGTGGCCGGCCTGCTGGACGTGGGCATCGAACAGGCGGATATCAGCCTGAAAGCCGCGGTTAAAGCTGTGCTGGACGACCCGGACAACCGCGATGGCAAAGGCCGCGTGTACTTGTCCGAAATCGCCGCCGCCCAAGGCGGCCTGGCGGGCCTGATTCACAGCGACAGCGTTGCCAGCCTGTCCGGTGCCATTACCTTGAACGCCAAAGGCCAGGGCTTTAACCTGAACGATTTCGGCCTGCCGGTCATCAACCTGGACGCGCCCGTGCTGTTCAAGCCCGATGCCACCACCGGCAAGCTGGTACTGCAGCGCCCCGACGCCACGCTGGACGTGCGCCTGACAGAGACCCTGCGCGACAAGCTGCTGGAGGTGCTGGACAAGGTAGACAGCACGGCCAACCAGAACGTGCTGGGCGTGGGGTTGCTGAACAGCAAAGTGCCTGGCCTGGACCAGAGCATCAACGAGCTGCTGGGCTTTGACAGCGACGACACCGACGCCGTCGATATCAAGGTATTTGCCCTGAAGCAGGCTGCGCAGGAGTTCTTTGCCAAATACACCTTCAGCGATACCGCCGAAGCGAACAAAAAAACCGGCTGGCCCACCCTGCGCGAGGCTACGCAGCACCTGAAACGCGAGCTGGCCAAGAAGTTCGGCCTGCCGCTGGATGCCAACCGCCACGACTGGTCTGGTGAAGACCTGGCCAATTACGATTTCAGCAAGCAAAGCGCTAATCACCTGCGCGGCTACGACTTTAGCGGCGCCAACCTCAGCGGGGCCAATTTCAGCGGCCTGAACCTGGACGGCGTGAACTTTAGCGGCGCCAACCTGCAAGGCGCGATTTTTGACGCCAAGACATCGCTACGCGGCGCCAATTTCGACGGTGCCGACCTGCAGGGCATCACCTGGACGACAGTCGACCTGCGCGGCGTAAACATGGCGAATGCCAACCTGAGCGCGGCCAATCTGGTGGGTAAAGACCTGTCCGGGGCCGACCTCAGCGGTGCGCTGCTGGAAGGCGCCGACCTGAGCGACAGCAACCTGCGCAATGCCAGCCTGGCGCGTGCCGACCTGTCCGGTGCGCGGCTGGAAAACGCGCTGGCCATTGGCGCCAGCTTTGCCTGGGCCAGCTACGACGGCAATACTTTCCTGGACGGCATGGTGGTAGACCGCACCGTGAAGGCGGTATTCGGTACCGAGCTGTCTGAAAACGTGATCTACCTGGGTAAGCGTGGTGTCACACTGGATGGCCAGGGCTACCACTGGCAGGGCTGGGACCTGTCGTTTATCGACTTCTCGGTGTTCCAGAACCTGACCATCAAGAACTTCGACTGGTCCGGCGTGAACCTGCGCGGGGTGAACTTCAGCGGTGTTACTTTTGCCGGCAGCATCAACCTGAAAGGCGTGTTTGCCGTAGACGTGACCTGGCCGAGCATCGACTTCTCCAGCGTGTTCAAGTTTGATGGCGGCAGCGGCTTCTTCTTCAACAGCAGCGGTAGCGGCCTTTCGCTGCCAAGCTGGCTGACCGGTATCAGCGGCTACCTGCCGTCGCTGGATTTCAATTTCAGTGCCAACGGCCTGTTGTCGCTGCGCGGCTGGGATTTGTCCGGCCTGGACTTCAGCGGCCTCAAGCTGAACCTCTCCGGCATTGATCTGAGCTTTGCCAACCTGAGCAAGCTGAAGTTTGGCGAACTGGTGCTGAACTTTGACACCAACTGGGCAGGCAGTATCTGGTCTGGCCTGAGCTTTACCACCGGCAAGTGGCCAAGCCTGGCGGGTATTTTCCGCGATGTGGATTTCAGCGGTTTCGATTTCAGCGGCTTCAAGTTGCCGGGTAGCTGGGGTTTTGATGGCGTTCACCTGCCAGACTTCAGCGGTGCGCGCTTTGCTGGCGCCCTGAACGTGGGCGAGTTCCTGATCGGCCTGAAGCTGAAGCTGCAAAAGCTGAACCTTGACCTGAGCCTGCCACAGATCAATTTCTCGTTTGCCGACTTCCGTGGCCTGGACCTGAGCGGCCTGCGTGGCCTGTTCGACAGCATCAACTGGACCTCGGCCGGCATGACGCAGCCTGCGGATGCCAGCGACTGGCTGGGCAAACTGTTCCAGGGCTTCAAGCTGCCGTCGATCAACCTGTCGGGTATCAAGCTGCCGGATATCACCTTTGATTTCAGCAAGCTGGACCTGTCTTTTGCCAACCTCAAAGGCATCAGCTTTGCCACGCCTGCTTTCAAAGGCTTCAATTTTGATGGCGCCAACCTGCGCGGCATCGACCTGTCCGGCCTGCTGGGCTGGATCAAGTCGGCCTCCAAAGCCATGTTCAACAAGGCGGATGCCTGGGTAAGCGGCGTAGCCGATGCGCTCAAGACGCTGGACATGGATGCCGTAGTGCTGGACGAGGTGTTTGCCGGCGATGTCAGCGGCCCCGAGTTTGCCGTGCTGCCAATGTTCGATACCACTGGCAACGAAATCACTCTGGGTCTGGGCGTAAAGATCAACCTGGATCGCAGCCTGCAGCAGCAATTCGAGTTTGGCTTGGCCAACCTGGCCGGCGACGCCGCCACCAAGATTGCCAACTTTACTGCCAGCGGTAGCGCCATTGGCCGCTTGGTACTGCACGCCGACCTGGAAGCCGGTTTGGCGGTAGGCACCAAGAGTGGCGACAACAGCTTGAACCTGCCGGTGCCGACCAACGCCGACCTGTATTTCCGCATCAACCGCTTTGACGCAGGCGCGGCGCTGAATGTTTACGGCCTGCAAGCCAGTGCCAGCCTGCTGGGCGACCTGGCCCAGGTCAAACTGGTGGATAGCGATTTTGCGGTAAAAGCTGCTGCCAAAGTGGTGGTAACCGACCCGGACAATAGCGACGGCAAAGGCCGCATTACGCTGAAAGACCTGGCGGCGCTGTCCGGCCAGGGCAAGACCGTGGGCAGCCTGTTTGCCGTGACCCCAGCCGCATCGCTGGAAGGCAATCTGGTATTTGATGCCAGCGTGGGCAGCGTGAACATGGGCATGTTCGGCAACCCGACGCTGGCGATCCGCTCCGACATCATCAAGGGCAAGCTCACCCCGCAGTATTTCTTTGATGTCAGCATCGACGGTGTCGATGCCCAGAAAAACCTGAAAGCCATTTTCGATCAGGCGGCCAGCGTGGGCGACTCGCTGGACGGCATGGGGTTCATGTCCAGCCAGCTGCCGTTTGTCGGCGAAAGCCTGGGCGGCATCATGCAAAGCGAAGATGGCCGCAAGCTGGGCGACGTGCTGTCTTTCCGCCGCGTGGTAGATGGCACCAAGTTCTCGGTACTGGACGACTACTACAACAAGACTGGCACGCATACCTACAGCGGCCTGATCAGCCTGCTGAAAGACTATCTGTCTGCCAGCGGTGACTACAGCGGCTTGCAGTCGCTGTTCCCCAACCAGTATGGCGAAACGCAGGCAGGCCCGTTTACCGTGGGCGGCGGCCTGGAGTTCCAGGGCAGTAACGAGCAGCAGATTGTCGACCTGGGCGGGGCAAGCGGTGGCAGCTTCAAGCTCACCTTCAGCCACGACGGCGACGACTACAGTACAGAAGCCATTCTGCACAGCGCTTCTGCCGACGATGTGAAAACAGCCTTGTTGGCCGCCAAGACTAGCGGCGGCACGGCGCTCAATGGCTTGCTGCTGGATGTGGTGAAGCTGGATGGCCGTTATCAGGTGAGCTTTGCCGGTGTGCTGGCAGGCCGCAATGTGGCGGCCATGCAAGTAGACGGCACCCAGCTGAGCAAGGGCGCCAGCAGTGTCAGCGCTACGGTGCGTACCCAGCGCGAGGGCGCCAGCAAAGAGCTGCGCCTGGACCTGAAGCTGGACCTGAGCAAGACCACCAGCCTGCCGTTCAACCTGGGCACCGGCCTGGACAGCCTGGGCCTGAAACTGAAGGGCAGCGGCGATATCGACCTGACCGGCGAGGTGAAGCTGGATCTGTCGTTCGGCTTTAACTTCGACACCCTGGCCAATGCCGCCAGCGGCAAGCTATTCATGCAGGCGCGCGAGATATCGGCCAAGGCCAGCGCCAGCATGCAGAACTTCAACGCAGGGGTATCGCTGGGTATTCTGGATGGCCAGATAGACAACGGCACCATGCAGTTCCAGGCCAACGCCAATGTGGGCCTGTCGGCGCAGGCCGGCAATGCCGACCGTAACGGCGAGCGCGTGATGCTGGGTGATGTGGGCAAGCTGGGCGACCACGTCAATGCCAAGGCCGACGTGTACGCCGTGGCCGACCTGCCGATCAAGGCCAACCTGTTTGGTGGCGACCTCACCAAGCTGACCGGCGGGGCCAACCCGAAAGTGGTGGTGGAGTGGGGTACCGAAGCCACCCCGCTGGCGCTGGAGGACATCAAGACCGCCAAGCCGGTTATCCGCAAGGAAAACTTCACCAACCTGGCCAGCCTGTCCAATATGACACCGGCGCAGATGGTGCAGCTGCTGGCCAATGTGGGCGACTTCCTCAACCAGTTCCGCGACTCGGACCTGTTCGACATCAAGGTGCCGTTCAGTGGTGCCGACCTGGGCGATGTATTCGACTTTGGCTACGGCTGGACCAAGGTGCTGAACGAGCGCCTGCAGGGCATCACCGCCATGGACCTGACCGCCAATAAAGCCATTTCGCCGGTACTGGCCGACGACGTGGCGTTTGACCTGGTGCTGCAACGCCCGGGCGATACGGTGCCAAGCAAGTACACCGTGACCGTGAAGGCGGCAGAAACGGCCGGCTTCAAGAGCATTAACGAGCTGGCAGAGCTGATCAACGGCAAAGTGGCCGAGGTAATGAACGGCGCGCTGAAGCTGAACAACAGCCTGCCGGTATGGGTGACCGAAGGCCAGAGCAATAGCAGCACGCAGGGCAGCCAGCAAAGCGCTAACGGCGATGCGGCCAAGGTGACCCAGCTGCAGCAGGGCGGCGAGGCCGATAACGCGGTGCTGTTGCTGGATATCGGCACCGCCAATGGCACGCTCACGCTGAAAAACGTGGGCAACGCTACCACGGCTAGCGTCGTGCTGGGCGCTGCCGATAGCGACGCCACCATCGCCAGCAAGCTGCAGGCAGGTGTGGCCACGGTATTTGGCACCCATGCGGCCAACCTGAAAGTGACGGGCAGCCGCGCCGATGGTTTCCGCATCGAGTTTATCGGCAGCCTGGCCGGCAAGGCCTTCATGGCCAAAGAAAGCGTGGCCGGCCTGGTGGTGACAGCGGGTAGCAGCAGCTTCCTGTTCAAGCCGGGCATGCGCGAAGGCCAGGTCAATTTTGCGGCGACCAACGGGGGCGTCGCCACGAGCTTCTCTTTGCTGGCAGACAAGAGTCTTGCTGCGTTGCAAAGCGATATCCAGCAGGCGGTTGCTACGGCCACCAATATCAATGCCAGCAAGATCACGGTAAGCGGCGACCGCAGCAATGGTTTCCGCATTACCTTCGCCGATACGGTTCCGGCGCAGCTGGCAGCCAGCATGGAGGTTGGCGGCGTCAACGCCATGTCGGTCAGCTTTGTGGCCCCGGCTAACGCTACGGCAGCGGTGAGCGAGACGCTATCGCACAGCGTGGGGGTAAGCGAGGTCAAAGTACTGGCCTTTACCGGCTACGAGCGCGGCACCTTCGAGCTGGAGCTGTACGGCAAGAAAACCGGCCCCATCCGTTACCTTAATAACGCGGTAGACGCCCAGGCGCTGGCGGTCCAGCAAGCGCTGGAAGGCATCGTGGGCAAGGGTAATGTGGAGGTGAGCTTCCCGCAGAAAGACCCGCTGGACGCCAGCGGCAAGAAGGCCAACTACGGCTCGGCGCCCAAGTTCAAGATTACCTTCAAGGGTAGCTACGCCCAGCAGAACATCCCGGATATGACCGTCTACTTTGGCGGCCTGAAAGCGGGCAGCTACGTGCCGGCAGGGGACGTGCGCGGCGTAGAGCTGATCGAGTTCAAACCGGGCGTGAACAAGCGTGGCGAGGTGCAAACCGTGGCCGTGAGCGCGGCGGCCACCACACCGGCCAGCTTTACCCTGTCGTTTACGCACGACGGCAAGACCTACACCACCGGCACGCTGAACAGCAATATGGGCTCGGGCGATATCCGTAGCCAGCTGCTGGCCGCTACCGCCGCAGGCGGTGCCAAGCTGGGTGATATCAAGGGTATCGAGCTGGGCGTATCGCTGGCCGAGCGCGGTGCCTGGAAAGTGAGCTTTGGCGGTAGCCTGGCCGGTGTCGAGCTGGCCGAGCTGCAGGTCGGCAACCTGGCCAACACCGTGAACCCTACCGTGACCCTGGCCTCGGTGCAGGAAGGCCGCTTCCGCAGCGAAGTGCAGCAGGTCGTGCTGGCCGCTTCCAGCGGCCTGATGCGCGTGCAGCTGGGCGAGGGTGCGCTCTCGGCCACCTTCCCGGCGCTGGCCACAGCCAAAGAACTGCAAGCCATTCTGGAAGCCATGCCGGATATCGGTAGCGGCAATGTGGTGGTAAGCGGCAGCCCGCAAAAATGGACCATCAGCTTCCAGGGCCGCCTGTCCGGCCGTGATGTCCCCGAGCTGGTATTCAGCCCGGTGCAGGAGCTGGCCTTGCAAGCCGCCGCCAGTGGCAGCACCAGCTTCAGCGTGAAACTGGCTGGCAGCACCGCGGCCAGCAAAACCGTCACCATTACCGGCTTCGATGACGAGCAGGTGCGTGCCGCGCTGCAAGATGCGCTGGCTAGCCTGGACGGTGTGGGGGCGGGCAATGTCAGCGTTGCCGGCCAGGACGGCCAGTGGCTGATTACCTTCACCGGCGAGCTGGCCGGCCAGGTGGTAGCCGGCGTGGAGCTTACCCGCACCGTAGACACCACCGTAGAAAAGGTAAAAGCCAAAGCCGTATCGGCGGCCATGCTGCAGGTCAGCGCCATCGAGCCGCAGCTGAAAGCCGGCGGTATCACCTGGGGCAAGCTGCAGTTCAAGCCGGTGAATGTGGACGATTTTGCGTACTTTGCCATTCGGCCCTCTGCTGGTGTGTCTATCGATGTGGTTACCCCTGGTACCGCCCAGGTGGCCGAGGTGCAGCGCTTGCGCATTGTGAATGCGGCCATGGGCGCTGCATCGCAGTTCGAGCTGCAGTTCACCGACAAGGCGGGCAAGAAAGCCGAGATCAACGGCCTGGCGGTGGATATCAGCGCCAGCCAGCTGCAAGAGCGCATCAATACCGCCTTCACCAATGCCGGCATCGACGGCAGCGTGACCGTAGCCGTGTCGGTGATGAACGAGCCGGTAGGCACCCGCGTACCTGAAGGCACCCGTGCGTTTGACATTACCTTTGCCGGCAAGCTGGCCACGGGCGACCAGCCTGCCTTTACCACCACCTATCAGAGCCTGCGCGCCAAGCCCGGCGCCCAGATGGTGGCCTACAGCCTGCAACAGGGCGCAGCGGCTACCGCCACCAGCGTGACCAAAAACGAAGTGCAGCGCCTCACCATCAGCAACGCGGTAGGCGGCACCTACGGCTTTGCCCAGCGTGTGGGCAGCGAGTACTACACGCTGAACGAGCCGTTTGCCTACGGCGCCAGCGCCGAGCAGCAGGAGGCCGAGCTGAAAAAAGCCGGCCTGGACGATGCCGCCATCGCGGCACTGAAAGACGGCAAAACCGCCGAAGAAGCGCTGGCTATCCGCCAGGCCAAGCTGATCGAGCTGGGCCTGCGCAAAGCCTTTGCAACCGGGCCGAAAGCCATTGCCGGTGCCGATGTTACCGTGACGGCTGTGGCCGGCCTGCCGGATACCTTTGACATCGTTTACGGTGGCAGCCTGGCCGGTGAAGACCTGCCCACGCTGCTGCTGAACAGCAGCCAGCTCAAGAGCGCGGCACAAGCTGCCGGTGACAAAGGCTACGCCGGGGTAGACCTGCTGGGCCTGGACGTACTGGGACAGGAAGCGCGCACGCAGAGCGGGCCGAAGTTCAATACCCTGGAAGAGTTTGCCGCCGTGCTGCAAGACGCGGTCAACGAGCTGTTGCCCAAGGGTGAAACCTTCAATGTGACAGCCCGCTTTGACGCTCAGGCCATGGACTTCATGTTCGACCTGCGCTTTACCCCGGCCATGCCGCAGCAGCTGGTACCGCTGGACTTCGGCTTTGATCTGGCACCGGTGGGGGATTTCAGCGCCAAGGGCAACCTGGTGCTGAATGCCGGTATCGACTTTGTCACCACCATCGGCCTGGACTTCAACCGCCCGGATAATTTCAGCGCGGTAGGCGGCACGGTGAACAAAGCCGAGCTGGTGGCCAATGCCAGCGCCGGCGTGGCCAACGTTGGCCGCGTACTGTTCAACCAGGCGGCAGCGTACAACGCCACCTCCAACCCGGCCATCGATGCCAAATTCACCATGGATATCGACGGCGAGCGTTACGAGCTGACGCTGGACGCCGCCCGCCAGGCCGACAACAACAGCGTGGAAGACCTGCTGGCAGACCTGAACGCCGTGCTGGAGGCCACCGCAGTCAAAGCCAATGGCAAGCTGGCCGTGGTGAATTACAGCAAGCTGGGCCAGGCCGCCCGTTTTAGCCTGGTAGAGGTGGCGGGCAAGAAGCAGCTGCAGCTGAGCCTGTCGGGCACCGGCCTGCAGGAAGTCACGCTGTCCGGCCAGGCCGTCAGCGTGACCGTGGATGGCCAGACCCGTAGCATCAATGCCGCCACCAATGTGCTGGGCCTGAGCGGCAGCCAGAAAATGGCCGCCGTCAACGTGGACATGCCCGCCAATGGCAAGCTGTCGGCCAATACCACCTTCGATCTGATCATCAACGGTGCCGACGACCAAGCCACCGGCGGCATGACCGCCACCGGCGAAGACAACGCCATCAACGTGGCGATCAACCAGTCTGCCTTTGCCGACAACACCACACCGGAACACCTGGCGGCCGATATCCAGGCCGCGCTTGACGCCATCACCACACTGGGCCCGCTGGAAGGCAAAGTGCAGGCCAACGGGCAGGCCATCAGCAACCTGGGCCAGGTGCTGAAGGTAAAAGTGCTGACCCAGGGCCAGGGCAAGGTGCTGGCGTTTGTTACCCAGGGCCAGGTCATCAGTACCCTGAGCTTCCGCGTGGCGGATACCGACCCGCTGGTACAGCAGCTGGGTATCCAGCCTGGCGTGACCTACAAGGCGCGCGGCGTGTCGCTGTTCCTGCAGGACACCCTGCTGGGCGGCAAGATCGTGGCCGGGGTGGAAGACTTCAGCGCCACCGGCAAGCTGGGTTTTGTGTCCATGACTATGGACCAGATGAAAGCCGCGATTGATGCCGGCGTGAACGTGCAGATGCAGAACGGCGCGTCCGGCCAGGCTGGCGACCGCGTGTACGTGAGCGACCTGCTGGACGCCGGCAGCCGCAACGACAGCCTGCTGGGTTCGCGTTCCGACATTACCCTTAACGCCGGCCAGAGCAAAACCCTGGGCGCGCTGGCTGTCGACCCGCTTACCGGCCAGCTGCCGCTGGACGTGGGCCTGCGGGTGACGCTGACCGACCCGGCCGTAAACGGCGGCAAAGCCATTGCGCTGGATGTCACCGTGCTGGCTGCCGATGCGGCCAACAATACCTCGCTGGCCGACCTGGCCGGCGACGTGAACGCCGCCATCAAGGCCGAGCTGACCGCCTGGGCCGGCAAGCAGGTGCCGCCGCTGGCGACCGTGCCGTTTGCCAGCCACACCTTTGTCACGCTGGGCGATTTGTACAAGCTGGATGGCAGTGTGGAGCAACAAAACGCGGTGCTGAAGTTTACCGCGCCCACTGCCGCCGCCATGACCGTGGTGGGCCGTAGCCTGATCAAGGACTACTTCACCCCGATTACCTTTAGCGATTCCACCTACGGCGCGGGTACCCAGCCGACCGCCAGCCTGACGATCGAAGGCATCAAGGTCGACGCTGGCGGCCTGAACCTGCTGCCGCCGGATGCTAACCCTAGCATTGATATCAGCCTGCCTATCATCGACGTATGGAAAGGCGTGAGCAGCCTGAAAGACGCGGTAGACGTGCGCGTAACCGGTGCCGACGTGCTGATGGGTTTCCGCAAGCTGTCGTGGGTACAGCTGATCGACGGCCTGAAAATGGTGGGCAACCTGCTGGGCCAGATGGACAGCTTTGCCTTCCTGAACCAGAACATTCCGCTGATCGACCGCAGCGTCAACGACATGCTGGACGTGGCGTCTGCGCTGGCGCACGCGCTGGACAAACTGGGCAGCAACCCGGCCCAGGGCGTGACCGAGCTGCGCAAGGTGCTGTCGGAAAGCTTTGGCATGCCGATTTACGACGCGGCGCGCCCGGACGTGTTCGGCATCAATATCGATTACGACGCCAAGACCAATGCGCTGGCCATCACCATCCCGTACGTGATCAAGCTGGCCGACCAGAACTTCTCGCTGGCCATGGACCTGGAAAAACTGGGCGACCTGATCGGCGGCGATACCGTGAAGCAGCTGATGGGCGCGGTCAGCACACTGGCCGATGTGGGCGGCAGTGCCAAGATCGGCCTGAAATCCAGCGCCATGCTGAATATCGCGCTGGGCGTAGACCTGGATTCCGGCGAGCTGTTTGTCTTTGACCACGACAATAACGGCACCGCCGATAACTACAAAGACGACAAAGGCACCTTTGCCCAGCTGGGGCTGGAGGTCGATGGCCAGGACCTGAACTTTGCCGCCGGCCTGGGGCCGTTGTCGCTGAAGATCAGCAACGGTATCGCCAGCGTACTGGCCCGTGCCGGCCTGTACCTGAACGACGAAGCCGCCGGCAGTGCCGGCCATGGCGACGGCCGCCATTATCTGTCGTCTGCCGTGGCAGTAAGCGTGCTGCAGCAGGGCGATAGCGTGGCACTGCAGTGGCAGGAGGCTGCGGCCAACTTCAGCATTACCGGCAATACCGGCGGTGCAGTCATCAAGCTGGTGCCGCCAGCCGACGATACCGCCTCGACGGCAGATGAAACCTACCGCCTGAAGCTGGTGGTAGGGGGCAGCACCTTCTACACCGACAGCTTTAGCCGCAGCTACGACGCCGACGCCATGCAGGCGCTGCTGGAAAAAGCGCTGTTCTTTGGCCCGCAGGCTATCAAGGGCAGCGTGAGTGTGACGGCGGTGAACCCGTCCGACCTGAGCCAGGGCTGGAAAGTGAACCTGGGCGGGAGTGCGCTCACCGGCAAAACCATTACCGTGACCGCCCACGCCCTGAAAGCCGGCGAGGCCGCGCTGGGTAGCGCCGATACCATCCAGTGGGTGCGCGTGCCTAGCGGCTCGGGCGGCAGCTTTACCTTGTCGGTAGAGATTGCCGGCAAAACCTACACCACCGACGACATCGCCTGGAACGCCAGCGCTGCCGACGTGGCCAGCGCGCTGAACGCCAAACTGGCGGCAGTGAAAGTCGGCGAGGTGGCGGTAGCCGTTAGCGTGGCCGCCCACAATGCGGCCAACCTGGCCCAGGGCTGGGACGTACGCTTTGCCGGTGGCCTGGCAGGCAAGTCCGTGGCGGCCATGACCGCCAATACCGCCAAGCTGACCCACCAGGGCGCGGTAGCCGTGGTACCGGTGGTGGCGGGTAAAGACCCGAGCGGTCTGCAAACCGCCACCGTGGCGCGCGTGTCGGTGGTGGCCGGCAGCAGCGGCACCTTTGATCTGAAGTTCAGCGCTGGTGGGGTGAATTATGTTGCGGCCAACCTGGCCTACGACATTGGCGCCACCGAGCTGCAAACCCGCCTGAACCAGGCGGTGGGCGCAGGCTATAGCGGTATCGAAGTGGTGGTAGACAAGAACTACGGCGGCTTCAGCATCCGCTTTGGCGGCGCCACCCTGGCGGGCAAGATGGTGACGGTAAGCGCCGACACCACCAAGCTGAAAGCCAGCCCGTTCGGTACCCTGTTCAATAACCTGGATGTGGACTTTGACGGTACCGCCAGTGTGCTGCTGCCTGCCAGCGTAGAGCTGGACAGCGAGCTGGTCGAGCTGGGTCAGGTGCTGATTCCGGGCCTGGAAAGCACCTATCAGGTGGGCAATGTCGAAGTCCGCATCAACAGCCTGAAAGCCCTGACCCAGGCCATGCTGCAAGGTGTGGCGGTCAGCTCGGCGCAGATCAAGACTGCGGGCGACTACGACGCCACCAAGATCATCAACTACGCGCTGCCAAACCTGGACAAGGTTTACAGCGTGATGGCGCTGAAAAACCCGCTGATCCAGCTGATCCGCAACCCGGCCATCATCATTGACGGCATCGATTACGCCCTGAAGGGTATCCAGAAGAGCCTGGACGCCATGGCCTCGCTGCCGCTGCCGCTGATTGGCAGCCAGTTGAAAAAGGGCACGCAGTTTGTCGGTGATTTCCGCAGCAGCGTGATTGCCAAGATCAGCGACTTTGTGAACAGCACGGTAGACACCTACGGTGGCATGGACAACGCATTGCGCCAGGTGCTGTTTGAAGCCTTTACCAATGACAGTAACGGCGATGGCAAGATTCAGGCCGCATCGCTGGACCAGTGGCTGGAAAAAGGCGAAGACGCCGGCGATAACCCGTTCCTGAACTTCCTGAAAGACTACAACGGCGACAACCTGATTACCGCCGACGACATCGTGGTGGAATTCCTGGCCATGGGTCTGACCGGCGTGGCCAACGGTACGCGCCTGGGCTACACCCTGGCCGGTACCAAGGACGACAAGCGTGGCGACAAGAAAGGTGGCGACGTCGTCAACACCCTGGCAGGCCACGACGCCCTGCAAGAAGCCAAGGCGCTGCAGTTCCGCATGCACCTGGGGCAGAACCTGCTGTCGCGCGATATCGACCTGTCGTTCGACATGGGCCTGCCGGGCCTGTCGCTAGAGGTAGAAGGCGGCGTACAGCTGGACCTGGGCTGGGATTTCTACCTGGGCTTTGGCGTGAACACCACCGACGGCCTGTACCTGGTCAGCAATATGGCCGGCAAGGCCGGCCTGCCGGACGGGCAGTACGTGGTAGCGGCAGACCAGCAAGCGGCCTACACCGCGGCTAACCCGGAAATCATCAACCCGTGGCAGCTCACCGAAGCGCAAACGGTCAAAGAGATCAGCATCAGCTTTGATGCCTACCTGATCGGCAGCGGCGGTGGCCAGCTGGACGTGACCAATGGTGCCACGGAAAGCAGCTTTAACTTTACCAAGGGCGATGCCGGCACCTACACGCTGAGCTTTAGCGATGGCAGCAAGACCTACACCACGGCGGCCATCAGCCGCAGCGCGTCGGCCAGCCAGATTCAGGCGGCGCTGAACAAGGCGGTCAGCAAGTCGTACACCGGCATTACGGTTACCGCGCAAGCCGACCCGGCCACCAAGAAGATTACCGGCCACAAAGTGGTGTTCGCGGGTGACAAGTTTGTTGGCAAGACCGTAACCCTGTCGGCCGATGCGGCCAAGCTCAAAGACAGCACCCAGCCGGCTTCGATGACAGCGAAGATCTTCTTCCTGCAAGGCAAGCTTACCGACGACCACGGCAATTCCATTGTCGGCCCTGACGCCAGCAACCTGACCTCGTACACCAAGAACAGTGCCGGCGGTCTGTTTGACGCAGGCAACCGCGGCGATATCGGCTCGCGCACCTGGTTCCATGGCAGCTTTGCCATCGACATGATCGACCGTGCCGGCAGCAACGACGGCCGCATCACCTTTGGCGAGATGACGCGCGGCAAGTTTGGCGATCTGTTCAAGTCCGAAGTCACCGGCAAGGCGCAGGCCAACTTCAAGATGGACCTGTCCATCGAAGGCAGCAAGGTACTGCCGCGCCTGGTGGCCGACTTCCACCTGACCTGGGGCCTGAAGAACAACCCGGCGGCCATCGGCTACGACAGCTTGTTCACCACCTCGCCGCAGGTGTGGATTACCGAGCTGGGCATTGATGTCGGCAGCTTCTTCAGCGACTTCCTGGGCCCGATCGTGTCCAAGGTACAGAGCATCACCAAGCCGCTGCAGCCGATTATCGATGGCCTCACCACGCCGATTCCGGGCCTGTCCAAGCTGGCAGGCAAGGATTACACCCTGCTGGACCTGGCTTCCGACCTGGGCAAGGGTGACAAGCGCATCGAGTTCATCAAGACCTTTGTCACCATGCTGGACCTGTTCAACAGCATTCCGGTGGATGCCGAAGGCCTGATTATCCCGGTAGGGCGCGTGTTCAACCTGGCCGGCGACCTGACCAATGCCTCCAGCCGTAAAGGGGCGTCGCTCACTGGCCAGACCCAGGACGTGAACAAGGCGCTGGATGCCCCTAAACCGGCAGCCAGCAGTGGTAGCAGCACCCCGGCCAAGACGCCAAGTGCCAGCGGCACCAAAGGCTTCCTGGACAAGCTGAACAACCCGAATAACGCCTTCAAGATACCGCTGCTGCAAGACTTGTCCAAAGTGCTGGACCTGATCATGGGCAAACCGGTAGACCTGGTGACCTACACCCCGCCTAGCCTGGGCGTGGGTGTCATGATCGATGTCGGGGCTTTTGTGTTCCCGGGCCTGAAAGTGGGCATGCGCGGTTCGCTGGATATCGCAGTGAACCTGACGCTGGGCTTTGATACCAGCGGCATCATCAAGTTTATCGACTCGGGTAATGCGCTGGATATCTTCGACGGCTTCTATGTCAGCGATAACTTCAAGAACGGTATCGACCTGCCGGAAATCGACGTGCTGGCCAAACTGGCCATCTACGGTGAGTTCAACGCCGGTGTGCTGCGCGCCGGTATCGAAGCGGGCCTGAAGCTGAAAGGCGAAGTGGACTTCTGGGACGAGGAAGGCCCGGGCGCCAATGACGGCAAGTTCCGCGCCAAGGAAATCATCAATGCCCTGATGTGCAACCCGCTGAACGTGGTAGAAGCCAGCATTGCCGGCTCGCTGTACGTGGATGTGTACGTGAAGCTGTTCGTGCTGTTTGGCTGGGCCACCGTGTTCGACAAGACGCTGCTGGAGGTGGACCTGTTCGAGCTGCAGTGGACCCCGACACCGTGCATGCCGATCCTGGCGTCCGACGACAACGGCGACGGCACCTGGGTGCTGCATATGGGCTCGTTTGACGGTGCCAACCTGATCGACGTGGATGCCACCTACGGCAGCGACATCAACAAACAGGCCCGCGACCGCATCAACCGCAATATCGAAGACGGCGACGAGAAATTCGTCATCAAGGAAATCGGTAACGGCGAGATCGAAATTACCGCCACGCTGGACGGCGTGGAGTACGTCAAGACCTATAGTGGCGTGAAGCGCATCCTGGGCTACGCCGGCAAGGGGAATGACATCATCGACGCCAGCGGCCTGAAAACCATCCAGGCCGTGCTGGTGGGCGGTGCTGGCAAGGACCAGATTCTTGGCGGTGCCAAGGACGATATCCTGATCGGCGGTACCGGTACCACCATCCTGCGTGGCAATGCCGGTAACGACCTGCTGCTGGCGCGCGGTGGCAGTACCGAGATGATCGGCGGCAGCGGCAGCGATAGCTATCGTTTCCTGGAAAACTGGGCCAGCGCCACCGTGCACGACGACGATAGCGGCGGTGCGGCCAACGTGTTCGACTTCTCGGCCGTGGCCAGCAGCCTGGTACTGGATACCGCTGGCCTGAACGTGTCTGCCGGCAGCAACCTGATGAGTTTCGATGCTGTTACCGAAGTGGGCCTGTTTGTGGGTGGCCAGGGTGACGACACCATCGACATGTCGGCCGAAGAAGCCATGCTGCATATCAATGTCAGCAATGTGGCCGAAGACGTCGCCGCACTGCAGGCCGGTATGGGCAGCAAAGCCGCTGCCAAACTCGATAGCCTGATCACCGCTGACGAGGCGCTGGACGAAGGTGTCATCACCAATACCGCCGCGGGCAAAGCCAATGGCGACAATAACTTTGGCGACCGCCTGTTCCGCTTCCTGGGCGTGGAAAACCTGATTGGCGGCAGCAATAGCGATGTATTCGTGTTTGCCAACCAGGCCGCCATTACCAACAGCCTCTACGGCGGCCCCACCCGTGGTGTTGGTGTGTCTGGCGGCAACGAAAAAGCCGGTGCCCGCAATATCCTGGACCTGTCGCAGTACAACAGCGGCGTGCGCATCAACGAAAGCGGCCGTGCCTACACCATTCCGGCAGCCGTAAAAGGCCCGCTGGCCGACGTGCCGTCGGAAAGCCGCTTTACCAACGAGGCGGCCAAGGTCACCGTGCGCGGCTTCCACACCATGATCGGTGGTGCCGGCGACGACGTACTGGTGGGCGATGCCAGCCAGAACGTGATACTGGGCATGAAGGGTAGCGACGTACTGGTCGGCATGGAAGGCAACGACCTGCTGGTGGCTGACACCCTGAAAATGAAAGAAAGCGGCAAACTGGTCGAGCTGGTGTCCGGCAAGCCGGCGTGGGAGCTGCTGCCAAGCCGTACCTGGACCTGGTACGGCACCACCATCCAGAACGCCAAACTGGGCGACCTGCCGGGCGCGCAAGTGCTGATTGGCGGCCTGGATAGCAACGACGGCAACGACGTGCTGATGGGCTCCAGCGGTGCCGACCGCTTCTACACCGGTGGCGGCGACGACACCGTGGTAGGCGACTTTGGCCGCCTGGCGTTCGAAGCCCGTGGCGAGCTGAAAGACGGCGATGCCAGCCAGGCGCAGTCCACGGCTAACGGTGGTGGCGGCAACGACACCATCGTCGGCCTCAACGGCAACCATGTGGTATTGGGCGGCCTGGGGCAGGACAGCATCACGCTGGGCAACGGCAATAGCCTGGTGCTGGGCGACCTGGGCAGCTTTACGCTGAAATCCGATACCCGCCTGACCCTGACCGCGCAAACCAGCGTGGGCAACAGCTTTGACGAAAACGGTGCGACCGACACCATTACCCTGGGTAGCGGCAGCAATGTGGTGATTGCCGGTGCCGGTGCCGACAGCGTCAGCATCAACGACGCCGCCGACAGCCGCAATGTGGTGCTGGGCGATAGCGGCCAGGTGGTGTTTGGCAGCGCCAAAAAGGATGCGCATCTGCTGCAAAGTGTCGACGCGCAAGTGCGTGAAACCACCGGTGCCGCCGACAGCATCAGCCTGCAGTCCGGCAATGCCGTACTGGCCGGTGGTGCCGGTGCCGACGTGATCACCGTGAGTGCCGCGGCCTCGGCTGCGGCCAACTACCGCTACATCAGCGGCGACCACGCCATCTTCAGCTTCGACACCCTGGGCGGCCTGACCGACCTGGTGACGACTGACGTGGCCGATGCCACCGGCGGTAACGACAAGATCACCATCGCCAGCAGTGGCATGGCCAGCGATATCGGCCTGAACATGGTGGTGGCCGGCATGGGCAGCGACACCGTACTGGTGAGTGCCGAAATCGACCCGGTGACCGGTGAAATCCGCCGCGGCACTGCCACCAGCCAGGACATCCTGCTGGGCGATAACGGCGAAATCCACCGTACCGCCGCCGATGCCGGCAATGGCCAGCGCAACCTGATGCTGCAGGTCAAGAGCACGGTAAACGACAAGGGCGGCAACGATATTCTGGCCAGCGGCGACGGTGGCAAAGTGCTGCTGGGCGGTTTTGGCGCCGACACCCTGTACGCCCGCGATGGCGCACAGCTGGTGGTAGGCGATAACGGCGAGCTGAACTACGACAGCGTGGCGCGCAACGGCATGCTGCGCGAGATGCAGAGCACCGACCCGGTGATCGGCGGCGCCGACCGTATCTTGCTGCGTGACGGTATCAAGCACGTGATCGGTGGCATTGGTGCCGATGTGGTCGATATCGACGCCACCGGCCTGCCGCAGTCCAGCAGCCCGGCCACGGTGACTGGCCTGGATCTGCAAGACAACCTGGCCGGTAGCCAGGGCCGTTTTGTGGCCGGCGACAATGCCCGCTTCAGCTACGACGCGCGCAGCGGCCTGACCGACCTGGTGACCACCGATGCCATTACCGCCACCGGCGGTGACGACGTGATCAGCCTGGGCCAGAAAGACCTGGCGACCAACCTGGGCCTGCAAGTGGTATTTGGTGGTATGGGTGCCGACCAGATCGTGGTGCGCAGCGTGGCGCGCAGCCAGGACATCCTGTTTGGCGACAACGGCGAGCTGCGCCGTAAACCGCTGGGCTATGGTGTGCTGTCGGCTAGCAGCCTGGCTGCCAGCCTGGGCGGCGACGACCAGATTCGTACCGGCAAAGGCGACAAGCTGATCGTGGGTGGTTTCGGCAACGACCGCATCGTGGCCGAAACCGTGCGCGAAGGCAGCGCGGTAGAGCGCGTGCTGGCGCTGGGTGATGCTGGCCGCGTGGTGTTTGATGCGGCCGGTAGCGTGCAGCTGCAAAAAATGGAAAGCACCGACATCGGCTTTGGTGGCGACGACCAGCTCACCCTGGGCGATGGTGACATCACCGTGATCGCCGGCTATGGCCGCGACGGGGTGCAGGTCAATAGCACCGAAAACGCCTTCCGCACGCTGGTGGGCGACAACGCCCAGCTGCTGTTCTCGGGCGAGGGCAACGTGGCCCGCCAGGCGGCCAGCCTGGTATCCCTGCTGACGCTGGACCAGACCGCGGTGACCGGTGGCGGCGATACGCTGCAGATCGGCAGCACCGGGGCGATAGCCGGCGAGCTGGGCGAGGCGCAGCTGGTAGGCGGGATGGGCGAGGACGTGCTGTCGGTCTACGGTGCCTCGGTCAATGCCGTGCTGCTGGGCGATAACGGCCAGCTGCAGCGTAACAGCGGGCGCAATGCTGCGCTGACCAGCGTGGGCAGCCTGCTGCCAGAACAAGGCGCGGGCGATACGCTGACCCTGACGCATGGCGAGCACGTGGTGATTGCCGGCCAGGGTGCCGACAAAGTCACCGCCGGCAAAGGCTTTGGCGTGGTGCTGGGCGATAGCGGCAATGTGAGCTTTGGCAGTAGCGGCAAGCTGGCCTCGGTCAGCAGCAGCGGCATTGCCCAGGGCGGCAACGACGTACTGCAGCTGGGCGTGGGCGTGTCGGCTATCGACGGTGACAAGGTGGTGGTGGGCGGCTTTGGTGCCGACACCATCAGCGTGCAGTCGCAGCGCGGTACCGCCAGCCTGGCGTCCGAACGCGCGGTGGCGGGTGATAACGCCAGCATGATCTTTGATATTGCCGGCCGCCTGACTTCGTTTGGCACGCTGGATAGCGACCCGTCTACCGGCGGTAACGACGACATCACCGTGTCGATGACCGGTGATGCCATTGCCGGCGTGATGGCCGACTTCAATATCGTGGCCGGCGGCATGGGCAGCGACCGCATCAATGTGCTGGGCAGCGTGCTAAGCCGCGACGTGGTGTCCGGTGACAACCTGGACTACCGCCGCAGCGGTGCCGCTAGCGGCTACCAGCACCTGTTTGCCGAAAGCAGCCAGCCGCAAAGCGGCGGCGACGACAGCATCCGCGTGGGCAGTGGCGACAAGCTGCTGTTTGGCGGCGCAGGCAGCGACAAGGTGGAATCGCTCACTGTCGCGGGCGACCGCAATATTGCCTTTGGCGACGCGGGCAGCGTGTCCTTTGCCGTAGACGGCAGCGGCAAGCTGGTGCGCGTGGGCACACAGAGCGACAGCAGCGGTGGCGACGACACGTTGAATATCGGCGCCGGTACGGCCTATGTGTTTGGCGGCTTTGGCCGCGATGCCCTCACGCTGAGCGGTGGCGATGCCGCCTTGCGCGTGGTGGCCGGCGACGGCGCCCAAGCCAATTTTGATGCCACAGGCGCACTGCAGCTGGTGCAAAGCACCGGCAGCGATGCCGCGGACCCGCTGCTGACCAGCGACAGTTTCGTGCTGCCCAACAGCGGCCGCAATATCGTACTGGGCGGCACCGGCGTGGATACCTTGTCCGGCAGCGCAGAGCTGGATGCGGCCAACCCGCAGCACAGCATTATCCCGGGTAGTGGCCTGGCCGACCTGGTGCGCCAGATTGTCAGCGTGGTGATGCTGGGCGAGTACGGTGAAATGGGCGTGACTACCAGCGGCTACGTGAAACCGCAAAACGGTGGCGGCAGCGGTACGGTGGAAGGTGACCTGGACGGCAAGGGCACGCTGACAGAAGACAGCAGCACCCGTGCCAGCGGCCGTATTGCCTACCCGGCGCTGTCGGGCGGCGTGGCCAGCTTCGACCCGGCTGCCAACACCCAGCAAGGCCGCTTCGGCAAGCTGGAAGTCAAGGTGGATGGTAGCTGGAGCTACACCTTGGGCAACGACAGCACCAGCAATGCCCGTGTGCAAGCGCTGCGCGACGGCGATGTACGCAGCGAGGTGTTTGTGCTGACCACCACCGACGGCAGCCAGACCACCGTTACCTTCACCATCAACGGCAGCAACGACCAGCCGCAGGCACAGCTTGCCAGCCTGGTAGAAGACGGTGCCACCAGCAGCAGCGGCCGCCTGCAAGACAGCCTGGCGGGCCTCGCCAGCGTGTTCTTGCCGGGCAGCTTTGTGGGCGAGCTGGGTACGCTGCAGCTGTCGGCCGACGGCGCCTGGCAGTTTGCGCTCAGCGCCAATGTGCAGGCGCTGGCAGCCGGTAGCAGCCGCCGCGAGAGCTTTACCGTGCAAACGGTAGACGGCGCCACTACCACGCTGACGGTGGACATCATCGGTGTGAACGACGCCGCCATCATCAGCGGCCAGCAAAGCGGCAGCGTGGCGCAAGACGGCGCGCACAGCAGCAGCGGCCAACTGCAGATCAGCGATGCCGACGACGGCGAGGCGCAGTTCCAGGCAGGCAGCCAGGCAGGCAGCTACGGCACCCTGCAGCTGGATACCAACGGCAGCTGGACTTACACCCTGAGCAACGGCGCGGCCGTGGCCAAGGGCCAGACCGTGGCAGAGCAGTTCACCGTCCTGGCCAAAGACGGCACCAGCAGCAGCGTGAGCATCAGCGTAACGGGTGGCAACCACGCCGCCCAGATCGCCGGCCAGCAAAGCGGCGCCGTGGCCAAAGACGGCCAGCAGCAGGCCAGCGGCCAGCTCAGCATCAGCGATATCGATGCGGGCGAGGCAGCGTTTGTAGCGCAGACCATCGCCGGCCAGCATGGCAGCTTCAGCCTGCAGGCCGACGGTAGCTGGGCCTACCAGCTGCTGGATGGCAGCAGTATTGCCAAGGGCGCTACCGTGCAGGAAAGCTTCCAGGTACAGAGCGTAGACGGCAGCAGCAGCACCGTGGTGGTGGCCGTGACCGGTGGCAACCATGCCGCCAGTGTTAGCGGCCAGCTGGCGGGCGCGGTTGCGCAAGATGGCCAGCGCAGCAGCAGCGGCCAACTGCTGGTGAATGACATCGATGCCGGCGAAGCGGTATTTGTGGCAGGCAATAGCCAGGGCCAGTACGGCCAGCTGCAGCTGCAGGCCGATGGCAGCTGGGTGTACTTGCTGCAAGACGGCAGCAGCATTGCCAAAGGGGCTACCAGCCAGGACAGCTTTACCGTACGTACCGCCGAAGGCAGCACTGTGCAGCTGGTGATTACCGTGACGGGTGGCAACCATGCCGCCGTGATCGGTGGCGCACTGGCCGGTGCCGTGCAGCAAGGTGGCAGCACCCTGGCCAGCGGCCAGCTCAGCATCAGCGATAGCGATGCTGGCGAAGCCGCCTTTGTGGCGCAGCGTTACCAGGGCAGCTACGGCGTGTTCAGCCAGGCAGCCGACGGCCAGTGGCAGTACCAGCTGCAAGACGCCAGCGCACTGGCCAAAGGGGCGGTGGTAAACGAGACCTTTGTGGTGAACAGTGTGGATGGTAGCCAGACGAGCGTGAGTATTGCGGTAACGGGTGGCAACCACAGCGCGGTGATCAGTGGCGACAGCCAGGGCAGCGTGAAGGCGGATGGCAGCCAGCAGGCCGCCGGCCAGCTGCAGGTCAGCGACATCGACCAGGGTGAAGCCAGCGTGCAGGCAGGCAGCCTGGCAGGCGTGTACGGCCAGCTGAGTCTGGCTGCCAATGGCCAGTGGCACTACCAGCTGGCAGCAAACGCCAGCCTGGCCGCCGGTAGCCAGCAGCAAGACCGCTTTACCGTGCTGTCGCAAGACGGTAGCGCCCGTTTCGATATCGTCATCTCGGTCGCCGGTGCCACGCTGGTAGCCCAGCCAGTCACCGACCAGCAAGTAGTGCAGGCGCAACAGCTGGCCAATAGCGGTAGCACGGCAGCGGGTGGCACCACGGCTGGCAGCACGGCCAATGGCAGCCAGGCTAGCCAGCAGTCCGGCCCTGGCCAGACCATGGTTGGCCGCACGGAAGCTGGCGGTAGCGCCAGCAGCCAGCAGGCAGAAGAGGGCGAGCAGGACAGCCAGCAGCCAGTGGTGTCTGTTGCCACGCTGGGCGATGTGCTGTTTAGCGCTACCCAGCCGCTGCAGGGCAGCTTGCCGCCGGTCAGTACGGTGGCGGTCGAGCTGGCACCGGTAGCCACGCCGGCACAGCAAGCCATGCAGGACGTGGTGCTGAGCACGCAGGCCGAGCCGGAAGCCGACGCCACGCCTGCTGCCGAGGCCGCATCCGCCCAGCCGGACGTGCCGGCAGATCCTGCCACACCTGCCGCTGAAACTGGTAGTGATGTGGTATCCTCTGCCGCGCCTGTTGCACCGGAAAATATCCCGGCCCAGCCGCAGCCTGCCGCGCCGGCAGCCGCCGCCGAGCCGGGTAATACCGCCGCAGCCGGTGCCGCTAGCGATGTGATGGCACAGGCGCAAGACCTGGCCCTGGGCTTGGCCGCGCTCACCAGCGCGGGCCGCAGCAAAATTCTGTGGGACCGTCAGCCAGGCAGCGACAAGCGCGCTGCCGAGCGCGGCACCAAGAATCGTCGATAACAACGTTTTTTCGTAACCATTGCTAGATGCAAGGAATGAACATGAGCCAACAACAAGAGAACAACGAAGCTGTCGTGCCGCAAATCGTCTGGGATGATTCCCGCATGGTGACCAGCTACGCCAACGTGTGCAATGTGCTGGGTACCCGCGAAGAAATCATGGTGCTGTTCGGTGCCAACCAGGCCTGGCAGAGCGACCAGAAACAGGTACAAGTGACCCTGAGCAACCGCGTTGTACTGAACCCGTACGCGGCCAAGCGCCTGCTCACCATGCTGGAGCTGGGCCTGAAAGAGTACGAAGCACGCTACGGCGAGCTGAAACTGGGCTAAACCCCATCGCGCCGCCAGCCTTGCCGCTGGCGGCTTTTCTTTGTCTGCCGTTTGCCGTTTGCCTACATGACCACACACTCCACCGGCGCGCCTGATGCCTGGTTGCAGCTAGCCCATGCTCCGTATAACGACCACGCCTACTGGCAAGCCTGGCTACAGTGCTGCCGCCAGGGCCTGCCGGCCTTGGCCGAGCTGGCGATTGTGTTGTCCGACGTGCCGGATGAGGGCCCCTATGCACCGGCCTTGCTCTGGCCCAGGGCCGACAGCGTGTCGCCGCTGCTAGCCAGCCTGTGCGAGCGTGTGCTGGATATGCGCCTGCCGCTACAGCAGGTGCAGGACGGCGTACTGGTGCTGGCTCTGCCGGTGTTGGCGGGCGAGCAGCTGCACGGCGTGCTGGCGGTGTCCATGCCGGCCGCAGCCTATACCCGCGAAAGCCTGGCCTGGCTCAAGTGGGGGCAGGGCTGGCTGCTGCCCGCCGCGGCAGGCGTGACGGCAGACAACGCCGCTTTTACCGAGCGGCTGCTGAAATCACTGGATTTGCTGATGCTGGTGGTGGGGGAAAACACCGCCCACGACGCCAGCCATGCCGTGGTCACCGATATGGCCGTGGCGCTGGGCTGCGACCGCGTATCGGTAGGCTTTGCCCAGCGCATGACGGTCAAGCTGCAGGCCTTGTCGCATTCTGCCGAGTTTGCCGGGCGGCAAGATCTGGCCGCTTTTCTGGCGCGGGCCATGAACGAGGCCGCCGACCAAGGGCAGGCTTTTTACTTTCAGCCCGGCGAGGCCGGCCCGGCAGGGGGCTTACGCATCGACCGCGAGCACCGTGCGCTGGCCGAGCGCTTTGCGGCCAACCATATTCTGAGCGTGCCGTTTTATCTGGATAAGCAGCGCTACGGTGTGTTTGTGTTCGAGTGGGCCGAGCCGGTATTGCCGGACGAAGCCAGCCACCTGGCCCACATGCTGTCGCCCATTGTTGGCCGCATGCTGCTGGACAAACGCCACGCCGAGCGCCCGTGGTGGCGCCGCGCAGCCGATGCACTGAAAACCGAGCGCGACCGCCTGCTGGGCCCGCTGCACGCCGGGCGCAAGCTGGCGGCCATCGTGCTGCTGGCGCTGGGGCTGTTTCTGGGTCTGGCCACCGGTGACTACCGTGTCGGTGCGCAGTCGGAGCTGGAGGGGGCGGTAAAGCGCACCATCGTGGCGCCGTTTGACGGCTTTGTGGCGCAGGCCTACAAGCGCGCCGGCCAGGTGGTACCGGCCGGTGGACTGCTGGCGCAGCTGGACGACCGCGACCTGCAGCTGGAAGCCAGCAAATGGCGCAGTACCCAGTCGCAGTACCAGAACCAGCTGCAAGACGCCCAGGCGCAAAGCGACCTGTCGCAGATACAGATTTCCATTGCCCAGTCCGAGCAGGCACAGGCGCAGCAGGCGCTGTCGCAAAGCATGCTGGAGCGCTCGCGCATTCGCGCCCCGTTTGCCGGCTTTATCGTGACGGGTGATTTGTCGCAGCAGCTGGGTGGCGCGGTGAAGAAGGGCCAGACCCTGTTCGAGATTGCGCCGCTGGACTCCTATCGCGTGATTCTGTACGTGGAAGAAGCCGATATCGACGAAATCAGGGTAGGGCAGCAGGGCCAGCTGATGGTTACCGCCATGCCGGGCGAACGCTTGCCTTTTAGCGTGTCGCTGGTGACGTCGGTGGCGCAGGCGCGCGATGGCAAAAACGTGTTCCGGGTAGAAGGCGTGCTGGCTACACGCAACCCCACACTGCGCCCCGGCATGGATGGCGTGGCCAAGGTATACGTGGGAGAGCGCAAGCTGGTATGGATCTGGACGCATAGCCTGTTTGACTGGCTGCGGCTGAATATCTGGTCGTGGCTGGGGTGGTAGGCGCATGAGTGCATCGCTGTTTTCCCCGTCCTGGTACCGCGTGGCCCCGCTCAAGCCGCGCCTGCGCCAGCAAGCCAGCCTGGTGCGCCATGTCTACCGCGGCGAACGCCACTATATTCTGCAAGACCAGGGTAGCGGGCGCTTTCTCAAGCTGAACCCGGCTGCCTACCAGATTGTGGCGCTGATGGATGGCCAGCTCACGCTGGACGCCATCTGGCAACGCACCTGCGAAACGCTGGGCGACGATGCCCCGACGCAGGACGAAGTGCTGAACCTGATGACCCAGCTGCACCAGGCCAACGTGCTGCTGACCGACCAGGCACCCGATCTGGCCGAGCTGAACGAGCGGCGCCAGCGCCTGGGCCGCATGAAGCTCAAGCAGTACCTGATGAACCCGCTGTCGCTGAAGATTCCGCTATTCGACCCGGACCCGTTCCTTACCCGCCTGTACCAGCTGGCCCCCGCCTGGCTGCTGCGCTTCATCCTGCCTTTGTGGCTGCTGGTGGTGGGCAGTGGCGTGGTGATGGCGGGCATGCACTGGGACGAGCTGACGCGCGACCTGACCGCGCGCGTGTTCCGCCCGGATAACGTGCTACTGCTGGCGCTGATCTTTCCGCTGCTCAAGGCCATTCACGAGATAGGGCATGGCCTGGTGGTAAAGGCCTTTGGCGGCAGCTGCCATGAAACCGGCGTGATGATGCTGGTGATGATACCGGTGCCCTATGTGGACGCCGGTTACGCCATCAGCCTGCCATCGCGCCGCCAGCGCATGCTGATTGGCGCGGCAGGCATGATGACCGAGCTGTTCTTTGCCGCGATTGCCATCTGGCTATGGACCTGGGTGGCACCGGGCGTGGCCAAGGCTGCACTGCACCAGGTGGTGATTCTGGCGGGGGTGACCACCTTGCTGTTCAACGCCAACCCGCTGGTGCGTTTTGACGGCTATTACATTTTTTCCGACTGGCTGGAAATCCCCAACCTGGGGCAGAAGGCCAACCAGTACATGGGCTATGTGTTCAAGCAGCACGTCTTCCGTGTGCGTAGCGAGCAAACCCCGCCGCCCACCACCCCAGGCGAGCCGGGCTGGCTGGTGTTCTATGCCATCGGCTCGTTTTGCTACCGCATCATGCTGTCGCTTTCCATCATTTTGCTGGTGGCCGAGCGCTTTTTCTTTGTCGGCGTGCTATTGGCAGTGTGGAGCGCGGTAAACATGCTGCTGCTGCCGCTGTCGCGGCAGATCCGCTTCTTGCTGGATGACCCGGTGCTGCAGGGCGTGCGGGCGCGGGTGCTGTCCATCGCGGGCGGGCTGCTGTTGGGCTTGCTGCTGCTGGTGCTGCTGGTGCCGGTGCCGTCGTGGACCATGGCCGAAGGCGTGATCTGGATGTCGGAACAGTCGCGCGTGCGTGCCCCCGCCAGCTGCATCGGCAGCCGCGTGCTGGTGCCGTCTGGCAGCCAGGTGGTGCGCGGCCAACCTTTGCTGGCGTGTGACGAGCCGGAGCTGGGGGCGCTGCTGGCGGAAACCCGCTCCAAGATTGCCGAGATGGAAAGCAAGCGCAACAAGGTGTTGCTCACCGACCGCGTGCAAGCCCAGATCATCGAGGCCGAAACCGGCTACCACCGCAACCGCCTGCACGACCTGCAAACACGCCAGGACGCGCTGCTGATCCGCAGCCCGCTGGCTGGCCGTTTCGAGGTGGCTTCCACGCTGGATTTTGTCGGTGCCTACGTAGCGCGTGGTGATGTGGTGGGCTATGTGCTGGACCCGTCACGCTACACCCTGCTGACGGTGGTGCCGCAGGCCGATGTCGACCAGGTGCGCCGGCACAATATCGGCGTGGAAATCCGCAGCGCGGTAGAAGTAGACGGCCTGATTCCCGCCACCATGGTGCGCGAGGTGCCCGGCGCCACGCGGGACCTGCCCAGCCTGGCGCTGTCGCTGCAAGGCGGCGGCAAGATCGGCCTGGACCCGGACGCCAGCCACGAGGCGCCGGTAGCGCTGAATGCGCTGTTCCAGTTCGAGCTGCGTTTTGATAACCGGGCCGTGCCGCGCACCCTGGGTAACCGTGTGTACGTACGCTTTATCCAGCAGCCCGAGCCGCTGGCCAGCCAGTGGTACCGTGCGCTGCGCCAGATGTTCCTCAAACGCTTTGCGGTGTAGCCATGTTTGCCCTTTCCCTGCTTGCCGACCTCTACCCCCAGCGCCGCGACTGGCAAGACCGCAGCTGGCTGGACCGCCAGAGCGAGCGCCTGCGTACCTGGCTGCAAGCCAGGCTTGGCCTGTCGCCGTGGCGGCTGAATCGTTTTGTGCGCCAGGTGGATGCCGCCCAGCCGGCGGTGGACGCGCTGGACGAGGCAGCCCTGCAGGCGCTCACCGCAGAGCTGCAGCTGCTGCTGCGCCGCGATGGCCTGCAAGACCGCCACGTGGCGCGGGCTTTTGCCCTGGTGCGCCGCCGGGCGGGCGAGCTGCTGGGCAAGCGGCATTTTCCGACCCAGCTCAAGGGTGGCTACATCCTGCTACAGGGCTTTTTGCTGGAAATGGATACCGGCGAGGGCAAAACACTCACCGCCACCCTGGCTGCGGCGGTGGCCGCCATGGCCGGGCGCAAGGTGCACGTGGTGACGGTGAACGACTACCTGGCCGAGCGTGACGTGGCGCTGATGGCGCCGCTGTACCACGCGCTGGGGCTGAGCACCGGCCTGGTACGCGAAGACATGAAGCCGGACGAAAAAAAGCCGGGCTATCTGGCCGATATTGTCTATTGCTCCAATAAATCGGTGGTGTTCGACTACCTGCGCGACCGCCTGGCGCTGGCCGACAAGATGTCCCCCATGCAGCTGGCGCTGGGGCGGCTTAGTGGCCGCAGTGCGGCCAACATACTGCTGCCGGGTTTGCAGTTTGCCATTGTGGACGAGGCCGACAGCGTGTTCATCGACGAAGCACGCACGCCGCTCATCATCTCGGCCAGCCGCCCGGGCAGCGAAAGCGAAGCCTACTACCGCCAGGCCATCGAGCTGGCGCGCGCACTGCAAGCGGGTGTGCATTTCGAGCACGCCGGCCCCGGTGCGCACCCGCATCTGAATGGTGCCGGCCGCGACGAGCTGGCCAGGTTGGCCGCACACCTGCCAGCGGTCTGGCGTGCGCGCAACCGGCGCGAAGAGGTGGTGGGCATGGCACTGATGGCCTGCCATGGTCTGCGGCGCGATATCGATTACATCGTGCGGGAGGGCAAGGTGCTGATCGTGGATGAAAACACCGGCCGCACCATGGCCGACCGCTCGTGGGAGCGCGGCCTGCACCAGATGGTGGAAGTCAAAGAAGGCCTGCCACCGGGGGACGAGCGCGAAACGCTGGGCAAAATCAGCTACCAGCTGTTCTTCCGCCGCTACCTGGTGCTGTCCGGTATGACCGGTACCTGCCGCGAGGTGGCCGGCGAGCTGGGCGAAGTCTACGGCCTGGGGGTGGTGCGTGTGCCGCCATACCGGCCATCCAGGCGCCGCTATCTGGGTGCCCGTCTGTTTGCTACTGCCGACGAGCGCTGGCGCGCCGTGGTGGGCGCGGTGCAACAAATGCAACAGTCTGGCCGGCCAGTACTGATTGGCACCCGCAGCATCAAGGCGTCCGAAGTGCTGGCGGGCTACCTGCAGGCCGCCGGCATCGGGCACCGCGTACTGAACGCCAAGCAAGACGCCGAGGAGGCCGATGTGGTGGCCAGGGCCGGTGCTGCGGGGGCGGTCACCATTGCCACCAATATGGCTGGCAGGGGGACCGACGTGCTGCTGGATGATGACGTGAAAATGAAAGGTGGCCTGCACGTGATCCTGACCGAGCGCCACGATAATGCGCGCGTGGATCGCCAGCTGATCGGCCGCTGTGCCAGACAGGGCGACCCTGGCAGCTATGAAATCATGCTGTCGCTAGAAGATGATCTGGTCGTGCAATTTGTAGCAAAATTTAATGTTATATTATCGAGATTGTTACAAACTGCTAAGTATCCTCTAATTGGTGGCGCAGGTCTGCTGTACTACCGCGCGGCACAGAGATACGTGGAATGGCAACACCGTCGGCTGCGGCAGCACATGCTGAGCGCAGACTTCAGGGCACGGCAGGCACTGTCTTTTTCTGGCCAGTCCGAGTAGCCCGGCACAAGGGAAAACAACACAACAATGAACCAACTTGTCACTCACCCCCCGCGCACGCTGGGCGCTATGTTTCTTGTCTGGCCGTTGCTGGCTGCTGCGGCGCCGGCAGCGACGACTTGCCTGATTGTGCCTTCGCTGGAAGTCAACGTTGGTACGCCGGTAGACGGCGTGCTGGGTCAGGTGTTGGCCGACCGTGGTGATGTGGTGCGCGCTGGCCAGCTGCTGGCCAAGCTGCAAAGCGGTGTAGAAGAGGCCGCGGTGGAATATCAGGCGGCCAAGGCGCAGTTTGGTGCCCGCAAGACACAGCGCAACCAGGAGCTGCAAAAGAAACAGCTCATTTCCAGCCAGGAGCTGGACGAGATGGCCACCGAATACAAGCTGTCCGAACTGGAGCTCAAAGAGCGCCGCGAGCAGCTGCGCCTGCGCAGCCTGTTCAGCCCGATTAACGGCGTGGTGGTAGACCGCTACCGTCAGCGCGGCGACCTGGTAAAGCAAGAGCGTATCTACCGTATTGCTCAGCTGGACCCGCTGTTTGTGGAAACCGTGGTGCCGGCCGCGCTGTTTGGCAAGGTACGCAGTGGCCAGAGCTACGATGTGACGCCGCAGCTGTCCAGTAGCCCGCTGAAGGCACGTGTGGCCAACGTAGACAAGGTCATTGATGCCGGCAGCGGCTCGTTCCGCGTGCGTCTGGTCCTGCCCAACCCCAAGTACGCGCTGCCATCCGGCCAGCGCTGCAAGATTACCTTCCCTGAATAAACGCGCCTGGGTCACATCACAACACCATGGAACACTCCAGTCAGACTACCCGCCAGCGCCGTGCCAAGCCCGCCACCCTGAGTGTGCCGGTTGTCGCGTTTTCCCTGCTGCCTCTCGTGCTGCCGGCTAACACCGTCATCGCTGCCGTTACCCAGACACCGCCGTCGCAGGACGCCGGTGTCGTTTTCAATGCCCAGAAGTTGCCACCCGCCAGCCTGTTTCCGCGCAAGCGCGACAAGGTACAGCTGCGCGCCAGCATGCCAGAGGTTAAAACCGACAACGAGGCTATCCGCTTGTCGATAGGTGGTTTCCGCTTTGAGGGGGAAACCGGGCTGGACCAGCAGGCTTTGCAGGGGGTGTTGCAGCCATGGCAGGGCCGTGACCTGAGTTTTGCCGAATTCGAGCAGGCCGTACACGCCGTGGCAGAACACCTGCGTACCCACGGCCACCCCTATGCCGAAGTCAGCATGAACCGCGCCATGCTGGGCGAAGGCACCGTGGCCATTGCCGTGCAGGGCCTGACCATGCCGCCGGAGCCTGTGGTACCGCAGGTGCTGGTGACCGGCTTCAGTTTTGAAGGCCTGACCCTGGCCAGCAATGAAGAAATGCAGTCGGTACTGAAAGCGCAGCTGGGCAAACCGCTGAGCCTGCCACAGCTGGAAGCGGCGGCCCAGCAAGCGGCCGCCCACCTGCGCGCCAAGGGCTACCCGCTGGTGCAAGCCTACCTGCCGCCGCAAAAAATCCAGGACGGCGTGGTACGCATCGCCTTGCAGGAAGGCGCACTGGATGGCGCATCCGGCCTGAACGGTATTGTGGTGCGCAGCAATGCGTCGCCAGTAAAAGACAGCACCGTGGCAGCCTTGCTGGCTGAGGGCGCGCCGGCAGGCAAGCCTATCCAGGCCGCCGAGCTGGAGCGCGCGCTGCTGGTGGCGGGCGAGGTGCCGGGTATCAAGAAAGTGCAGGCCGAGCTGACGCCGGGTAGCGTGGCCGGCACTACCAAGGTAGAAGCCGACGTGGAAAGCGCGGGCCTGTTCAATGGCGCCGTGTGGGCCGACAACTACGGCAACCGCCATGCCGGTATCGCCCGCCTGAATACCCAGCTGAACCTGAACAGCCCGCTGGGCTACGGCGAGCAGCTGTCGCTGAACGCCACCAAGTCCGACAGCCTGGATAGCGGCAAGGTCGCCATTCAGCTGCCGGTAGGCCACCGCGGGGCCAAGGTGGGCGTGTCGGCATCCAGCATGAACGTGGATATGGGCATTACCACCGACGTGCCGCGCAACCTGAGCGGCGATACCAAGGTGGTATCGCTGTTTGGCAGCCTGCCGCTCACCCGTTCTGGCACGGCCAACACCACGCTGACCGCCAGCCTGGACCAGAAAGACATGAAAAACAGCCTCAGCACGCTGACGCTGGATGACCGCAAGATCACCATGCTGAGCCTGGGCCTGAATGGTGACCGCTACGACAGCTGGGGCGGCCGCCTGGGCTGGAGCGCCGTGCTGTCTGCCGGCGATAACGACCTGTCCCGCGACCTGGGCTACGCCGCACTGGACGACGCCTCGGCGCGTACCGGCGGTGGTTTCCAGAAGCTGAACCTGGCGGTAAGCCGCCTGTCGCGTCTGGACAAGGCGGGGAACTACCAGCTGGCGCTGTCGCTGTCTGCCCAGCTGGCCAGCAAAAACCTGGATAACAGTGAAAAACTGCAGCTGGGTGGCCCTAGCGGCATCCGCGCCTACCCGATGGGCGAAGGCCTGGGGGATGACGGCTGGCTGGCCAATGCCGAAGTGCGTACCGCGCTGGGCAAATTTGCCGGTGGCGATGTCACCTTGTTCGGCTTTGTCGATGCCGGTGGTATCAAGCAGTACAAGCACACCTGGAACGGTGCGCTGCCGGCCGGCAAGCCTAACCAGTACACCCTGGCCGGTGCCGGCGTGGGCATGAAACTGAGTTACGACGATAAAGGTGGTGTCAGCATCACCGTGGCCAACAAGCTGGGCAGTAACCCGAACCAGAGCGCCAACAACACCGATGCCGATGGCCGTAACCGTGCCGCCCGTGTATGGGTAATCGGCAATATTGCCTTCTGACCGCGGCTGCAGAACGGATAAAGATAATGAAAGCAAACCACTCGCGCGATGTCGCTCACCTGGCCATCCGTACCCTGCCACTGTTGGTGGCCATGGCCTTTAACCCCGCACTGGCGCAGCTGGCAGGTAATGCCCTGCCTACCGGTGGCCAGATCGTGGCTGGCCAGGGGGCCCTGCAGCAGGCAGGCAATACCCTGAACGTGCTGCAAAACAGCCAGCAGATGATTACCAACTGGCAAAGCTTCAATATCGGCCAGCAGGCGGCGGTGAACTTCATCCAGCCCAATGCCAGCGCCCTGGTGCTGAACCGGGTCATCGGTGCCGACCCGTCGCAGATCTTTGGCCAGATGCGTGCCAATGGCCAAGTCATGCTGATTAACCCGAACGGTATCCTGTTCGGGCCCACCGCCCAGATCAATGTGGGCGCGCTGATGGCGTCGTCGCACGCCATCAGCAACGAAGATTTCCTGTCCGGCAAATTCACCCTCGGCGGTGCCAGCCAGGCAGTACGTAACGCCGGTAGCATCAATGCCGCAGACGGTGGCTATGTGCTGCTGGCCGGTGCCCAGGTAGACAATAGCGGCAGCATTACCGCCAACAACGGTACCGTTGCGTTGGCCGCTGGTCGCGATATCAGCGTGACCGTAGGCCAGACCGGCCTGTTGAAAGTGAAGGTAGACACCGCCGCGGCCCAGGCCAGCATCAACAATGCCGGCGCGCTGGTAGCAGATGGCGGCCATGTGTTGCTTACCGCCAAACAGGCCGCGCCGCTGGCGTCGGTAGCCATCAACCAGACCGGCGTCGTGCGCGCGGATACGCTGAACCAGAAACAAGGCGAAATCTGGATCGACGGTGGGGCCGGCAAGGTAGTGCTGGCTGGCGACACCCGCGCCCAGGCCGCCAGCGGCCAGGGTGGCCGTATTGTGGCAACCGGTGGCGAGCTGGAGATCAGCGGTACCGTGAATGCCTCCGGCGCGCAGGGCGGCGGCCAAGTGTATCTGGGCGGTGGCTGGCAGGGTAAAGACCCGGCTATTGCCGAAGCCGGCAGCGTCACCATCCAGCAGGGCGCACACGTGGCCGCCAGCGCTACCGACGCCGGTAACGGCGGTACGGTGGTGGCGTGGTCGGCCGATGCTACCCGCCTGCTAGGCAGCATCGAGGCAAAAGGCGCAGGCCAGGGCAACGGCGGCCAGGTGGAAACCTCCAGCCGCGGCGTGCTGGGTGTATCCGGCAGCGTTAGCGCCGCGGGCGGGGCGGGTGGCCAGGCCGGCCGCTGGCTGCTGGACCCCACCGACATCACCGTGGTGGGCGGCGCCACCGGTACGGCATGGCCAACGGCCAATGGCCAGTCCGGTGCCGTGAATAATGTGCTGGCCAGCAGTATCGAAGCATCCCTGAATGCTGGCAGCAGCGTAGAGCTGCAGGCCGACAACAAGATCACGATCCAGAGCGATATTTCCAAAACCGCCGGCGGAGATGCCTCGCTGGGGCTGAGTGCCGGTGGCGATATCCTGCTGGATACCGGGGCGGATATCTCGTCTACCGTGGGCAAGCTGAATGTGGATTTTGGTACCGCCAGCAAAACTGCCGGCAGTGCCACCCTGAAGGGTACGGTGAACACCAACGGCGGCAATGTCACCTTCCACAAGGAAGCCGTCCTGGCGCACGGCACGCCGATTTCCACCAAGATTACCCAGACCAGCAGCGCGGCCTCCGGCAACATCACCTTCAATAAAGACGTGAAGTTGGCCGCACAGGCCTACAGCGTGGCCCTGAATGCACAAGGCGCGCAGAGCGGCGCCAACTACACCGGTAGCGGTGGCAATATCATTTTCAACGGCAGCATCACGTCCAGCACCCCGGACCTGGTACCGCTGTCGCCGCAGGCGCTGTCGCTGGACAGCACCGGCAGCACCGCCGGCAACATCATTCTGGGTAGCCAGGCCAGCGACCGCATCGGCGGTAGTGGCAACGAGGCGCTACGCAGCCTGACGCTGGCAGGCGATACCGATATCGCGCTGAAGGCCGGCACCATCAATCTGCTGAGCTCCAGCGGTGATGTGCTGACCGCGTCCAATATTGCCAATACCACCACCACGCTTACCCTGAACGCCGACACGGTCATCAATGTGGGCGGCGGCACCATTCCGGGGGTGGCTACCGGTTATACCGACTACCGCCAGCAAACCTTCAATATCAGTGGCCAGGCGTATGCGCTGACCATCAACTCGGCACGTTCCATCAAGCTGAAAAACACCGGTATTGATGTCAAGACCCTCAGCCTGAACGCCTTTGCCGACAGCGCCGCCACAGCTGGCGGTGTGCTGCTGGACAACGCCAGCCTGACCACCCGTGGCGGTAATCTGTTCATTGGCAAGGATGGCGGTTTTGCTACCGGCTACGGCGGTGATGCAGACGGTGTGACAGACGGCGTACGCCTGAGCAACGCGGTGATCAACACGCAGGGCGGCAACCTGCAGATCAGTGGCCAGGCGCCCACCAGCAGTAGCGCGGGTGCCGGTGTGAAAATTACCGGTGCGGCCACGCAGGTCAATACCGGTGCCGGCAATCTGACGATCAACGGCAAGGTGGCCAACCAGGCCGGCTCCGGCAACAAGGACGGCGTGATTATTGGCGAAGACGGTGCCTCGCGCGTGACGCTGCAAACCAGCAGCGGCAAGCTCACCATCGACGGTGATGCCAGCAGCCTGACCACTACGCCTACCGGCGGTACGCGTTACGACGGGGTAATCATCTCGTCCAAAGCGCTGATCAAGACCGATAGCGGCGATATCCAGATCACCGGCAAGGGCGGTGGCGGCAGCCACGCTTTCCTCACCGAAAACCACGGTATCCGCATCGAAGACACCGAAACCAGCATTGTGTCCGCCAGCGGCGACATCACGCTGTCCGGTACCTCGGGCGGTAAGACCAGCGCCACCGGTGGTGAAAACAGCTTTGGCATCTACGCCAAGGGCCAGACCATGTACCTGGGCAGCTCGGCCACCGAAAGTGTTGCCGCGACCGGCGTGGTGACTGTCGAAGCCGACAGCATGCAGTTTGTGAACAGCTCGGACTTCCACCTGAACGTGGCCAGCAGTGGCGAGCTGCGCGTGCTCCCGCTGAGCACCGGGCGCAATATCGATATCAGCAGCGCCGGTGCGGTAGACAAACTGTACCTGGGCAACGACTGGTTCAATGGCAGCAGCCGCGCTATTTTCCGCCCCGGCTTTGGCAGCGGCAGTGCGGCCAACCCCGGCATTACCCTGGGCCGTACCGATGGCACCGGCAGCCTCACGGTCAGCAGCGCCACTACCCTGCGCGACAACACCGCACTGGTGATGGGCGGCGCAGGCGGCAAGGTGCTGATCAACGCCGCACTCACGGTAAAAGCCAGCGACGCAGCGCAAAGCCGCCAGCTGGTGCTGGACGTGAACGGCGGTGCCACCGGTAACGGCGTGATCAATACCAACAAGCTGTTGCTGAACGGCAGCGGCGACGTGGTACTGGGCGGCGCCAACCTGGTGGACACCCTCACGGCCAACCTGGCCGACCGCCTGGACTACACCAACGCCAAATCGCTGCTGATTGGCCAGGGCAGCTATGTACGCACCAACGACCCGCTGGCGGCCAACCTGCAGCCCAATACGCAGACCACCACCAGCAGCGACGGCATTGTCACCAGCAACGATGCGGTCAATATCACCCTGAGCAACGGTGACCTCACGCTGGACCGCAACATCAGCGCGGGCACCGCCACGGTGGCGCTGACGACCCAGGCCGGCGGCATCACCGAGCAATCGGCGGCCATCATTACCGCCGACAAGCTGGCGCTCAGCAGCCAGGATAGCGTGACGCTGGATAACACCAACCAGATCAACGTGCTGGCAGCCAACGTGAGCGGCAGCGGCGCGGACCTGAAACTGACCAACGGCAAATCGTTGCTGCTGGACCGCGTGGCCGTGACCCCGCTCAGCGCCGACAGCAGCGCCACCGTGACCGCAGGCAGCACGCAGCAGCGCGATGGCGTCAGTGTGAACGATATGGCGCGCCTGAACCTGAGCGCCGGCGACCTGAGCCAGTCCGCCACCGCCGGCCAGGGCCGGGTGACGGCGGCCAACGTCAAGCTCACCCTGGCCAGCGGCCAGGTGGCACTGAACGACACCACCAACGACATCGGCACCCTGGCGGCCACGCTGCAAGGCAGCGGCAAAACCCTGAGCGTGAAAGACAAAAACGCGCTGCAGGTCGGCACGGTAGACGGCAGCAACGGTGTGCAGACTACCAACGGCGACATCACGCTGGAGGCCTCGGCCGACGCTGCCTCCACTGCGGGTGACCTGCAGCTGGCCCAGCAAGTCAACGCCGGTACCGCCGACGTGCGCCTGGCCTCCGGTAAAGGTGCCATCAACGAAACCGCAGCCAGCGGCATTATCACCGCCAACGAGCTGAAACTGGTGGCCGTGAATACGTCCACGCTGGACAGCAATAATGCGGTAGACGAAGTGACCGCCAGCATCAGCGGCAGCGGCCAGGGCGTACGCCTGAGCAATACCCGCAGCCTGGTCGTAGGCGACCTGGACAGCCAGACCGGCATTACCGCGCCTGGCGACGTGCGCCTGACGCTAGCCGCCGGTAACGCCAGCGTGCGCAACCTGACGCAAACGCAAGACATCAAGGCTGGCGGCCTGAACGTGGCCAGCGACACCGGCGATATCACGCTGGAGCGTACGACTAACGAAATCGGCAAACTGGCCGCCCGTCTGGACGGTGCCGGCAAAGCGCTGAAGCTGAAAGACAAAGACGGCATCGAGATCGCCACCGTGGATGGCCGCAGCGGCCTGCAAACCAACGGCGGTGACATCAACCTGGTGGCCGCAGCCGACGCTGCCAGCAGCAGCGGCGACCTGGTGATGACAGCGGATGTCAGCACCGGTGGCAGCAACGGCGTGGTGCGCCTGTCCTCGAAACAGGCCGCCGTCAGCGGCGCAGGCAAGCTTACCGCCAAGGCCCTGCTGGCACAGTCGGTGTCCGGCGTGAACCTGTCCAGCAAGCTGAGCGATGTGGACACTGTGGCCGGCTCGGTCAGCGGTAGCGGCGTGTTCAGTTACAAGGATATCGATACGCTGGAGGTGGGTAGCGTGGCCGACGCGGCCAACGTGGCGGTAAACGGTATCAGCACGCAGAACGGCAACGTACAAGTGTCGGTAGCCGAAGATACCACCGCCACCGGCGGCGACCTGAACCTGACCCAGTCGGTAACAGCAGGCGGCAGCGGCAAGCATATCGCCCTGCAGGCGTACAAAGGCAAAGTCACTGAAACGGCCAACGTGAGCCTGAGCGCTGACCAGCTGCAGCTGCTGGCACGCGATACCACCGAGCTCACCAACCCGGCTACCGGTAGCGGCGTACACAATATCGGCACGCTGGCAGCCACCATTACCGGTGCCGACCAGAGCCTGACGTACTTCAATAGCGGCGCGCTCACCGTGGGTAGCGTTACCGCCAACGACAGCGTTAACCCGCTGCAGGGTGTCAGCACCGCCAGCAGTGGCCACATCGCCATTGCTACCGGCAACGGTGCGCTGACGCTGGACAAAAACGTGAGCGCGGGCGGCGCAGGCTCGGTAGACCTGCGTGCCGGTAGTAGCGGCAGCGATATCGTGTTCAATGGTGGCCAGGCCACATCCGGCAGCGGCACCGTGCAGCTGGTGGCCGCGCGTGATATCAGCACCACCACGAATAACAGCCAGGTCAACGAAGTACAGACCACTGGCAATGTGCTGCTGCAAGCTGGCCGCACCATTGGCGCCGACGGCAAGCGTATTGAAGTGGCCGACGCCGACAAGCTGGCCGCCGGGGCCGGTGGCGACGTATGGCTGCACAAAACCCGCCAGAGTGGCAGTGGCGATGTGAAAGTGGATGCCGTTGGTAAAACCACTTACAACAACAGCAGCTTTGGTGGCGCCGCCAGCGACCAGTCCGGCATTCGTGCCGATGGCAATATCGCCCTGAACGTGGCGGACGGCCAGCTGGCCATCAACCGCGACATCGTCGCTACGCAAGGCGGCAGCATCGACCTGCGCACTGGCGGCAGCGGCAAGCACATTGTGTTTGACAGCACCGCAGGCGTAGAGAGCAGCGGCAACAGTGGCGACCGCCGCATCCAGCTGATCAGTAGCGGTAATGTGCTGGCTAACGGCGTGGACGCCGATGCCAATAACGAAATCCGTACCAGCGGCAGCGTGCTGATCTCGGCCGCCGGCAGCGTGGGCGCCAGCGGCAACCGCATAGAAACCAGCGCAGTCGATACGCTGGCGGTGGAAAGCGGCAGCGAGCAGTGGCTGCGCCAGCATAACGGCAGCCTGACCATCGGCAGTGTGGCGGCCCTGACGCCCGGCGACAATGCGCTGACCCGCACTGCGGCCAACCTGTCCGGCCTGGTGAGCAAGAGCGGCAACAGCGCCATCCATCAGGATGTCAGCGCCGGCCAGCTGGTGGTGGACAAAACCGTGTCCGCCAGCGGCAGTGGCGCGGTAGACCTGCGCGCCAGTGCGGCCATGCGGGTGCAGTCGGGTGCCAATATCACCTCGCAAAGCGGCAACATCCTGCTGTCTACCGGCGGCACCTTCAGCGCGACGGATAACAGCCTGGGCGTGCAGACCATCAGCACCGCTGGTGGTACGCTGGTGATCGAATCCAATGGTGCCATCGACCTGAGCCAGGGCCGCCTGGATACCTCGGGTGCGGCAGCAGGTCAGGGCGGTGAAATCTACCTGCACAATGCCGGCGCCAACGGTGCCATTACCGTGGGCCAGCGCATCAAGAGCCAGGGCGGCAGCAACGCCAATGGCGGCACCGTGACCCTGCGTAACCAGAACGGCAACATCCTGCTGGCCAACACCATCGACGTGACGCGCGGCATTGGTGGCAGTAGCGATGGCGCCATCCAGCTGCAGGCGCATGGTGACATTACCGATACCGCCAACGGCCTGCTGGTAGGCGACAGCAATGGTGAACTGTCGGTCAGCAGCAGCGATGGCAAGATCAGCCTGCTGGCCAGCAGCAACGGTGGCCACCAGATGGCGACGGCAGCCTTTGCCACCAGCGCCAGCGGCAAGACAGCCACCGTGGACTACCACGACAAGACCGCGCTGACCGTGGGTACCGCCGGGGGCAAGGGCTCGGCCCTGGCCGGCCCGCAGGCCGCACCGAGCAGCCAGGTGGCAGCTGTATCCGGCGTGCGTACCGTAGCCGGTGGCGCACAGGGTAGTGTGGTGGTGCAGAGCGGCGGCGCGCTCACGGTGAGCCAGGCCATCAATACCCAGCCGGCCACCGGTACCGGTGCCAAGGTAACGCTGCGCAGCGACGGCGCCCTGCAAACCCAGGCCAGCATCAATACCTCGGGCAGCGTAGCCGGTGGCGACGTGCTGCTGGCGCGTACCGGCAGCGGTGCCGCCGACATTACCGTGGGCGCCGCTATTAATAGCAACGGTAGCCAGGGCGGTAGCGTGACCCTGCACAACCCGGCCGGCAAGCTGCTGATCAATGGCCAGATCGACACTGACGGCAGCAGCCAGGGTGGCCGCATCCAGCTGGCCAGCAGTGGTGACATCAGCCAGAGTGCTGCGCTGAAAGCCAGCGGTGGCAGTGCCGGCGCGTTGAAGATCATCAGCGCCGGTCAGGTCACGCTGGAACACACGGGTAACAATGTCGATACGCTGGCGGCCAGCCTGAGTGGCAGCGGCAAGGCGTTCAGCTACCTGGACGCAGACGGCCTGACCGTGGGTAGCGTGCCTGCCCACGAAGGCCAGGCGGCCATCGCCGGTATCAGCAGTAACAACGCCGACATCACCCTGCGTAACCAGGCCGGTGACATCACCGTGGCGCAAGCCGTGGCGAGCCAGGGCGGCAAGGTGGTACTGAATGCCGCACAGGACGCGCTGGTGAACGCCGGCGTGGCCACCAGCGCGGGCCAGGCCCAGCTGCAAGCCGGCCGTGACATCACCCTGGGTGCCGATGTGCAAACCGCTGGCGGTAACGCCATGCTGAGCGCCGCGCGCAACCTGACACAGCAGGCGGGTAGCCTGCTGGCTGGCAGCGGCCGCGCCACTGTGACTGTGGGCGGCGCCGCTACCCAGGCCGGGGTTGGCCGCATCGAGGCGGGCGAGCTGGCACTTAGCGCGGTGAACAACAGCAGCCTGCAGCAAGCCAACAATATCGGCACCCTGGCGGCCAACATCAGCAACGGCAGCCTGCAGCTACGCGATACCGATACCCTGCGCGTGGGCACGGTGGGCAGCCTCAGCGGTGTAACAAGCAGCGGTGCGCAGCACATCAGCGTAGACGGCGGTGACATCAACGTGGCGCAAGCCATGCAGGCTAACGGTGGCGCACTGACGTTGCTGGGCGGTACCGGTGCCATCAGCATCAACGCCGGCCTGACGGCGCAAGGCGGCGACTTGACCGTGCGCAGCACCAACGGTGCCATTGCACTGAACGGTGATGTCAACGCTGCAGGCAGCACGGCCACCTTGGCCGCAGGCGGTGCCAATGGCCAGCTGCAACTGGCGGCCAACGTCCGTGCCGATACGGTACTGCTGGATGCGGCGCAGGATATCCTGCAGCAGGGTTCGGGCAGCCTGTCGGCTACCCGCACCGAGATCAAGGCCGGTGGTAGCGCCCGCCTGGAAGGCAGCAATAACCTGGCTGGCATCCTGGCTGCACGTACTGGTGGCCAGCTGCGCTACCAGGACGCGGGCGACCTGGCCGTAGGCACGGTGAACGGCAGTCAGGGCATTCAGGCCGGCGGCACCCTGTGGGTGCGCGCCAAAGGGAATGTCTCGCTGGATCAAAGCCTTAGCGCGGCAGGTGGCGGCAATAACGCGCTGGTGCTGGTGGCTGGCAAGCGCCTGCTGAACAATGCCGGCAGCAACGCCCTGCAGGCCAGCAATGGCCGCTGGCTGGCCTACGACGATAACCCGCTGCTGTTGCCAAACGGCTTGAACTACACCTTCCGCCGCCTGGCTACCCACTACGACCGCTACAACGAGTTTCAGGTGGCGGAGCAGGGTAACGGCTACCTCACCACGGCCGTGATCGGCTTTACCGAGCAGTACTCGCGCCTGAACGGCGGTGCGACCGAAGCGGCCGATGCTGGCGTGGGTGTGGCGCTGCCTGGCGGTGCCACCCGCAATCGCGTGCTGGAAGTGCCGGTTCAGCAGCCCGCATCGCTGTACGCAGCCGTGCTGAGCCGCCCGTCGCTGGCCAGCCCGCAGGTATCGGCCAACGGCCCGGTGATCCAGTCCAGCATGCCGCTGGTACTGCCGGTGCAGCCAGGGCGTGATTTCGTGGCCGCCTTCCGCGACCTGGTAGGCAATGCCACAATCGAGTCGGTACGCATGGCCGATGGCAGCGAGCTGCCCAACTGGCTGCTGGTCAACAGTAGCGACCAGACGCTGGCCGGCAGCTTCCCGAAAGACCTGAATACGGCCGTGAAGCTGCAGGTGCGCGTGATGGACGCGGGTAGCTCGGACATCTACCCGGTGGAACTCACCATCCTGCCGCGCGATCGTATGGCGAGTGTCGGGTACCGTTGAGCCTTCAGTGGTTTACAGCACGACAACCCCGGCCAGGCCGGGGTTTTTTCTGACAGGGCAAGGATGGGCATGAAATCCAATATCAGCCGTCTGCTACCGTACGGGCCTGCGATGGCCTGGTGGGGTGTGATGGTCTATCTGCTGTGGTTCAAGGCGGGCGGGCCGCCGTCGGCGATACCGCATTTTGACAAGGTAGGGCATTTTGCCCTGTTCGCGGCCTGGGCGGCCTTGTTGGCCGCACCGGCTTTGTGGCGCGGCCAGCCATTACGCCAGCTCATGCCTGTGGTGCTGTGTGCCTGCCTGCTGTGGGCCGTCGGCTCCGAGCTGGGGCAGGCGCTGTTTACCACGACACGCAGTGCCGAGGTGCTGGACGCCGTGGCCGACATGGCGGGTGCCTTGACCGGCGTCATGTTGGCCGCGCATGGCATCGCCCTGTGGCGTGCACGGGTGTAAACTGGGCGCCGTTTTCTCCTGCCGGGTATGAACACCATGCCACTTAGCCTGCAACACCGCCGCCAGCAGCTGCTGGCCAGCCTGGGAGATGCCATTGCCGTGCTGCCCACCGCACCGCTGGTGATCCGCAATGCCGACGCGCATTACCCCTACCGCGCCGACAGCCATTTCCTGTATCTCACCGCGTTTGACGAGCCGGAAGCCGTGCTGGTGCTGGACGGCCGCCGTGGCAAGTCCATGCTGTTTTGTCGCGATAAAAACCCGGACATGGAAATCTGGGACGGTTTCCGTTATGGCCCGGCAGCGGCGGCCGAAGCATTCGGTTTTGACGAGGCCTACAGCATCAGCGAGCTGGACACCCGCTTGCCCACGCTGCTGGAAAACGTCCCCGCCCTGTACTGGCCGGTGGGCAATGCCCAGATCGACGCCCGCGTGGCCGGCTGGCTGGCCAGCGTGCGCAGCCGCGCCCGCGCCGGGGTAGACGCCCCCGCGCAGTACGGCGACCTGCTACCGCTGATCGACGATATGCGGCTGCGCAAGGACGAGCGCGAGCTGGCGGTGCTGCATCAGGCCGGGCACATCTCGGCCGAGGCGCATGTGCGCGCCATGCGCGCTACCCGCCCGGGTATGTACGAGTACGAAGTGGAAGCCGAGCTGCTGCACCACTTCATCCGCAACGGTGCGCGCTACCCGGCCTACGAAAGCATCGTCGCCGGCGGTGCCAACGCCTGCACGCTGCACTATGCGGCCAACAATGCGCGGCTGAACGACGGCGACTTGCTGCTGATCGACGCCGGTTGCGAGTTTCGCGGCTACGCCGGCGACATCACGCGTACTTTCCCGGTAAACGGGCGCTTTAGCGGCCCGCAGCGCGACCTGTACGACGTGGTGCTGGCCGCCGAGCTGGCCGCCATCGACACCATCGCTCCCGGCGTGGCGCTGAATGTGCCGGCCGACGCTGCGCTGCGCGTCCTGGTGCAGGGCATGCTGGATTACAAGCTGCTGCAGGGAACGGTGGACGGGGTGATCGAGTCTGGTGAATACCGCCGCTTTTACATGCACGGCATTGGTCATTTCATTGGCCTGGACGTACACGATGTGGGCCTGCGCAGGCCGGGTGGCCAGTGGCGCTGTTTTGAGCCAGGCATGTGCACCACCATCGAGCCGGGTTTGTACATTCGCCCGCACGATAGCGTACCGGCGGCGTATCACCATATCGGTATCCGTATCGAGGACAATGTGCAGGTGACGGCCACTGGCCACCATGTGTACACCGATGCGGCGCCCAAGCGTATCGACGATATCGAAGCCCTGATGCAGGCCTGACGCCTGCGCCAATGTGGAGGCCGCGCAGGCGGCAATAAAGCATGCAGAACATACCTCAGCATAGTGATGTGGTGATTGTGGGCGGTGGCCCGGTCGGTGCCCTGGCCGCCCTGCGGCTGGCCCAGGCCGGCCGCCAGGTGGTGCTGATCGAGGCGCGCGCCGAGAACGAGCCGGTACGCGATGCCCGTGCGCTGGCGCTATCGTGGTACAGCCGCGAGCAGCTGGCGCTGGCGGGTGCCTGGCCGGACAGCCTGCCGGCCACGGTCATCGACACCGTACACGTATCGCAGCAGGGCGGTTTTGGCCGCACCGTGCTGCAGCATACCGACCTGGGCCTGCCGCACCTGGGTGTCGTCATCGACTATCCGGTGCTGACCGCGGCGCTGGCGCAAGCCTTGGCGGACTCTGGCGTGACCGTGTTGTGGCAAACCCGCGTCGAGCAGGCTCGCGCGCTGGCGCGCTACGCTACCGTCACACTGCGCCAGGCCGATGGTGCGCAGGCCACGCTGACCAGCCGCCTGCTGGTGCTGGCCGAAGGCGGGGCGCTGGCGGAAAGCCTGCCGGGCATCCGCCGTCACGTGCACGACTACCAGCAAAGCGCTGTGCTGGCGCAGGTGGAAACCAGCCAGCCGCATGAGCACCGTGCCTACGAACGCTTTGCCAGCGACGGCCCGTTTGCCCTGCTGCCGCACGGCGACAGCATGATGCTGGTGTGGACGCGCAGTCACGCTGACGCCGCCCGCCTGCGCGACGCCGACGACGCCGTGGTGCTGGCCGAGCTGCAGCAAGCGTTTGGCGAGCGTCTGGGGCAATTCACCGCCGTGGGCCCGCGCGCGGTGTTCCCGCTGGCCCTGCGCCAGCTGAACCGGGTAACGTCCGGCCGCGTGGTGATGATAGGCAACGCTGCACAAACCATGCACCCGGTGGCCGCGCAGGGCTTTAATCTGGGCCTGCGCGATGCGGTAGGCTTGGTAGATGCAATAGCGGGCGCTGCTGACCCGGGTGACGCCGCCGTGCTGCGCCGTTACAGTGCCAGCCGCCGGGTAGATAGCCACGCCGTGGTGGGTTTCACACACGGTCTGATCCAGCTGTTTGACGGCCATCACCCGGTAGTGAAAGCACTGCGCGGTGTGGGCATGTCGGCGGTCGACGCAGTGGCGCCGGCGCGGCGTGCCTTTGCCAGTCATCTGGTGTTTGGCGTGGGTGCGTAGCCTTTGCCGTTTTCCTGCGGCCAACCTTGGGTTAAGGTTGGCCGCAGCCATGTCAGAAAGCAGAAAATGAACGAGCAATACGATGTGCTGGTAGTGGGTGGCGGCCTGGTGGGCGCCGCCCTGGCGCTGGCACTGGACAAACAAGGCCGCCGCGTGGCGCTGGTAGAGGGGCAGGGCGAGTCGATCGATAGCCTGCAAGACGGCTGGGATGCGCGCATTTATGCCATCAGCCCGGCCAACCGTGCCTTTCTGGATGGGCTGGGCGCCTGGCCGGACATGTCGCGCATCGGCACCATCGCCAGCATGGATGTGCGGGGCGACCAGGGCGGGCAAATTGCCTTTTCGGCGGCCGATGCCGGCGCCGCAGCGCTGGCCTGGATCGCCGAAAACCGCTGGGTGCTGGCCGCCATCTGGCAGCAGCTGCAACACGCTAGTGGGGTGGAGGTCATCCGTGGCCAGCGCCCGCAAGCGCTGTGGCAGGTGGCTCAGCACGCCGGCCTGGTGCTGGAAGACGGACGCAAGCTGCAGGCGCAGCTGATCGTGGGGGCGGACGGGGCGAACTCGTGGGTACGCCAGCAAAGCGGCATTGCGGCCAACATCAAACCCTATGGCCATAGCGGTGTGGTGGCTAACTTTGCCTGCGAAAAGCCGCATGGCGACATCGCACGGCAGTGGTTCCTGGGTGATGGCATCCTGGCCTGGCTGCCCATGCCCGGCAACCGCATCAGCATGGTATGGTCTACCAGCCAGCCCGAGCCGCTGCTGGCACTACCCGCCGCGCGCCTGGCCGAGGTGGTGGCCGATGCCGGTGGCCATGCGCTGGGGCGCCTGGATGTGCTCACGCCCGCGGCGGCCTTCCCGCTGCGCCTGATAACGCCAGAGCAGGTGATTGCCGAGCGCGTGGCCTTGGTCGGTGACGCTGCCCATACCGTCCACCCGCTGGCCGGGCAGGGCGTGAACCTGGGCTTTCAGGATGCCGCCAGGTTGGCCGCAGCGCTGGCCGGCCAGGCCGATTGTGGCCAGTGGCTGGCGCTGCGCCGCTATGAACGAAGCCGCAAGGAGGCTGTCCGAACCATGCAACTTACCTGCGATGCCCTGTTTGGCCTGTTTCATGCCAAACAGACGCCTGGCCTGGCCTGGCTACGCAATACCGGGCTGAATCTGACTAACCGCCTGCCGCTCATCAAGCGGCAGCTCGCCCGCCACGCCGTGGGTTTTTAACCGTATTCAAAGGACTACCATGTCATTCCGTCTTCGCCAGTTTGCGCTGGCCACCCTGATGTTGCCGCTGATGGCCTGCAGTGCCTCGGCCGCCGAAGAAAGCGCCGACACCGTCAAGGCTGCCTTCAAAACCAAGTTTCCGCAGCACGAAGTCAGCACCGTACAGCCTGCGCCCGTGAGCGGCCTGTACGAGGTGGTGGTGAAAATGAAGCGTGGCGGGCGCGAAGAATTTACCGTGGTGTACGTGGATGGCAAGGTGGATCACCTCATCACCGGTGACCTGATCGACACCAAGACGCGCCGCAGCGTAACCGAAGCTCGTCTGGATGAGCTGAATAAAGTGGTGGTGGACTGGAAGAGCCTGCCGCTGGCCAAAGCCATCAAGGACGTACGCGGCAAGGGCGAGCGCAAGTTGGTGGTGTTCTCCGATCCGGACTGCCCGTACTGCAAACAGCTGGAGCGCGAATCGCTGGCCAAGCTGGATAACGTTACCATCTACACCTTTCTGTACCCGCTAGCCCAGCTGCACCCGGATGCCGAGCGCAAATCCCGCCAGATCTGGTGCAGCAAAGACCCCGCGCAAACCTGGACCGCTTTCATGCGTAGCGGTACCGCGCTGGCAGGTAAAGACAGCTGCCTCACGCCGCTGGCCGAAATTGCCGCATTGGGCGAAAAGCTGGGTATTACCGGCACGCCGGCGCTGATCTTCCCGAATGGCACGCTGGTGCCGGGTGCCATTCCGCTGGCAGCCATAGAGGAAAATCTGGCCGCCAAGTAAGTCATGCATTTTTTGCCACAGAGCCAGGGCGAGCGGCTGCTGGCCAGTACCTTGCTGGCCGTGGCACTCCATCTGATAGTCTATTTGCTGCTGGATGGCTTGCCGCCTGCTAGCCAGAGTCAGCTTGGGCTGAGTGTGCGTCTGGCCAGCCCGCCGGCTCCGGCGCATGCGGTAGCAGAAGACGTGCACCGCCCGGTGGAGGCAGCTCCGGCGCTGCCGGTGCCAGTGCCGGATGCGGCCAACCCTGAGCAGGCCAGCGAGGTCATGCCGGCTCGCCCGCTGGCATTGGCGCGCTATTATCCGGCCAACGAGCTGGATACGCTGGCCGAGCCGCTACAGCCCATCTTGCTGCCCGATCTGGAGGACGAGCTGCCGCCAGACACGATACTGGACGTCTATATTGACTATCAGGGTGTCGTGCAGCGCGTGGTACTGCCGGAAGGGCTGGATGCGAACTTTGCCGCGCAGGTCATGCAGCGTTTTCAAACCGCACGTTTTTCCCCTGCGCTGAAAGATGGCATGCCGGTAAACAGCTTCAAACGCATAGTGCTGCAGCCGGAAGACTTGTGAAACGATCGTTTCATGGTAAATTTGCCACAGCCAGTATCGATGGCGGCTAACAACACATGAACCGGTGGGCGCCAGACGCACCACCCAGAATAGAGAAGGAATCAATATGTCCGATTTGAAAGCACTGTTCGAACAAGCTCAGAAAGACGTGACCAGCCTGGCCGAGCGCCCGGACAACCAGACACTGCTGCAGTTGTATGCGCTGTTTAAACAAGCCACCGAAGGCGATGTGCAGGGTGAGCGCCCAGGCATGATGGACTTTATTAACCGTGCCAAATACGACGCATGGGGCAAGCTGCAAGGCCAGAATGCCGAGCAAGCCATGCAAGGTTATGTGGATGTTGTCAAACAACTGATGGCGTAAATAGCACTTTAATAAAAACTTCGCCTGATGACAGCTGACTTTGTCAGCGCTTCACGCCTATAATGCAAAGGGTTGGTCTCCAATCCTTTGCTTTTTTTTTCTGGAGTGACTTATGAAGAAAAGCCTTATCGCTGCCATGATCCTGGCCGCTGCCGCGATGCCAACCTTTGCCCAGTCTGCCGCTGCAGTTTCTGGCGGTGCAACCGGTGGTACCGCTGGCGCTGCTGCTGGTACCGCTGGCGCAGCCGCTGGTAGTGCTGGCGCCGCTGCTGGTACTGTTGGTGCAGCCGCTGCTGGTGCGGGCGCTGCTGCTGCTGGCCTGTCGGTTGGTACACTTGCCGCGGTTGGTGCTGCTGCAGCTGCTGCTGTTGCTGCATCGTCCAACAGCTCGACTACCACCCACCACTAAGCACTTGCTTGGTCGAAAGCTACCCCTGCCTGGCTTGGGTAGCTTTTTTTTGCCCTATTCCCGGATATCTCATGCGCCTGACCCCGATAGCTTTGTCTTTGTTGTGCTTGCCCTTTTATGCCATGGCGGTCCCCTCCCTGACTGGTCAGTCCGGTCTGATGAATATGCCGGATGGACGGGTGGAAGTGGATGGCCAGTACGGGCTTGGGTATAGCTACGATAGCCCCTATAGCACCCTGTGGACCAATCTGACTTTTCTACCTTATTTGCAGATGAACGCGCGTTTTGTCGGTATTCGGGGGACGCCGGGTTTTAACGGTAAATATCAAGACAGCTATGGTAGTTATAAAGATAAAGTTATCGATTTAAAATTGCGTGTACTGGAGGAGGGGGCGATTCTGCCTGATCTTTCGGTGGGCAAAACAGATATATTGGGCACGGGTCTTTTTGCCGGGCATTATATAGCAGCCACCAAGCAGTTTGGCCGTTTTGATACTACCCTGGGTTATGGCTCGGGTCGTATCAATGGGGCATTCGGCGGTGTGCGCTGGTTGTTACCTTATGGCGACGGCGGCTGGGCACTGTTGGCCGAGTACGATGCCAACAATTACCAGAAGGATTTTCGCGCCAGCCAGACATTTGCAGGAAAGCGGCAGAATGGCCCGGTTTTGGGGGTGAGTTACCGTTGGGGGTGGTTGGGTGCCGAGCTGGTACGAAGCCGTACGCATAGCAGTATCAATACCTTTGTCAGTATCCCTTTTAACGAACGCGAGTTTGTCCCCAAAATCTACGAACCTGCCGCTTATCAAGTGGTACGTTCGCGACCGGATGCACAGGCATGGCGTGCAGACCCGCAGCACCGGCTGGGTTTGCTAGACGCCTTGCACAAACAAGACTATCGCGCAGTTTCCCTAGCCTATCAAAATGGTGTGCTGCATCTGGATTTTACCAATACCCGTATCAGTGATATCGGTCGCGCGGTAGGGCGTGCTGTGCGTACGGCGATGTACTATGCACCGCTTGAAACGCGCGTTATCAAGTTGCGCGTCAATCGGCGTGATCTGGCGGTGGCCGATTATGAATTTTTCAACCTTCCGGTTCTGACTGCCTACCTGAATGGTCAGGCGACGCGTGCGCAACTGCGCGATGTTGCATTGGTCAGCCACGCAGACCCGGACAAGAGCCGGGAGGAGTTTGATGCACTCTCGGCCGAGCTGGATCAGGGCGTTGACCTGGGTCTGATCGCGAACGAAGACGGGCAAAGTATCCAGCTCAAAGGTCAGGATAAGCAGCTGAACCGCTTTAGTCTTGCGCCCAAGCTGGTGATGCATTTCAACGACCCTTCCGGCGCCTTGCGCTATGAGGTTAACGCCCAGGCCACTGGACAGTGGCGCCTCAGCCCGCGCAATTATGTGGATGGAGCGGTCACGTATAAGCTGTTCGAAAACGTCAGCAAACTGGATAACCCGTCTAACAGTTTATTGCCCCATGTACGTACCGATATTGCCGAATACAAAAAGGGTAATCCACTGCGCCTGGGGCAGTTGACGTATACGCATTTATTCCAGCCTGCACAGCGGTTATACGGCAAAGTATCGGCGGGTATGTTCGAAGAGATGTTTGGTGGTGTGGCTGGCCAGTTGGTTTATTTTCCCCCAGCCTCTCGTTGGATAGGTGAGCTGACCGCGGAGGCGGTGCAGCAGCGCGATTATCAGGGCTGGTTCGGGCGGAAAGATTACAAAACCGTCACGGCTTTGGCCTCATTGCATTACAAGCTGCCAGCTGGGGTAACGTTGACCGGGCGCGCCGGGCGTTTTCTGGCCAAGGATAGCGGCGTGCGCATGGAAGTGAAGCGCCGCTTTAATAGTGGTATCGAGGCAGGGGCTTGGTACACCTATACGGATGGTAAAGACATTACTTCTCCAGGCTCGCCCAGCAGTCCTTATCATGATAAGGGCCTTTTCATGAGTATCCCCCTTAACAGTATGTTGGCCGTGGATACGCAGTCGACTGTCAATATGTCGATCTCGCCGTGGACGCGCGATGTAGGGCAGCAGGTAGAGGTGCCGCATAACCTGGTACGCGAGATGGCCGATGTCGAGCGGCAGTTGGCCGTGGGGGATTCGCTGGGTCGGCTGGGTGAGCGTGACGATGAGCCCCAGGGTGGTGATTTGCCAGACCCGGCGTGGTGGCCGAGTGCGTCCGGTGTGCGTATGCGGATGGACGATAGCCTGGCGGCACTGCCAGAGCTGGATTCGGCAGCGATGGCCACTGTCCTGGGTGTTTCTGCCGTAGCAGTGGCCAGTACGCGTGACAAGGCTACCTACAAGCAGCTGGCAAAGCATGGTGACAATCAGGTAGTGAAAGCTTGGGATGTTGCCGGGCGGGCCGCGCCGTTGCTGGCAGTGGGCGCGGCAGGGGCGGCCATGACTCTGGCTGATGACCCTGTACTGGTCAATACCGGTATCATCAGCTTACAATCCGCAGCGTTGGCGGGTGGTGCGTCCATGTTGGGCAAGCGGCTGATCAATCGGGCTCGCCCTGCCGAGTCTGGTTCGCATGTGTGGCAGCAGTCTGCAAGTGGTGATCCCAGCTTCCCGTCCAACCATGCTGCTGTCACGATGGCTGCCATCACGCCATTTGCCGAAGAGTACAAATTGCCCTGGCTCTATGTGGCGGGTGGCATGGCTTCTGCAGGCCGGGTGGCAAAAGGAAAACACTGGCTCTCTGATGTTGTAGCGGGTGGATTGCTTGGTTACGGTGCAGGTTATACCCTGTGGAAAGGTCAGCGTAACACGCTGTTGGCACCATCCGTATCAATAGCAGACAAGGCCGTATCACTCAGTTTGACTCATCAATACTGATCATGTTGGCCGCGGCCCGATAAAACAAAACTGGTAGGACACAATGAACAAGAAGATTTGCTTGCTTGGCTTGATAGGGTTGGTGGCTACCGCACAGGCGGCCGATGATGTCGATAGTGTGCAAAGGTCAGGCGCCTCAGCTTCGCCCGTGCTGGCTAATCAGTCGGCCAAGCGTGACGGAATGACCGTTACCCAGGTAGTCGCGCCAATGCCGGTAGCAGCCGTGCTGCCCGAGTTTGCACGCTATGTGGCAGACAGCACGGGCGATCAGCTGCCGTTGTTTGGTGCTGCCTATTTTAGCCAGACGCCTTCGACCTTCGCACCGCTGCAGAATATGAATGTGCCCGATGATTACGTGATTGGTGCCGGGGATGATTTGCAGATTCGCGGTTGGGGCATGGTAGATATTGACCTGGTCAGCAAGGTAGATAGAACAGGTGCCATTTATATCCCCAGAGTGGGTAATGTCAGTGTTGCTGGCGTCAAGTTCAAGGACCTGCAAGGTTATCTGAAAAAGTCCATCAGTAAGATCTTCACCAATTTTGAACTGAGCGTTTCTTTGGCCCAAACCCGGGCGATTCAGGTGTTTGTGACGGGTTTTGCCCGGCAGCCGGGCAGCTATCAGCTTAGCTCCTTGAGTAGCGTAGTCAACGCCTTGTTTGCCGTTGGCGGCCCTGCGCCTGAGGGCTCGATGCGAAGGGTGGAAATCAAGCGTGGCGGTAAAACCGTAGCCACATTTGACTTGTATGCCTTTATTGCAGAGGGAAGCAAAGCAGGAGACGTTGCGCTACAGGATGGCGATATTATTCATATTCCTGCCATGGGCAACCTGGTTGCGATTGCAGGGCTGGTGAAGCAGCCTGCCATTTACGAAACACTGCCCAATGAAAGTGTCGCGACCCTGATTCGCCGCGCCGGTGGGGTGCAGCCGGTGGCAGAAACTAGCCGCCTGCAGATCGAAATGGTGGATAAAGGCTGGCTCAAACCACTGGAAAATACCCCTGATTATGCCGGTTTGAATGGTTTGTTACAGGCTACGGCGAAGCTGCCACTACGCCAAGGCGGGGTGTACCGCTTGTCCAGCGTGGATGCTACTGCTTTGAGAGCCAATAGTAGCCAGCACTATGTCAAAGTGGATGGCGAGGTTGTTAACCCGGGTGTGTACAAGCTTGGCAAGGGTGAGACGCTGCGCGAGTTGTTATCCCGTATCGGCGGGGTGAGCGACGATGCTTATTTGTACGGGATGGTATTTACGCGCCCCAGTATTCGTGACCAGCAACAGAAGGCTTTGGCGGAAGCGGTAGATCGTTTCGAGAAAGAGTCTGAAGCGACGGCAGCCTCCAAGTTGGCCGCGACTTCGCTGAGTGAGAATGCCTTGTCTATCCAGGCCGAGCTGGAGCGTAATCGCAAGCGCGCGCAGAGCATGCGTAAAGTACAGGCCATTGGCAGGGTGGCGCTGGAGTTCAGCAGCTACAAGCTCAAACTGAAGGATGTGCCTGACTTGCCGCTAGAAAATGGCGATGCAGTTTATGTCCCGCGCCAGCCTGGTACGGTCAATGTATTTGGTGCTGTTAACAATGCCACGGCCTTCATGTTCAAGGAAAATCGCCGTGTAAGCGATTATGTGGAACTTGCGGGTGGCGCCGGCCGGAACGCAGACACCGATGAGGTCTATGTTCTGAGGGCGGATGGTACCGCAGTGAGTCGTAGTGGGCTGGGCTGGTTCAGCTCTGTGAATGGTTACAAGATTTTCCCTGGTGACAGTATCATTGTGCCAGAGGCAATCGAGCGTGGCGTCAGCACGACGCAAAGTCTGAAAGAATGGACCAGCATCCTTTACCAGTTTGGTTTGGGTGCCGCGGGTTTGAAAGTGCTTAAAGACTGATGCGTATAACAGTGCAAGTTAAATAACAGGACTGCCATGAATAATAATCAAGATGATATGAATGATCTGGACGCCGAGATTGATCTGAAGGCGCTGATATTACAGCTGTGGCAAGGGCGCAATACCATTCTGGCGGCCACGTTTGTTTGCGGTTCCATTGCGCTGGCCACGAGTTTGGCCATCCGGCCAACGTTTACGGCATCTGCCAGTATCCTGCCGCCACAGCAGCAAACTAGCGGTCTGTCAGCAGCGCTGGGGTCTTTGGGTGCCATGGCCGGGGTAGCAACCGGTGGTGCTTTGAAAAACCCTAATGACTTGTACGTTGCGATGATGAAGAGTCAGACGGTTGCTGACAGGTTGATCAAGCAGTTTGATCTGCAAGGGCGCTACGAGCAGGAAACATTGTCGTCCACGCGTAAAGTGTTGGAGGCTGCCGTGATGATCAGCTCGGCAAAATCAGGGCTCATCGAGATCAATGTCGATGATCATGACCCGCAGTTTGCGGCCAACCTGGCGAACGCCTACGTGGCTGAGCTAAAACGGCTCAATCAGCATTTGGCGGTAACAGATGCTGCCAAGCGTCGTGTATTTTTTGAGAAGCAGCTGCAAGATGTCAAACAGAGCCTGGCCAAGGCTGAGCTGGGTCTCGAAGTACTGCAAAAGAAAACAGGGCTGGTGCTTCCGGAGGGGCAGGTCAGTATTGTTCTGAAGACAGTGGCGGAGCTGAAGGCAAAGATTGCAGCAAAAGAAGTCGAGATCGTGGCTATGCGCAGTTTTGCCACGGACAAAAACCCTGATTTTGTTCGTGCCCAGGATGCGCTGGAAGCCATGAAGCAGCAGCTGGCGCAGCTGGATGAAAAGGGCGGTGAGGGTAGCCTCTCTGTGGGGGCCAAGAGTCTGCCACAAGATGGCTTGGCGTATGTTCGTGCTGTGCGCGATGTTAAATATAACGAAACACTACTGGAACTCATGGCCAAACAGTACGAACTGGCTCGGGTGGAAGAGGGGCGAGACAGCTCCATGATTCAGGTGCTGGATGTGGCAACCGCTCCAGACCAGAAATCCAAACCAAAGCGTTCGCTGATTGTTGTCTCCGGTCTTTTGCTGGGCTTGATGCTTGGTGTGCTGACTGTGTTTGCACGCCCATATGTTGCGAAGCTTCGCGCCGGTCAGTAACGGTGTCTACGGCAAGCCAGAGTGTCAATCCAGCTTTGTCGTGATACGAATCTGTTTTTTTGCCTGGACTTTCTGATTGTAAGTGAATGGAAATCTACTTGTTTTTTTCAAGTCTTGTGAGCTCGCTGGTGGTGGCGATGTTGATCATTCGCTACCAGCATCTGCATGCGCGTTTTTCGCTGGATCACGACCTGGTGGGTGTACAGAAATTCCATGTCACACCCACGCCCAGGATTGGTGGGGTGCCGGTATTTAGTGGTTTCATTGCTGGTGCTGTGGTCTATGGCTTACAGTCGGATTTTGCGGAAATCGGCTTGTTACTTATTGCATCGCTACCCGTATTTCTGGCGGGTTTGCTTGAAGACCTCACCAAGCGAGTCAGCCCCATGGTGCGTTTGCTGGCCGCATTTTTGTCGGCGGGTTTGGGGGTGGTCTTGCTCAATGCGGTACTGGTGCGTTTGGGGTTGCCTTTAGTAGATGGGCTGCTGGTGGCCTATCCCGCGCTGGCGGTACTGGTCACCGTTTTTGCTGTGGGGGGGGTATGTCATTCGGTCAATATCATTGATGGTTACAATGGTTTGATGGGTGGTGTGAGTGTGCTGGCCTCGCTTGCTTTTGCCTATGTTTCGTACCAGCTGGGCGACATGCTGCTCTTTGCTGTATCGCTGTCTTTGGTGGCTGCTTTATTGGGCTTTCTTGTGTGGAACTTCCCGAGGGGGCTGATTTTTGCGGGGGATGCGGGGGCTTATTTTGTCGGTTTCATCCTGGCGGAATTGGCGGTGTTGCTGGTGGCCCGCCACCCGCAAACATTATCCCCGTGGTTTCCTTTACTGGTATTGATTTATCCGATTTTCGAGACGGTCTTTACCATTTTGCGGCGGCGCCAGCGCAAGATGGCAGCCGGTCTGCCTGATAGCATGCATTTTCACCAGGTGGTGTACAAACGCCTGGTGCGCTGGATGATCGGTAGGCGCAATGCGAAACATTTGCTTAAGCGCAATAGCATGACCGCGCCTTACCTGTGGGCCATGGCGTTGCTTACTGTTTCTCCCGCCATGCTGTTTTGGCAGTATGAATGGGTGTTGCAACTATTCTGCGTGCTGTTTATTGCGACTTATGTCTGGTTGTACCGTCGTATCGTACGGTTCCGCTCTCCGCGGTGGCTGGTTTACCGCAAGGTTGCCAAAGAGAAAGATCCCTTGCCGCAGTACGATTGATTCATATCGGGTTGTAGCAATAAAAAAAGCCGCCATAGGCGGCTTTTTTCATTACGTTGCTTATGCTTTGACAATATTGGCAGTGGGGCTCAGGTACTTGCCCCGGCTATCCACCACCAGCTGGGCATGCTGGCGGATCATGTCGTAGTCGAATTTGTCGTGGTCGGTGGCCAGTAATACGCAATCGTATGCTGCCAGGCTCTCGGCCGACAGGGCGACGCTGCTCAGCTCGAAATGGTGCTCGCGCATCTTGGGGAATGCCGGTACATGCGGGTCGCTATAGCTGATTTCTGCCCCGAGGTCGCGCAGTTTTTCCATCAGGAACACCGACGGGCTTTCGCGCATGTCGTCTACGTTTTTCTTGTAGGCGATACCCAGAACCAGAATCTTGCTGCCGTTGATGGCTTTCTTGCGTTCGTTCAGCGCTGAGGCAATCTTGCTCACCACGTAGTCGGGCATGGACGAGTTGACTTCGCCGGCCAGCTCGATAAAGCGGGTATGAACACCGTACTCGCGGGCTTTCCAGGTCAGGTAGAACGGGTCGATAGGGATGCAGTGGCCACCCAGCCCCGGGCCGGGGTAGTAGGGCACAAAGCCGAATGGCTTGGTAGCAGCGGCGCGGATCACTTCGTGAATGTCGATGCCCATTTTGTCGGCCACGATCTTCATCTCGTTGACCAGGCCGATGTTGACTGCACGGTGGATGTTTTCCAGCAGTTTGGTCATCTCGGCGGCACGGGTGCTGGATACCGGCACCACTTTGTCGATGACAGCGCCGTACAGTGCTACGCCGATCTCCTGGCATGCTTCGGTAATGCCACCGCATACTTTGGGGATGGTACGGGTGGTGAAGTTCGGGTTGCCCGGGTCTTCACGCTCGGGCGAGAACACCAGGAAGGCATCCTGGCCTACCTTGAAACCACGCGATTCGATGCGTGGCAGCAGCTCTTCGTCGGTGGTGCCGGGGTAGGTAGTGGATTCCAGCGACACCAGATGGCCGGCGCGCAGGTGCGGTACCAGGCTGTCGATGGTATTCAGGACGAAAGACAGATCCGGTTCGCGGTATTTGTTTAGCGGGGTCGGTACGCACAGGATCAGCGCATCTGCCTCTGGTGCGCGGCTGAAGTCGGTAGTGGCTTCAAAACCGGCAGCCCGGGCGCTGGCGATACTGTCGGCGCTGATGTGTTCGATATAGCTTTTGCCCGCGTGCAGGGCATCGACTTTGCTCTGGTCGATATCAAAGCCCAGTACCTTGTAGCCGACTTCGGCAAAGCGCAGCATCAGCGGCAGGCCGACATAGCCCAGGCCGACAATGCCGATGACGGCAGATTTGTCTGCAATGCGGTTCAGAAACGCGTTTTTCACAAAGTGTCTTCCATTAATCAATAAGCGGCGCTGCAGGGTGGGGCTGCCGCGAATGGCTGGTATTTTACGCCAAAACACGCAGCACAGCAGGCTGCGCTTGTTGCGGCCTGTATAAAGCAAAAAGCCCTGCCGGCCATGTGGCGGGCAGGGCTTTCATCAGGCTGACTTACAGGCTAGGCATGCTGAAGCCCTGAATGTCGGCGGCTTTAACCAGCGAGCTCAGGTATTCGTGCATGGCCTGGCGACCAGCCATTTCGTTCAGGTACTGCTGCAGGCGCGGGAACACATCGGCAAACGCCAGCTGGCCGCCTTCGGCGCGCTGTTTTACCTGGATGATGTGGTAGCCAAACTGGGTTTCTACCAGGTTCGGAGTGATCTGGCCGGCTTCGGTGCTGAATACGGCTTGTTCGAATTCCGGCACCATCTGGCCGCGGCCAAACTGGCCCAGGTCGCCACCTTGTTTGCCGCTAGGGCAGGTGGAGTGCTCGGCTGCCAGGGCGGCAAAGCTGTCCGGGTTGGCTTGTACTTGTTCCAGAACGCCTTGTGCTTTGGCTTTGGCCAGCGATGCGGCCAACTCGTCGCCCTGGCCCAGCGGGAACAGGATGTGGCTGGCTACCGCGCTTTCGCCCTGCTTGAAGTATTGCGGGTTGGCGTCGTAGTACGCCTGGCAGGCGGCTTCGTCCGCCGGGGTGAAGCTCAGCTCCTGGTCCAGCAGGGCGCCGATGGCCTGGCCTTCGTTGGCCGTGTCAAAACCACTCTCGCTGGCTTTTTGCAGCAGCAGCTGGTGCAGTACCAGCTGTTGAACGGCGGCGTCGCGCGGGCTGGCGGTGTCTTCGTGGTTTGCCTGCTCGGCCTGCACCATGGCTTCGGTGATTTCTACGCCGTTTACGGTAATGGACATGTCGGTTTCCTGTGGAGAGTTGGTCTTTTGCTGCCGGCTATCTGGCGCAATAAGGCAGTGTATGAGGGCAGTTTCCGTAATATCAATAGCCGGATTATGGATTTGTGTGTGAAAAATTCATCTGGTGGGCCAGGGGGCAGACGCCGCTGTCTGGCTGCGGTACAGTGCCGGCTGTTTGTCACTTTGTCAGGTGGCCAGGCTGCCATGTTTCCTATTGTTACCGCCCGCTTGCGTCTGCGTGAGTTTGTGCTCGGCGATGCGCCTTTTGTCTTGCAACTGCTGAATGACCCGGACTTTATCCGCTTTATTGCCGACAAGCAGGTCCGCAGCCTGGAGCAGGCGCAGCAATACCTCATCGATGGCCCCGTGGCCAGCTATGCCGCCAACGGTTTTGGCCTGTGGTGCGTGGAGCGCTTGTGCGATAGCCAGCCTGTGGGGATGTGCGGCCTGATACGGCGTCATAACGTGCCTGATGTGGATGTAGGCTACGCCTTCATGCCTGCGGCGCGTGGCTATGGTTATGCCGTAGAAGCGGCGGCGGCGGCGCGGGCTTACGGCTTGGGAGAGCTGGGCCTGTCGCGGGTGGTGGGCTTTATCGACCCGGCCAACCTGGCCTCGGCCCGCGTGCTGCTGGCTATCGGTTTGCAGTCGCAGGGGCTGGTGGCGTTTCCTGGCGTGGAAGGTGATACCGAATTATTTGCCTGAGCTGTCATGCAGCTCAGGGTTGGCCGCAGCCGCATGGAATACCGGCAACGAGCAAATGCTCTATTTTGTTGGATTTTATCGAGTTGCTTGGGCGATAATGCCGGCCATCTAAATGGAGAGATGTGTAATGCGTTGTCTGGATGATTTCCGTCTGCACCTTGCGGGCAAGGACCTGGTGCCCATCATGCAGGGTGGCATGGGTGTGGATATTTCTACTGCAGCCTTGGCGCTGGAAGTGGCCCGTCTGGGCGGTATCGGCCACATTTCCGATGCCATGCTGCCTACCGTGGCAGACCGTCGCTATGACACAAAGTACGTCAAGAACAAGCTCAAACAGTACAAGTTCAACGTAGAAAATGCCGACAAGTCGGTGGTGAAGTTTGATCTGGACGAGGTAGCCGAATCGACCCGCCTGCACGTCGAGGCCACCATGAAAGCCAAGCAGGGTGATGGGCTGATTTTTATCAACTGCATGGAAAAGCTCACCATGAACGCGCCCAAGGACACGCTGCGTGTACGCATGCGTGCCGCCATGGACGCCGGGATTGATGGCATTACCCTGGCTGCCGGCCTGCACCTGGGGTCCTTTGCCTTGATCGAAGACCACCCGCGTTTCCATGATGTACAGCTGGGGATCATCGTGTCCTCGCTGCGTGCCCTGCAGCTGTTCCTGAAGAAAACCGCCCGCACCAAGCGCTTGCCGGACTATATCGTGATCGAAGGCCCGCTGGCTGGCGGCCACTTGGGCTTTGGCATGGACTGGCAGGACTACCACCTGGAAACCATCCTGGTAGAAATCCGCGACTGGATGCAGGCCGAAGGCCTGAGCATTCCGCTGATTGCTGCCGGTGGTGTGTTTACCGGTGCCGACGCAGTACGCATGCTGGAGCTGGGTGCACAGGGTGTGCAGGTGGCCACCCGCTTTACCGTGACGCACGAATGCGGCCTGCCGGACAAGATCAAGCAGGAATACTTCCGCGCCAGCGAAGAGGATATCGAGGTCAACCAGCTGTCGCCTACCGGCTACCCGATGCGCATGATCAAGCAGTGCCCGGCCATTGGCGATGGCATTCGCCCCAACTGCGAAGCCTACGGCTACCTGCTGGATGCCAGCGGCAGCTGCCAGTATATCGAGGCGTATAACCGCGCCGTCGCCGCGCACCCGGGCGAGCGCCGGGTGAAGGTGATGGACAAAACCTGCCTGTGTACCCACATGCGCAATTTCGATTGCTGGACCTGTGGCCACTACACCTACCGCCTCAAGGACACCACGCACCGCTTGGCGGATGGCAGCTACCAGGTGCTCAGCGCCGAGCACGTGTTCCGCGACTACCAGTTCAGCACGGAAGGTGTGGCCCTGCCTGCGTTGGCCGGCTAAATAGAACACGGTGTCAGAAACGATAAAAGGTTGGCCGCAGCGGCCAACCTTTTGTTTTGATGGTGTCGTATGCGCTCAGGCTAGCGCTTTGTACAGGTTCCAGATCGACAAACCACTGATCAGCAAGCCGACCACTGTCATCAGGGCGCGTGCCGGCAGGTAGCGCGTGGTCCATGCGGCCAGCGGGGCAGCGACCATGCCGCCGATCACCAGGCCGGCAATCAGCTCCAGCTGCTCGAATACGCCGATAAACACCGCAAACGACGCGGCACCGGCTACTGACAGGAAAAACTCGGCCGCATTCACCGAGCCAATCACCGTACGCGGTGCGCCGCCACGGCCGATCAGCGAGGTTGTCACCACCGGGCCCCAGCCGCCGCCGCCGATAGAGTCCAGCGCACCGCCCAGAAACGCCAGCGGAGCGATGCGTTTGGGCTGGCCACGATCCGCCAGCTGTTGGCGTGCTTTCAGCAGGATATAGATGCCCATCAGCAACAGATAAGCCGACACCACCGGCTTGATGATGCTCACATCGACAAAGGCCAGCACCGCTGCGCCTGCTACGCCGCCCAGTACGCCGGGTATCACCAGGCGCTTGAACAGCTGGCGGTCGATATTGCCGAATTTCAAATGCGCCAGGCCGGAGGCGCCGGTCGTGAAAATCTCGGCCAGATGAATGCCGGCGCTGGCCGCGGCGGGCGGTACGCCAGCCGACATCAGTGCGGTATTGGCAGTCACGCCGTAGGCCATGCCCAAGGCGCCATCGATAATCTGTGCCATAAAGCCAATGGCAATGAACGTCCAGAACAGTGGATCGCTGGTCCAGCCGCTGGTGGCCTGTAGTGCTTGGCGGGCAGTGTCACCCAGGTGCAGGGTGCCGGCCAAGTGAAGCAAGGCGGCGCTGGCCAGTACGGCCATGAGCGAGTAGGTAGTCCAGTGGCGGCGCAATCGGTGCAGCATGGTAGGGCTCCGGGTAAGGTTGGCCGCAGTGTAGAGCCTGCCTTTATTGCCCCAAAGCTTGATTTCTGATGTTCTTAGCAGGTTTTTTCATAAAGCAGGCCATGGTGTTGTGCCAGCGGGCTGGTAATGCCGGGCGGCAGTGCTAGAATCCGCTCATTCTCGACTTAGCTTGGTACCCGTGCATGACCCCGATGATGTCGCTGTTTGTCAGCAAATTCCTGTTTGTGGCGGCCGCCCTGCTGCCCATCATCAACCCGCCCGGTCTGGTGCCTTTTTTCATTTCGCTTACTGCGCACAATAGCCAGCCGCAGCGTGCGTTTCTGGCGCGTCGCATCGCGATTTACTGCTTTCTGCTGTTGTTGGGCAGCATGTATATCGGTGGTTTTGTGCTGAGCTTTTTTGGTGTGTCGCTGCCAGTAGTACAGCTGTCCGGTGGCCTGCTGATTACCTTTGCTGCCTGGCGTATGCTGAACGATGCACCGGCAGAGGCCTCGCCGGGCGTAGAGAAAATAGAAAACCGCGAAGTGCTGAAGCAGCGGGCATTCTATCCGCTGACTTTTCCGCTGACAGTTGGCCCCGGTTCCATCTCGGTGGCCATTACCGTGGGCGCGTCGCTGAGCAGTGCAGGCCGTGGCTTGGAAAAATTTGCCGTGGCCCCGCTGGCGGCGGTGGCGGCGGTGGCGGCCATCAGCGTGCTGACCTGGTGGTGCCTGACCCACGCCGACAAGCTGATGCGCTATCTGGGCCGTACCGGCTCGGTCGTGTTTCTGCGCCTCACGGCCTTCATCCTGCTGTGCCTGGGGGTGCAGATCATCTGGGAAGGCTTCTCTGGTCTGGTGGAGCCGCTGTTGAGAACCATCGGCAAATAAACACGGCCGCGAATGGTGGCTGCACAAAGGGGGCGCGGCCCCCTTTTTTCATGCTGCGTGCCGGCTAGCGCGTATCTCGCGCCATTTCATGGCCAGAATGATGGACGACAGCAGTAGCGTCATGCCATTGGCCAGCACAATGGGCAGCGCGCCCAGCAGCAAGCCGTAGGCCAGCCAGGCGGCTACGCCCGCGACCAGCATCAGGTACATGGTGAACGAAATGCTGCGCGTGTCGCCGGTGCGCAGGGTGCGGATCACTTGTGGCAAAAAGCTTGTGGTGGTGAGAAAGGCGGCAATATAGCCCAGCAGGTCGGTAGTCATGGTGGTCGCAGTGCGGCATGGCAAGGGTGGAACCGATACTATCCCTGTATCGGGCAAAACATGCACGCAGTGTTTTGCCGATAAAACCGCAATGCCCCGACAGCGCGCGCATATCCCGTTACAATGACGCCTCGCAAAAAAACGGGGTATGTATGTTCACGCTGGCTTTCCTGTGCGTCTTTGCTTTTCTGGCCGGCTTGATCGATGCCGCGGTTGGCGGTGGCGGGCTTATCCAGATACCGGCGCTATTCAATGCGCTGCCGCAGGTGTCGGTGGCGACGCTATTTGGTACTAATAAAATGTCATCGGCGGTGGGTACCGTGTTTGCTGCACGTTCCTACCTGAAGCGCGTCACCATTCCATGGCGTCTGGTGTTGCCGGCTGCGGCGGCTGCCTTTGCCATGTCGTTTGCCGGTGCCGCCGCTGTGAGCTATATCCCCGCGCACTATATGCGCCCGCTGGTGCTGGTGCTGTTGATCGTGATGGCGGTGTATACCTTCCGCAAAAAACAGCTGGGTGCCACGCACGCGCCGGTGGCAATAGGCCGGCGCGAGATGCTGGTGGGCCTGGCCATTGGCGGCGGCATCGGTTTTTACGATGGCCTGTTCGGCCCCGGCACCGGCAGCTTTCTGATGTTTTTGTTCGTACGGTTTTTTGCCTTTGATTTCCTGCATGCCTCGGCCTCGGCCAAGGTAGTAAACCTGGCCACCAATGTGGCGGCGCTGTGCTTTTTTATCCCGAGTGGCAATGTGTTGTTTGGCTATGCCGTGCCCATGGCGGTGTGTAATGTGCTGGGTGCCCTGGTGGGTAGCTGGCTAGCTATGCGCAAGGGGGCGGGGTTTGTGCGGCTGTTGTTCCTGGTGCTGGTGAGCGTGCTGATTTGCAAGCTGGCTTACGATATGGTGCTGGCCTGACAGCTAATTGAAAGTTTCTGCGGCGATAATCACGGCTGCTCGTTGTAAAAGTTTTGAGGGAGGATGACAAGATGTTTGAAATGATGGGTGAAAGCACCTTCTGGATTTCTGTGCTGCAGATTATCGCCATTGATATTCTGCTGGGTGGTGATAACGCAGTCGTGATCGCCCTGGCTTGCCGCAGCCTGCCGGAAGACCTGCGCAAGAAAGGCATTTTCTGGGGTGTAGTGGGTGCCATTGGCCTGCGCGTGGTGCTGATTGCGTTTGCACTGCAGATTCTGGATATCCCGTTCCTGAAGCTGGTGGGCGGCCTGCTGCTGCTGTGGATCGGTATGAAGCTGCTGGTGGGTGAGGACGATGATGGCCACGACGTAGACGGCAGTGCCCACCTGTGGGGTGCGGTCAAAACCATTATCGTGGCCGATGCCGTGATGAGTATCGATAACGTGATTGCCGTGGCCGGTGCCTCCGGTGGCCACATGCCATTGGTGGTGTTCGGCATCGTGATCAGTATTCCTATCATTGTCTGGGGTAGCCAGATCGTGATGAAGCTGATGGACCGTTTCCCGATGGTGATTACACTGGGCGGCGGCTTGCTGGGCTGGATTGGCGGCTCCATGCTGGTGAGCGATAAGGGCCTGACCGGCTTTATCGGTACGCTGCCGGGCTGGTCGCACCAGGTTGCAGGTGCGGTAGGCGCCGCGCTGGTGGTGATTACCGGTACCGTGCTGGCAAAACGCAAGGCTGCTACAGTCAGTGCCGAGTAAGCCGGTACGGCTGCGCTGAAAAAACCGCCTGCGGGCGGTTTTTTCGTACCCGCTTTGTGTATCAGCCCAAAACGCTGCGGCCAACCTTCAAGGTTGGCCGCATGCGTCCGGCGCGCGGCCGGCATGTCTTTTGTCCCGGGTGCTTGTGCCCCTTGTTTTACGCCTGCAGCTTGTGGCCCTTGTGGGGTGGCTAGCTGTGTGTGCAGCCCGTAGCGTGGGTGGCTGGCGGTGGTCAGCGCGCTGGTGGCGCGTTGTCTGCGGTGCGTGTCAGTGTGTTTACTGTACCGTGCGGCCCGCAGAAGGTGCTTTTGATTGGCCAGCTGTTTTGCTATGTGTCTGGATAAATATTCTGCTATTGCGCAAAATGTCGGAACAATCTGCCGGAGTGGTGCCATGGAAGAAAATACCTACAGCCTGAGTGCGCAAGACAGAAAGATTCTGCGCGAGCTGCAGCACAATGCGCGGCTGTCCAATGCCGAGCTGGCCGAGCGCGTGGGCATGTCGGCCAGTGCCTGCTGGAACCATACCCGCCAGCTGGAAAAAGAAGGCTATATCCAGGGCTATGTAGCGCTGATAGACCAGAAGCGCATGGGCCTGCGCGATACGGTGTTGATCGAGGTTACCCTGAATGCGCACGAGGAAGACACGCTGGCGCGCTTTGGCGCCGAGCTGGCAGCGCTGCCAGAGGTGCTGGAGGCGCACCTGGTGTCGGGCGAGTACGATTACCTGATCAAGGTGGCGGTAGACGGCACCGCCGGGTACGAGCGCTTCCTGCGCGAGAAGCTATACAAAATCTCCGGCATTCGTCACAGCCGTTCGCACTTTACCTTGCGCTGCATGAAGTCGGTGCCGTCGGTACAGGTGTAAGCCGGTCTGTACCGGCAGCACACAAAGCAAAGCGGCCAACCTTGTCACGCAAGGTTGGCCGCTTTGTCATGGTGTCGTGCTTAGTTTTCGCGGTATTCCAGGCTGTGCCAGGCGCCGTCGTCCACTGCCAGCGCCTTGCTTAGCCAGGGCAGGGTTTCCTGCAGCGTGGCGTGCAGCGTCCACGGCGGGTTGATGATGAACATGCCGCTGCCGTGCATGCCGAAGCCGTCTTTGGATGGCGTGCGCACCGTCAGCGTGGCGTCCAGCCAGCTGTGGCAGGGCAGGCCTTTCAGGTCTTTCACCATCTCCTTGATCTCGGCGCGCTGCAGCAGCGGGTACCAGATGGCGTAGGTGCCGGTGGCAAAGCGTTTCAGCGCTTCTTTCATGGCTTTGACCACGTGCTGGTAATCGGCCTTGTCTTCGTACGGCGGGTCGATCAGCGTGAGCGCACGGCGCGGCGGTGGCGGCAGCAGCGACTTGATGGCTTCAAAGCCGTTGGCACGCTCTACGCGTACACGGCGGCCGGCATCGGCAAAGCAGTCTTGCAGCAGCTGGTGGTCGCTGGGGTGCAGCTCGAACAGGCGCAGCTTTTCGCTGCCGGCCATGGTTTCGGCGGCAAACCACGGCGAGCCGGGGTAGTAGCGCAGTGCGCCGTCAGCGTCGGTATTGATGGCGGCTACCACCTCCAGGTAGCGCTTGACGGCGGCGGGGGCGTCGTCGCGCTGCCACAGGCGTGCCACACCTTCGGTGTATTCGGCGGTTTTGGTGGCGTAGCCTTCGGTCAGGCTGTAAGCACCGGCGCCGGCGTGGGTGTCGATATACCAGAACGGTTTGGCTTTCTGGCCCAGGTAATCAATGATCTGCACCTGGATCAGGTGTTTGAGCACGTCGGCGTGGTTGCCGGCGTGAAAGGCATGGCGGTAGCTCAGCATGGGTGGTGCACGGTATGAAGTTGGCCGCCATTGTAGCGCATCGGCTGCGCGGCTGCCCGCACCGGTGGGTGGCAGGGCCGGCGCTGCCGCCGGCCCTGCGGTTGCTTAACGTTTTTTACCGACGGCCGGTGCGCAGTTTTGCGTGGCGGTGGCGTAACTGGTGTTCTTGATGGACGTGTAATAGAGGCGGCAGGCTTGTACTTCGTTCTTCCAGGTTTGTGTGCAGCTGTCCATGGTGGTTTTGGCATCGGCCGACGGGTTTTTGCCCATGGCGGCTTGCCAGCAGGCCACGGTCAGGTCCTGGCGCATGATGCTGATACCCTGGCTGTCGCTACCGGCGTTCCAGATCAGGCTGGGGTGATTGCCGATGGCTACGGGTACTTGCTTGTTGCTGCCGACGTCCAGCGGAAACTGGTCGCCCACTTTCAGCGTGCCCAGCTTGAACTGGCTGGCCAGCCATTTGCGTGCCGGGCTGCCCAGTACCACCATAGGGCGCGGTACGCTCTGGCCGACTTTGGGTGCGGTCCAGCTTTGCATCAGCGCCAGGGTGTACGGGGTAAAGGTGTCGTACACGCCTTCCAGTGCGGTGCCGGCATCGGCGGGGGCGGCGATGGGAGCGATGTCGTCGATCGTCTGGTACAGGCCGTTCTGGCGTACATCCACGCCATTAAAGCCCAGCAGGTTGCCCCAGCGCACGGTGGTGGCAGCGCTCAGGTAGTCTTGCGTGTCGTTCAGCACGGTGTCTGGCGGGAAGTGCAGCAGCTGGACGGTGTTGTGGTTGCGCAGGGCCATGCCCAGCGTCAGGAAAAAGCGCCAGTTGCTTTGCCATTGCGGGGTCTTTTTCAGCTCTTCGGCTTTGGCGTAGCCGATATCGCCGATGTCCAGGTAGCTGCGGATGGCGTCGCCGTAGTCATCGGGTACCGGGTATTTGTTTTCGTCCTTGTTGGCCGGGTTGGCCGCACGGTTCAGGTCGGCGTACAGGCGGTCATCTTTGCGGTAAATGCGCACGGCCGAGGTGTAGCCGTCGCGCTGCACGCTCTGGCTTAGCCAGTGGCTGACGGTTTGCTCCAGCGAGCTATCCGGGGCAGGGCAGTTGCTCAGGCAGTTGGGGTAGGAAAACAGCCTGGCTGCGCGCTCGGCAGTGCCCAGGTCCACAATCAGGTTGTCCGCCTGGGCCAGTGGGCTCAGTAGCAGGGTGAGGCTAAGGGTGGCAAGCGTCTTCATCTGGGCTCTCGGTGTGGATCTTCGGTGGTGTGGAAGTGCGCTTTCAGCCCGGCCTGGATGTCGTCAATGGCGCAAGCCAGCTCTTCAACCAGTTTGGCCGGTGGGCTACCCGCTTTGGCTTGGGCGTCCAGTTCTTTGGCGAGCTGCTGCATGTGTTGTGCATTGATATAGTGCCCGACCGATTTCAGGTTGTGGGCAATCAGCTGGATGGTGTCGGTATCGCCTTGTTGCCAGGCCTGGCGCAGCTGGCTGGCGTCGTCTGCGTGATGCTGGCGGAACTTGCGCAGCAGCGACTGAAACTGCTCCGGGTTGAGCGACATTGGCAGCGGGCCAGGCTGTATGCCAGGCAGCGCAGGGGTGCTGGTACTGTTGCTGCTGTTCGCCGGTTGTTGTTCCGCACTCGGCTGGCCGATAAAGCGGCACAGCAGGCTGTACAGCTGCTCCGGCGTGTAGGGCTTGCTCAGGTGCTCGTCCATGCCGGCTTCCAGGGCTTCCTGTCGCGCGGCATCGAAGGCGTGGGCGGTGACGGCAATGATGGGCAGGGTGGTGAGCCCCTGGGCACGGATCTGGCGCGAAGCTTCCATGCCGTCCATGACTGGCATGTGCACGTCCATCAGCACGGCATCAAACAGGCCGTGCAGCGCCATTTCTACTGCTTGCTGGCCGTTCTCGGCACAGCTTACGCGGGCGCCAGCATCTTCCAGCAGTTCGCAGGCTATCTGGCGGTTGATTACATTGTCCTCCGCCAACAGGATCTGCTTGCCCTGCAGGCAGCCCCCTTTTTTGCCAGGCGGGCTGGCGGGCTGCGGTTGGGCCTGCTGTTCGTGCAGAATGGCTTGGCGTAGCTGTTCCGGGCTGAGTGGCTTCACTAGCAGGGGGGCGGGGCTGTCGTATTCTGCTGCGCTGCTGCTGTAGCGCGGCGCGATCAGCAGGATATCGGGCTCTCGCCCGGGTACCAGCCGGCGCAGATTGGCCAGGTGATCTGTCGCATTGGTGTGATCGGGTAGCTCGGCCAGCAGCAGCGCCGGGGTGACATCGCCATGCTGGTACAGCATGGCACGGGCGGTGCCGATGCCGCTGGCGCTGATCACGTTGAGCCCCATGCCTTGCAGCATCGCGCTGGTGTTGTCGCGTATGCCTTCGTGGCGGTGAATCAGCAGTGCGGTTTTTTGCCCGGCCAGTGGGGCGACTTCGGTGCCGGCCTCAAAGGGCAGGGTAATGGCAAAGCTGAAACAGCTGCCCTGGCCCGGGCTGCTGGCGGCGGTAATCTGCCCGCCCATGGCGGCCACCAGCTGCTGGCAGATGGCCAGGCCCAGGCCGGTGCCGCCGTAGCGGCGGGTAATGGACTCATCTGCCTGGGTGAACGGCTGGAATAGCCGTGCCAAGTGGCTCTCGTCTATGCCGATGCCGGTATCGCTCACCGCAAAGCCCAGGGTCACGACACCTTCCTCGGTGGCCTGCTGCGCGGGGCGGCTAATGTGCAGGCTGACCTCGCCGCTTTCGGTAAACTTTACCGCATTGTTCAGCAGGTTCAGCAGGATCTGGCCCAGCCGCACCGTGTCGCCACTGAGCACACGGGGGACGTTAGGGGCAATATCCACAATCAGTTCCAGCTGTTTGCTGTCCAGCTGCGGCCGCAGCTGGTCGGTTAGCGAGCCGATGAAGCTTTCCAGCTTGAAGGCACGTTGTTCCAGCTGCAGCGTGCCGATCTCGGAGCGCGAGAAATCCAGAATGTCGTTAATGATCACCAGCAGCGAATTACCGGCGTGGTGGATCTTTTGCAGATAGTCGCGTTCACGCGGGCTGTTGCTGTGCTGTAGCGCGAGGTTGGACAGGCCGATGATGGCGTTCATCGGGGTGCGGATCTCGTGGCTCATGCGTGCCAGAAAACCCGATTTGGCGCGATTGGCCTCTTCGGCATGGCGTACGGCCTGCTGCAGTTCGCCGATCCAGGTGCGTACAAAGCGGTAGCCTAGTGACGCCATGGCCAGGAACATGATGGATAACACCATGTAGACCGACGAAGACGATGCGGTAATCAGCTCGGTAGCCTGCTGCCAGCCGGCCACCGTGTTCAGGTTGGTGCTGGCGGTGATGGCCTCGTGGCTGAGCCAGAAAGACAGGGCGATATACATGTACACGCCAATCACCACCATGCTGGCGGCCAGCAGCATCCAGCGCAGGCTGGTGCGCGGGCTGTTGGTCAGCTGAAACAGGGCGCGGTTGCGCCAGTTGCACACCGGGTCGGCCACGATGGCCAGTATCGGGGCGGTAATGAACAGCATTTGCAGCAGGTTACCTAGCCACCAGCCTTGCCACAGCCCAAAGGCATCGCCGGATGCCATGTGGTTGGTGTGGGTCCAGATGAATGCCCCGCTGGCGCTGAATACGCTGCTGAAAAATGCCAGCAAACCATAAAACAGCAGCGAGTCCATGCTGCGCAGGTTAAGCGGAATCGCGATGGCGCGGTAGGCGATGGTGAACACGGTCAGGCCTAGCGGGTTGGCCAAGGCAAACAAGGCCGCCCAGCCCGGGGCCATGCCGGCGTACACCGACAGGATAAAGGTCGACAGAAACGCCGGAATGGCACCCCAGGCCAGACCGAACAGCAGTGTCCACAGCAAGCAGATAGTCAGTGGCGGGTAGGCGGAAATATAGAATGACACACCGCCAAAGTGCATGGGCATGCCCGACCACTGGAAGATGACGGCGCCCAGCCCCAGCGTCACGCATGCGAGCGTGGAGAATACCCACGCCAATAACAACAGGCTACGCGGCGCATTGGCGCTCATGCGTAAGCGGCGTAGGGAAATGGGGCGGTAGCTACCATTTTCCACCGGTCTATTGCTTTGTATATCCACGCTACTGTCCTGTCGGATAGATAAATCGGCTGATGCAGCTAGGATTTTGGCATAGGAGCGTGGCTTTTGTGTGTTAGATATTGGCAAAATTCAATAAAAAAGCGACGCAAAATAGCGTCGCTCGGTGATCTGCTGTCAGCTTGGTGTAATTGGTAAGCAAGTACTACAAGCTGATGCAGAGGTTTGTTTTTAATGAGCCGGTGTTACCGGGCTTTTGCCACCAGGCGCCAGGCGTGCAGCAGCGGTTCGGTGTAGCCGGATGGCTGGGCGCAGCCCTTGAACACCAGGTCGCACGCGGCCTTGAACGCTACCGAGCTGTCGAAGCGACCGGCCATGTTCTGGTAGGCGGCATCGCCCGCGTTCTGCTGGTCTACCACAGCGGCCATGCGCTGCAGGGTTTCCATCACCTGTGCCTCGGTCACAATGCCGTGGCGCAGCCAGTTGGCAATGTGCTGACTGGAGATGCGCAGGGTGGCGCGGTCTTCCATCAGGCCTACGTTGTGGATGTCCGGTACTTTAGAGCAGCCCACGCCCTGGTCGATCCAGCGCACCACATAACCCAAAATGCCCTGTGCGTTGTTGTCCAGCTCTTGCTGGATATCGGCAGCGCTCCAGTTAGGGTTGGCCGCTACCGGAATGGTGAGCAGCGCGTCCTGCAGGTCTTCGGCAGGCTGGGCTTCCATGCCTTTCTGTACGTCTTGCACGTTGACCTGGTGGTAGTGCAGGGCGTGCAGTACCGCAGCGGTCGGCGACGGTACCCAGGCGGTATTGGCACCGGCTTTCGGGTGGCCGATTTTCTGTTTCAGCATGTCGGCCATCAGGTCCGGCATGGCCCACATGCCCTTGCCGATCTGGGCTCGGCCACGCAGGCCACTGGCCAGGCCTACTTGCACGTTGTTGCGCTCGTAAGCTTGAATCCAGCTGCTGGTTTTCATGTCGCCTTTGCGGATCATCGGGCCTGCTTCCATTGAGGTGTGCATCTCGTCGCCGGTGCGGTCCAGGAAGCCGGTGTTGATGAAGGCTACGCGGTGGCGGGCGGCGGCAATGCAGGCGGCCAGGTTCACGCTGGTGCGGCGCTCTTCGTCCATGATGCCCAGTTTTACCGTGTATTGCGGCAGGCCCAGCAGGCTTTCCACCGCGCCGAACAGCTCGTTGGCAAACGCCACTTCGTCCGGGCCGTGCATTTTCGGCTTCACGATATAGATGGAACCGGTACGCGAGTTGCCGCGGCGCTGCTGGTCGTGCAGGGCGATCAGGGTGGTGACCACAGCGTCCATGATGCCTTCCGGAATCTCGCGACCTTCGCCGTCGATAATGGCCGGGTTGCTCATCAGGTGGCCCACATTGCGGATGAACAGCAGGCTGCGGCCGTGCAGGGTCAGGCTGCCACCGGCTGCTGCGCTGTACTGGCGGTCGGCGTTCATGCGGCGGGTGAAGGTCTTGCCGCCTTTGGCTACTTCTTCGGTCAGCGTGCCTTGCATCAGGCCCAGCCAGTTGCGGTACACCACTACCTTGTCGTCGGCATCCACGGCGGCTACCGAGTCTTCGCAGTCCATGATGGTGCTGATGGCCGCTTCCATCACGATGTCTTTTACGCCGGCGCCGTCCTGGGTACCGATGGCGCTGTTTTTGTCGATCTGGATTTCAAAGTGCAAGCCGTTGTTTTTCAGCAGTACGGCAGTCGGGGCGGCGGCATCGCCGTTATAGCCAATGAATTGTGCCGGTTGCTTCAGGCCGGTGCTGCTGCCGTTTTGCAGCACGACTTCCAGCTGGCCATTGGCCACACGGTAGGCAGCGGCCTGGCTGTGCGAGCCGGTTTCCAGTGCGGCGGCCTGGTCCAGGAAGGCGCGGCCAAAGGCAATGACCTTGCCGCCGCGTGCCGGGTTGTAGGCCCCGGCGCGGGTGGCGCCGTCGTCTTCGCTGATGGCGTCGGTGCCGTACAGCGCATCGTACAGGCTACCCCAGCGGGCGTTGGCCGCGTTCAGGGCGTAGCGGGCGTTCATCACCGGCACCACCAGCTGCGGGCCGGCTTGCTCGGCTAGCTCGGTATCAATATTGCTGGTGTCGATGCGGCTGTCGGCAGGGGCTGGCTGCAGGTAGCCGATGCTGGACAAAAAGGCTTTGTAGGCCGCCATGTCGGCAATCGGGCCGGGCTGCTGGCGGTGCCACTGGTCGATTTCTGTCTGCAGACGGTCGCGTTCGGCCAGCAGGGCACGGTTTTTGGGCGCCAGGGTGTGGACCAGCGCATCGAAGCCTTGCCAGAAGGCGTCGCTCGCCATGCCCGTACCCGGCAGGGCTTCATGTTCGATAAAGTCGTGAAGGTTGGCCGCAACGGCGAGGCGATGCTTCTGGATACGTGCAGTCATGGAAGGCTCTCTAGTGTCGTGTTGCGCGGCTGCGCATGGGTTTGGAATAAGTATCGATGGAGTCAGTGTAGCCATGTTGCTGCGCTGCGCAAAGCGCTAAAATGCCATAACATTTTTTACTTTTGGTGCATTAATGGCCGCGCTAAAGCAGCTGGAAACCTTTGTTTCGGTGGTGAATCTGGGCAGCCTTTCTGCCGCTGCCAGGCAGGAAGACGTGGTGCCGGCCATTATCGGCCGCCGGCTGGACGCGCTGGAAAACCGTCTGGGCGTGAAGCTCTTGGTGCGCACCACGCGCAGCATTTCGCTAACCCAGGAGGGCTCGGCTTTTTACGAGGATTGCCTGCGCATTCTGGGGGAGCTGGCCGAGGCGGAGTCGGCCGTGGCCAGCGGCAGTGCCCGTGCCCGTGGGCATTTGCGCCTGTCGGCGCCTGCCGGCTTTGGCCGCCGCCATGTGGCGCCGCATGTGGCCAGCTTTTTGCGCCAGCACCCCGATATTCGCATTACGCTGGATCTGTCAGACCGCCTGACCGACCTGGTGCGCGACCGCATCGACTGCGCTATCCGTATTTCCGACCTGGCCGACTCCAGCCTGATCGCCGTGCGGCTGGCCGAAAACCGCCGCGTGGTAGTGGCGGCGCCCGCCTACCTGGCGCAGCGCGGCACGCCCAAGGCGCTGGCCGACCTGGAGCAGCACGACTGCCTGTCGCTAGGGGAAAGCCAGAGCCGTGGCTGGACCTTCAAGGTGGGCGGCGAGCTGGTGAACCTGAAGGTGCGCGGCGCGCTGGAGTGCAACGACGGTGCGGTGCTGCACGACTGGGCGCTGCAGGGGCTGGGCCTGACGTGGCGCTCGATGTGGGAGGTCAAGGACGATATTACCGAAGGCCGGTTGGTGACAGTGCTGGACCGCTTTTCCTCGCCAGACTACCCGGTGTATGCCGTGGTGGCGCAGCGCAAGTTCTTGCCGGGCAGGGTGCGGCTGTTTATCGACCACCTGCGTGAGGTGTATGCCACGCCGGGCTACTGGGATTAAGCGGATGTCGCTGTGCACTACGGCGGGGCGGGTGTTGGTGTTGTGCTGATCTGCTAAGTATTTGATAAATAATACTGCGCCAAAGGCTGTTGAAAAAAATGCAAAAAAATAGCAATCGGGGGCTTGACGCAGGTGGGGCGTGTTGACATAATTCGCTTCCTGTTCTGGCGGGGTTCCCGAGCGGTCAAAGGGATCAGACTGTAAATCTGACGGCTCTGCCTTCGAAGGTTCGAATCCTTCCCCCGCCACCAGAATACTGAAAAGCCCGTGTCGAAAGACACGGGCTTTTCGCTTTTAACAAAGCCCGCTTGCCATGCACGCGGGTTTTGTTTTGTCAGCAACATGGCAGTCAGGCCCGCGTCGAGCAAAGCGGGCTGTTTGCATGGTGATACCGTTTGCCATGCTGCTGCGGCCAACCTTACCACAAGTTGGCCGCATGCGTTGGCGGATGACGCTACAGCCAGCCCGATTGCTTGAAGCGCCACCACAGCACGCCATCGAGCACCGCCATGATCAGCAGTGTTGTGGGGTAACCAGTGACCGATTTCAGTTCCGGCATATGCTCGAAGTTCATGCCGTAGATGCCGGCAATCATGGTGGGCACGGCAAACAGTGCGGCCCACGCGGCCAGTTTTTTGCTGACGCTGGAATCGTCCAGCGAAATCATGGCCAGATTCACCTGAATGGCGGTCGCCAGCATGTCGCGCTGCGATTCCAGGTTGCGGATGATGCGCGCCAGGTGGTCGTCCACATCGCGATAGTAGTCTTGCAGGCCGCCGCACACCCGCGGCACGCGCCCACCGTGCAGGCGGGCGGTGGCTTCGTGCAGCGGCACCAGTGCGTGGCTGACCATCACCAGCTTGCGCTTTAGTGCGTACAGGTCTTGTATGTTTTGCCGCGCCTGCCCGTTGCGCGAGAACAGCCGCTCTTCCAGCGCCTCCAGCTCGTCTTCCAGCTGGTGCATCACCGAAAAATAGCGGTCGACCACCGCATCCATCAGCGCATAAAACACAAAGCCGGCGCCGTGCTGCAGCAGGTGCGGCTCGCGTTCGCAGCGTTCGCGCACGTTCTGGAAGCCTTTGCGCGTGCCGTTGCGGATGGACAGTACGTAGTTGGCGCCGACAAATACATCCACCTCGCCTTCGTTCAGATAGCCCTCGTCGTCCAGCTGCAGGGTTTTCATCACGCAGAACAGCATATCGCCGTATTCGTCCAGCTTGGGGCGCTGGTGGCCGTGCTGGGCGTCTTCTACGGCCAGCTCGTGCAGGTCGAACTCGCGCGCCAGCTGGCTGATTTCGCTGGGTAGCGGGTCTTTCAGCGCCACCCAGACAAAACAGTCTGGCCGGCACAGGTAATCGTGTATGTCGGTGCTGGCGATATCGCCCAGTTTCTGGCCGTTCTGGTAGGCCACGCAGTTGATCAGCATGCGGCGTGTCTCGTTATGGTTATGGTGCCGGCCTGGGGTGGCGGGTAGGCTCTTGAGACATTGTTGTGCCTGCGGCAGCACATTGCCAGCCTGATGTAAGGCCCGTGCCGACAGGGCTGGCTAGCTTGGCGGGCGGTATTGGCAATAAATGCCGTGCGTCGTTGCCGTGGCGCAGTGTCGTTGCCGTGCTCTTGAAATACCCGCTGTTTGCGGCCATCTGCAAGGTTTATGTCTTTCTTGGGGTGCTGTGGTGAATAAACCAAGCCTGCTGCAAAAACTCACGCCGCTGGGCGGTTTGCTGCCTTTCATGCGCCCTTATCGCGGCTGTTTTGTCCTGGCGGGGTTGTCGCTGCTGGTGGCCGCGGCGGCTACGCTACTGCTGCCGGTGGCGTTTCGCTACCTGGTGGACCATGCCTTTAGCCAGCGCCAAGCGGTAGACGGCTACTTTCTGGCGCTGTTTGGCCTGGCCAGCGTGCTGGCATTGTTTACCGCGCTGCGCTTTTATCTGGTGTCGTGGCTGGGCGAGCGCATTACCGCAGACTTGCGCAGCGCGGTGTACCGGCACGTGGTGGGCATGAGCCCGGAATACTTCGAGACCCTGCAAACCGGCGAGGTGCTATCGCGCCTGACTACCGACACCACGCTGGTGCAAACCGTGGTGGGTACCAGCCTGTCCATGGGCCTGCGCAACGTGCTGCTGATGCTGGGTGGCCTGGTGATGCTGGCCGTGACCAGCCCCAGCCTGACTGGCTATATCTTGCTGACGCTGCTGCTGGTGGTGGTGCCGATTCTGGTCTACGGCCGCCGCGTGCGCGCGCTGTCGCGCTCCAGCCAGGACCGTATTGCCGATTCCAGTGCCATGGCGGGCGAGGCGCTGAATGCCGTACAGACGGTGCAGGCTTTTGCCCAAGAGGGGCACGAGGTCGCGCGCTTTGATGCATCAGTGATGCGCAGCTTTGATACCGCGCTGGCGCGCATTGTGGCGCGCAGCCAGCTCACTGCCCTGGTGATCTTGCTGGTGTTCGGTGCCATCGTGTTTGTGCTGTGGCTGGGCGCCCACGCGGTGCTGGCCGGGCAGATGAGTAGCGGTGAGCTGGCGCAGTTCATCCTGTACGCGGTGGTCACCGCCGGTGCCATTGGCGCCGTGGCCGAGGTCTGGGGCGACTTGCAGCGCGCCGCCGGCGCTACCGAGCGCCTGCTGGCGCTGCTGGCACAGCGCTCGCCAGTGCAGCCGCCCGCACAGCCCTTGCCGCTGCCGCCAGAAGGCGAGGGCCTGCAGCTGGACAATGTTACCTTCGCCTACCCGTCTCGCCCCGAGCAGCCGTCGCTGCAGGGGCTTAACCTGCAGGTGCGCCCCGGCGAACAGGTGGCGCTGGTGGGCCCGTCCGGCGCGGGCAAGACCACGCTGTTCCAGCTGCTGCTGCGCTTTTACGACCCGCAAGTTGGCCGCATCCTGCTCAATGGCGTACCGATAGACCAGCTGGACCCGGCCGCACTGCGCCGCCATGTCGGCATTGTGCTGCAGGACACGGTGATCTTTGCTGCCAGCGCGCTGGAAAATATCCGCTACGGCCGCTCCGACGCCAGCGATGCCGAAGTAATCGCCGCCGCCCGCGCCGCGGCGGCGCACGATTTCATCGACAAGCTGCCCGAGGGCTACCACAGTTTTCTGGGTGAACGCGGCGTACGCCTGTCTGGCGGTCAGCGCCAGCGTATTGCCATTGCCCGTGCCATCCTGAAAAACCCGCCCATTCTGCTGCTGGACGAAGCCACCAGCGCGCTGGACGCCGAGTCGGAACAGCTGGTGCAGCAGGCGCTGGAGCACGCGGCAGCAGGGCGCACCACGCTGGTGATCGCCCACCGCCTGGCTACCGTCAAGCAAGCAGACCGCATTATCGTGCTGGAGGGTGGCCGCATCGTGGCAGAAGGCCGTCACGAGCAGCTGCTGCTGAGCTCGCCGCTGTACGCCAGGTTGGCCGCACTGCAGTTTGGCCACGACTAGGCGTGGCGGCGCAGCATACCGGGCGATGCCAAGGCCGCCGGATGTGCGATAATCCCCACCCGTTTTTCAGCCCTGAACAGGAAGCATCATGCAGATCACCGAAGCCCGCGTAGAACGCCTTGTGGTACACCGTGTCGGTAACCCGGCCCGCAGCGAGCCGCTGCAGCTGTCCGGCAAGGCCACCCAGGTGGACGAGGGCGTGTCGGCGCTGATTCTGGACGGCTACCTGAAGGGCATTGTGTCCGACAAGAAAAAGTACCAGTTCTATCACGAGAGCGACCTGAACCTGAACGAGCTGTACCACTACAGCCGCCAGTTCTTCCGTGGCGAGGCCGACCTGCTGGAGGTGTCGCAGCGCATTGCCAAGCACCTGTACGCCCGCTCGCAGCACCCCAATATCATGGCTGGCGATCTGCTAGTAATCCTGTTCTCCGGCCTGAGCGACGGCGACCGCGAGGTGCGCGCGCTGGGCCTGTTCAAGGCCGAAATCCAGGAAGACTTTCTCACCATCGTGGAAAGCGGCGAGGTGTTCGACATCAGCCACGCCAGCGGCATCAACCCGCGCCTGATCGACAAAGGCGCGCTGCTGCTGGAGCACGGCCCGCTGCTGTACGCAGTAGACCGCCAGGGTAACGAAGCCAAATTCTGGCTGGACGACTTCCTGCAGGCCATGCGCGTGCCGGATACCAGCACCAGCAGCAAGGTGGTGGCCGAAGTGCTGGAGCAGATCTCGGAAGAAATCGACGACCCGCAAGAGCAGGTGCGCTTCAAGGACGAAGTGATGAACCTGTGCAAAACCGAGCCCGAGCTGTCGCCGCGCCAGATGGGCAGCATGGCCGAGCGTTATGTCGGGTCGGAAGAGGTTGGCCGCTTGTTCGATAACGCTGCCGAGAGCTATGGTTTCTCGCTGGAAAGCGACGCGCCGCTGCCGGCGCAGTCGGTGGCCAAGCGCCTGGAAAAAAGCTGGAGCAAAGTGGGCATCGGTCACGGTGTCAGCCTGCTGCTGCCATCCGACCTTAGCCTGCAGAACGTACGCAGTGTGAAGGGCGAAAACGGTGAGCTGACGCTGACGCTGTTTTTGCAGCAGAAGGAAGACTGAGCCGCGCGCATCCCGCCTGATAAAAAGCCCACCGCGTGCGGTGGGCTTTTTGCTGCCTGCGGCCAACCTTTGGCCTTTGATTTTGCCGGTGGCGCTTAGCCTTCTTTCAATTCTTTCAGGTACTTGTACACGGTGGCGCGGCCCAGGCCCAGTACATTGGCGATGTAGTGGGTGGCGCTTTTGCCCTGAAACGCCCCCTCGGCGTACAGTGCGGCCACCAGCTCGCGGCGCTGTTCGCGCCCCAGGCCGTTCAGCGCCAGCTGTCGTTGCTGCAGCCAGCCGTGCATGAAAGTGTTGATGCGCTCCTGCCAGTCGTCACGGAACAGCTCGGCCGGTTGCTCTACCAGCCCGGCGCCTTTCAGCAGCATGCCCAGCATGCCGTGCATGTCTTCGAATACCGCGATGTTGAAGTTGATGCACATCACGCCTAGCGCCTGCCCGTTGTCGTCGAACAGCACGCTGCTGACGCAGCGCATGCGCCGCCCGTCCCAGTTCAGCTTTTCGTAGGGGCCGACAAAGCGGTCGGCAATGGTGCGCTCGATGTCTTCCAGCCCGGATTCATCACCGATTTCGCGCCGCGACAGATTATTGGCCAGATAGCGCACGCGCTGTTCAGCCAGGTCGTGGATCACCACCTCGGCGTAAGGGAAAAACAGTTTGGCGATGCTGTCGGCCAGGTGGGCGTAGCGTGACAGCAGCGGGTCGGTAGGGTGGGCGGCTTGGCTCATGGGTATTGGTTCCGGGCAGAGCCCGCATAGTGCCGCAGCGCGGGGTTGGCCACAAGCGCGGCCAACCTTTTACCACCGGCTTACGCCGCCTGCTGTACGCGCTGCAGTAGAGCGTGGGCGATGGCGATGTCTTGCAGCCCCATGCCGATGGAGCGGAAGAATACGTGGCGCTGGTAGTCCGGGCGCGGGCAGTGGTTGTTTGCCAGCTCGGCCAGGTCGCCGCGGATAGCGTCGGCCTGCCATTGGTGGTCGCGTGCGGCCAACACCATCTCGCCGGCGCGGCTGGGGGTGCTGGCGCGGTGGTCGCAGTACACGTCCATCTGCGGTAGCTGTGCCGGGGCAATCTCGTGTGCCTGAGTCACATTGGTGCTGATCGAGGTAATCAGCGCCGGTTTTTTTAGCGCGGCTACATCCAGCACTGGGCTGCCGGACGAGGTACACAGCATCACCACGTCGGCGTCGGCCGCGGCGGTGTCGGCCGAGGCGGCTAGCTCGATGCGGGTGTCCATCGCCAGCAGCTGCGCCTGCAGCGCGCTGCCGGCGGCTAGGCCGGGGGAAAATACGCGGATACGTGTCCATGGCCGCAGCGCCAGTACGTGGCGCAGGTGGGCCTGGCCGACGGCGCCGCAGCCTATCAGCGCCAGTTGGCGGCTATCGGGGCGGGCTAGCTGTTCTACTGCCAGGGCGGTAGTGCCGGCGGTGCGCTCTACGGTGAGCAGGCTGGCGTCGCAAAAGAGCAGCGGCTGGCCGGTCTGCATCGAAAACAGGCTGGTCCAGGCGGTGACCAGCGGCTTGCTACCGGTCACGATATAGGGCGACAGTTTGGCGCCAAACAGCTGCTGGCTGGCCAGCACGCCCTGGTAGGTAATTACATCGCCGGCATCGCCGGGGAACAGGGTGAGCGTTTGCGCTGGCTGCACCGCCTGGCCCTGGCCCAAGGCCGCAAACAGCTGCTGCAAGACCTGGCGTACCGGCAGGTAGGGCAGGTGTGGGCGGATGGCGTCGGCGTTGAGGATGAGCGGGGCGGCGTGGTGGTCGATGGCGTGCATGGTGTTTATGGCTGCGGGGTCACGATGGTCACAGCTTAGCGACGAAGAAAAAAATTGTCCATTATGGAAATTTTATCTATTCTTGCCAGCAAGCGGCCAACACGTGCCGCACCCGCTGCCGGCAGCCTGCCGGCGCGGCCATACCGGACCAGGCCAGGAGAAACCATCATGAACAAAAAACGCGCAGCTAGCCGCTATCTGCTTCCCCTCATTGCCTTGCTGGCCGGCCCGGCGCTGGCAGGTGGCCAGGCCATCCGCATGGGGCTGGAGCCGTTTTACGCACCGTTTGAGAGCAAGCTGCCCGACGGCAAACTGGTGGGTTTCGATATCGATGTGGGTCACGCCATCTGCGAACGCATGGCAGCCAAGTGCAGCTATGTGGAAACCTCGTTCGAGGGGCTGATCCCCGGCCTGAAAGCGCGCAAGTTCGAGGTGATCAACTCGGCCATGAACATTACCGCCAAACGCCGCGAGTCCATCGACTTCACCATGCCGATCTACATCGTGCCTATCCAGATGGTGGCGCGGCGCGACAGCCCGCTGCTGCCCACGGTGGCCGCGCTGAAAGGCAAGACCGTGGGCGTGCTGCAGGGCGCCACGCAGGAGGACTTTGTGCGCAAGCACTGGGAACGTGAAGGCGTGAAGGTGGTGGCCTATCGCGACCAGAGCCAGATCTACCTGGACCTGGCGGCAGGCCGCCTGGATGCCTCGGTACAAGAAGGGCAGAATGCGCAGGAAGGCTTTCTGGACAAGCCACAGGGCAAGGCATTCGAGTTCAAGGGCAAGATACTGAGCGACTTTGCCACGCTGGGCGAGGGCACCGGCCTGGGCGTGCGTAAGGGCGATCCGCTGAAAGTCGAGCTGGACAAGGCCATTCGCTCGCTGAAGCAGGACGGCACCCTGAGCCGCCTGTCGCAGAAGTACTTCAAGCGCGACATCATCGCCCAATAAGTTTTTTACCCGCCCGGCTGTCAGCCGGGTGGCGGTGCGCCAGGCTTGGCCGCCGCCAGTTCATTATCGCCGCGGCCAACCCAGGTGCGGCAGCAGGAAGGCAACAAGCAGCATGGATGCAGATGTAATCGTACTGGGTGCCGGCATGGTCGGCGTATCGGCAGCACTGGCTTTGCAGCAACGCGGCCGCCAGGTGTGGCTGCTGGACAGGCGCGCCCCGGGTGAGGAAACCAGCCACGGTAACGCCGGCCTGCTGGAGCGGGCGGCGGTGATCCCGTACGGTTTTCCGCGCCAGCTATCGTCGGTGCTGCGCCTGGCGGCCAACCGCTCGCCCGATGTGCGCTACCACCCGGCCACGCTGCCGTCCTACGCCGGCTGGCTGTGGCAGTACTGGCGCGAGTCGGCTCCGGCCAGGCTGGCGGCCACAGGCCGTGCCATGCTGCCCTTGCTGGAAGCCTGCCTGCCCGAGCACGACGCCTGGATCCGCGCTGCGGGGGTGACCGAGCTGCGCCGTAGCGAGGGCCTGCTGGAGGCGTGGCGTGGCGAAGCCACATTTTTTGACGAAGCGGCCAACGCCCAGCGTATCGCCCGCGAATACGGCCTGGGCCTTACCGTGCTGGACGCCGCAGCGCTACGCCAGGCCGAGCCGGGGCTGGGGCAGGGCTTTAGCGGGGCGATTCACTGGCACGACCCGCACAGCATCCGCGACCCTGGCGCGCTGGTGCGCGGCTACGCTGCCTTTTTTCAGACGCTGGGCGGGGTGCTCAAACAGTGCGCGGTGAAGAGCCTACGCCAAGCGGGTAGCGGCTGGCAGGTGCTTACCGATAGTGGGGTGTTACGTGCCCGCGAGGTGGTGCTCGCCATGGGGCCGTGGTCGGACGATGTCTTTACGCCGCTAGGCTACCGTATTCCGCTACAGGTAAAACGCGGCTACCACATGCACTATCACGCCAGCGGGCCGGGCCTGCAGCGTACGGTGGTGGACATGGAAAACAGCTTTCTGGTGGCGCCGATGGCGCGCGGCCTGCGCCTGGCTACCGGCGTGGAACTGGCGCGCCGCGATGCACCGCCCACGCCAAACCAGCTTGCGCAGGCCGAAGCGCTGGCGCAGGGCCTGTTTCCGCTGGGGGCACGGGTGGATGCCGAGCCGTGGGTAGGCTGCCGCCCGTGCCTGCCGGATATGCGCCCGGTGATCGGTGCCGCGCCGCGCCACCCTGGCCTGTGGTTCAGCTTTGGCCACAGCCACCTGGGGCTGACGCTGGGGCCGGTATCGGGGCGCCTGCTGGCCGAGATGATGCTGGGCGAGAAACCGTTTACCGACCCTGCGCCGTACTCGCCAGCGCGCTTTGTCTGATTGGGCTGCGTGGATCAAGTGACAAGGGCCTGTCCCGCCATGTGGCGGGACAGGCCCTTGTGCCATGTGTTGCGGCCAACCCTGGCGGTCAGCACTCCACAATATTCACCGGCACCTCGATCACATTGATCGCCAGGCCGCCGCGGGCGGTTTCCTTGTATTTGGTGCTCATGTCGCGGCCGGTGTCGCGCATGGTCTTGATCACGCGGTCCAGCGACACAAAGTGCTGGCCGTCGCCACGCAGCGCCATGCGGGCGGCGTTGATGGCCTTGATCGACGCCATGGCGTTGCGCTCGATGCACGGCACCTGCACCAGGCCGCCTACCGGGTCGCAGGTCAGGCCCAGGTTATGTTCCATGCCGATCTCGGCAGCGTTTTCCACTTGCTCCGGTGTGCCGCCCAGCACTTCGGCCAGGCCGCCCGCAGCCATGGAACAGGCCGAGCCTACCTCGCCCTGGCAGCCTACCTCGGCGCCCGAGATCGATGCATTCAGCTTGAACAGGATGCCGATGGCGCCAGCGGTCAGCAAAAAGCGCACAATGCCGTCGTCGTTGGCCGCCGGGATAAAACGGGCGTAGTAGTGCATCACCGCCGGGATGATGCCGGCCGCGCCGTTGGTGGGCGCGGTGACCACGCGGCCTCCGGCGGCGTTTTCTTCGTTTACCGCCAGCGCGTACAGGTTGACCCAGTCCATCACGGTGAGCGGGTCGCGCAGCGCGGCTTCCGGCGAGGCCAGCAGCTTCTGGTACATGTCGGCGGCGCGGCGTTTTACCTTCATGCCGCCAGGCAAAATGCCCTCGCGCTCGCAGCCGCGCTTCACGCAGCCTTGCATCACGCGCCAGATGTTGAGCAGGCCGGCGCGCACCTCGTCTTCGCTGCGCCATGCCAGCTCGTTTTCCAGCATGATCTGGCTGATCGATTTACCGTGGCGCTGGCACAGTGCCAGCAGCTCGGCACCGGTCTTGAACGGGTGTTTCAGCTCGGTGACGCCCGGCGGGGTGAAACCGGCGTCGATGGCCGCTTCATCTACCACAAAACCGCCGCCAACCGAGTAGTAGGCACGCTTGGACAGGCTGTCGCCGTTGGCCGCAAACGCCTCGAAGATCATGCCGTTGGGGTGGTAGGGCAGTGCCTTGCGTTTGTGCAGGATCAGGTGCTCGCCCTCGACGAAGGGCACCACGTGGCTGCCCAGCAGGCGGATGGTTTTGTCGGCGCGAATGGCTGCCAGCATGCCGTCTACCGCGTCGGTGTCCACCAGGTCGGGGTATTCGCCCTGCAGGCCCAGCAGCACGGCAGTGTCGGTGCCGTGGCCTTTGCCGGTGGCACCCAGCGAGCCGAACATCTCGGCCTTCACGCTGGCGGTGGCGGCGAGCAGGCCGTCTTTTTCCAGCCGCGCCACAAACTGGCGTGCGGCACGCATGGGGCCGACGGTGTGGGAGCTGGACGGGCCGATGCCGATCTTGAACAGGTCGAATACGCTGATAGCCATGCTGCTTCTCTTTTTATGGTGCGGGCGCGGGTGGCGCCTCGGGTGTTGTTTGTCTGGCCGTGTGGGCCGTGGTGTGTGGGTGCTGCCCGGGCAGCGGCGGCATTGTACTGAGCAATGCCGCCGCTGTGTGCACTACCGATGCTGCAGTGCAGCTGGCGCCTGCGTTAGCGGTAAACCGGGAAGGCCGCGCACAGCTCGGCCACCTGGCGGCGTACGCGGGCGGCGACCTCTGCATTATCGATATCGTTCAGGATATCGCAGACCCAGTGCGCTACCTGGCTCGCCTCGGCGACACCGAAACCACGGCTGGTGATGGCCGGGGTGCCGATGCGGATGCCGCTGGTCACAAACGGGCTTTGCGGGTCGTTCGGCACCGCGTTCTTGTTGACGGTAATGCAGGCTGCCCCCAGTGCCGCGTCGGCGGCCTTGCCGGTGATGCCTTTGTCGATCAGGCTCAGCAAGAACAGGTGGTCGTCGGTTTTGCCCGATACCACGGTATAGCCGCGCTGCTGAAACACCGCCACCATGGCGCGGGCATTATCCAGCACTTGCTGCTGGTAGGTTTTGAATTCGGGCTGCAGCGCTTCCAGAAACGCCACTGCCTTGGCGGCGATCACGTGCATCAGTGGGCCGCCCTGGATGCCGGGGAACACCAGCGACTGCAGCTTCTTCACCAGGGTTTCGTCCGGGTTGGCCGCCAGAATCAGGCCGCCGCGCGGGCCGCGCAGGGTTTTGTGCGTGGTGGTGGTGACCACGTGGGCGTGCGGCAGCGGGCTGGGGTAGAGCCCGGCGGCCACCAGGCCGGCGACGTGCGCCATGTCCACGAACAGCCAGGCGCCCACGCTGTCGGCAATCTGGCGCATGCGCGCCCAGTCCACCACCAGCGAGTAGGCAGAGAAACCGGCTACTAGCATCTTGGGTTGGTGTTCGATGGCCAGCCGTTGCACTTCGTCGTAATCAATCGCACCGGTGCCGGTGTCGATGCCGTACTGCACGGCTTTGTAGATCTTGCCGGAGAAATTGACGCCGGCGCCGTGGGTCAGGTGGCCGCCGTGGGCCAGGCTCATGCCCAGGATGGTGTCGCCCGGCTGCAGCAGCGCCATGTATACGGCGGCGTTGGCCTGGCTGCCGGAGTGTGGCTGCACGTTGGCATAGTGCGCACCAAACAGCTGGCAGGCGCGGTCGATGGCCAGCTGCTCTACCACGTCCACATGCTCGCAGCCGCCGTAATAGCGTTTGCCGGGGTAGCCTTCGGCGTACTTGTTGGTGAGCTGGGTGCCCTGGGCCTGCATCACGCGCGGGCTGGTGTAGTTTTCCGAGGCAATCAGCTCGATGTGGTCTTGCTGGCGCCGGGTTTCGGCCTGGATGGCGGCCCACAGGGCGTCGTCGAAACCGGCAATCTGCATGTCTTGCGTAAACATATCTCTCTCCATGGCGTGTCTGGCTGCTGCTGCAGCCGTGTGCATGGCTCTTTGGCGGGGTGCCCAGGGTGCCGCGTGGCGGCATGGGCGGGCAGGGCATGGCTGGGACGCAGGCGATGGCACCCGCCCGGCCATGCCGGACGATGCCCCCTCTGTCCTTTTGCCTGAGATATTGCGGTGCGGGCGCACCGTGTGTCCTTCGGCGAGGCGGCGTTGCGGCCAACCTTCTCTCCAGAGTGCCGGACACACACAGTTCTTTTGCCTGAGAGTTTCTGGGGCGATTCCCCTTCGGCGCTGCCGCGTGGGCAGTCTCTCCTGTGTGTGCGGCGCGGTGCGGCGGGGCGGGCCCCTGCCGTGTCGCGCGTGGCTTGCAGAATCTAGAAGACCTGACGCGCTGGTGTCAATGCGTGGCGGGTATTTATCGATGTGCAAACGCAGCAAAACGCCGCCCCTTGCGCGGGGCAAGCAGGGCGGCGTGACGGGTGTTTTGCTGGCGGGCTAGAACATGCCGTTGCCGTTAGCATCCTGCGCGGGTACCGGCTGGATCACGTCCCAGTGCTCGGCAATCTTGCCATTGGCCACGCGAAAGATATCCACCACCGCCACACCGCGCTCGCCGGGTTTGTCCTGGCTGTGCACGTGCAGCATCACCAGGTCGCCATCGGCCAGCACACGCTTGATGCTGGCGCGGCTTTGCGGCGTATTGGCGCGAATCCAGCGCACGTAGTCTTGCAGCGGCGCTACACCGTTGGCGACTTCCGGGTTGTGCTGGATATAGCCGGGTGCCAGATACGTGGCTGCCTGTTCGGCATCCAGCTTGCTGAAGGCGGCGTCGTAAAAAGCCAGTACCAGGGCCTTGTTGGCGTCCTCGCGCGGGCCTGCCAGTGCAGGCAGGGTGCTAATAGCCAGGCCGGCAGCCAGCAGCGTTGCGGTCAGCCAATGTTTCATTTGGCGGCGGCTACGGTAAAGCGCTGGCGGTGGTGGCGGGCCTGTTCGGCTTCGTCCACGATGGCGACCGCCAGGTCTGCCACGCTGATGCCGGCCGGGGCGTCGCCGTCCATCAGCAGTTCGTTGGCGCCCAGCTGGTATTGGCCACTGCGCTCACCCGGGGCCAGCAGCGCGGGGGGCGATACGAATACCCAGTCCAGCACGCTTTCGTCTTGCAGGCGGTTCAGTGCCTGGCGGGCACCCTCGGCGCCTTCTTTGTAGTCGGCGGGGAAGTGCGGGGTATCGATCAGCTGCAGGCCCGGTGCCACGTACAGGCTGCCGGCACCGCCTACCTCGATAAAGCGTGCCACGCCGGCGGCCTTGGTGCCCGCCACGATGGCGTCGTGGCCTTGCAGGAACAGGCTACGGATATCGGCTTTGTCCCAGCCCGGGTTAAAGGCGCTGATCACCGCATCGTGGCCTGCTACGTCGCGGGCGATGGCGTCGGCATCGTAAGCGTTGCTGGCTTTCACGGTAAGGTTGGCCGCAGCGGTAATACGTTCCGGGCGGCTCACCAGTGCCGTGACCTGGTGGCCACGGGCGAGCAGTTCTTGCAGCAGGGCCTGGCCAACAAAACCGCTGGCGCCGATAAGTGCGATGTTCATGCTGTGTCCTTTCGGGTGGGGTAGGGAATGACTGCATGGTAGATCACGCGCTTTCGGATGATAATCCGCTTTGAAATACAATCATTGTTAAGCTGAGGTTGGTAATGGACGAGCTACGCAGCATGGCCGTATTTGCCGCTGTGATCGAACACGGCTCCATGAACGCTGCCGGGCGCACGCTGGGCATGACGGCATCGGCCGTGAGCCAGCACATCAAACGCCTGGAGCAACAGCATCAGGTAGCCCTGCTGCACCGTACCACCCGCAAACTCACGCTCACCGAGGCAGGTAGCGTGTTTTACCGCAGCTGTGCCGCCATGCTGGCCGCCGCCAACGAAGCTAGCGTGCAGATGGCCGCGCTGCGCGACGAGCCAGTGGGCGAGCTGCGCATTGCCGCACCCAGCGGCTTTGCCGGGGGCGTATTGGGGCAGGCGCTGGCCCCGCTGCTGGCGGCCAACCCTGGCCTGAGCCTGCGGCTGTTTTTTCAGGATGAAATGATCGACCTGGTGCAGCACCGTATCGACCTGGCATTGCGTGCCGGCAATCAGCCCGACTCCACGCTGGTGGCCCGGCATCTGGCCGACTGGCCTTTTGTGCTGGTGGCGTCCCCTTCATACCTGGCGGCGCGTGGCATGCCGCAGCTGCCGGGCCAGCTATACCAGCACGACTGGATAGGGCTGGAGCAAGAGCACGGGTTGTCGCCGCTGCGCTTACAGCGGGAGGGCGAGGTAGAGCTGCTGCGCCTGCGTAGCCGCATTGCCAGTAACAGCATGCTGTCGGCGCGGGCGTTTGCGCTAGGTGGCCTGGGCATTGCCATGCAGCCAGCACCCGAGGTGCGCGCCGAGCTGCAGGCCGGGGTGCTGCTGCAGGTGCTGCCAGACTGGCAGGCGCCGGTGTTGCCGGTGTACGCGGTGACGCCGCGCCGTGACGTGCTGCCGGCCAAGGTGCGGCACGCTATTGCTTTATTGCAACAATCCATGCCCTAGCGGTTGACTGTTTCTTGTGCAGTTATTGACATGTGCATTTAAAGAGCACGCAAAAAAACTTGTATGTACTGCAATATTTGGCTAACAAACAAAAGAGCGTGGTGAGGTTTAAATATATTGATGGCCAAAGCCCGCCCGTTAGCGCATATATTCTATAAAAAAGCTTACAAGTGAGATGGAAACAGTTTTTATCCGGCCAGGCTGGGCATGATTACGTGCCATTTCAACAGTATTTTGTATGCAAGTTGTTTTGTGCTGCTTGGGGAATCTGGCTGGCGTGCTTGGTAGTACCATCCCGCTGTCCGAAAAAACATATCAATAGACATTCAGGGGAAGCTCGAATCATGACATTACGCACGCGCTTGATGATCTTTGTCCTGCTGGTACTCACTACCTTATCGGTGGTGTTCTGTACCGTAGCGTACTTGAAAATGAGCTCGGCTCTGGAGCAGGAAATCCAGAACGAAATCAAGATGGCGGCTGACAACAAAGTGAGCTTTGTCAGCGAATGGGTGGATAGCCGCCAGAAGATCGTGGGGTCGGTGTTGCCACGTTTTGGCACTGGCGATCTCAAGCCCATGCTGGATCAAGCGCGTGACGCCGGTGGCTTCGACGATATGTATGTCGGCCAGCCGGACAAAACCATGACCCAGTTTACCGGCGCTGCCCCGGTGCCACCGGGCTACGACCCTACCGGTCGCCCATGGTATCTGGCTGCCAAAGATGCCGCCGGCCCCATCGCCTCGCCACCGTACATCGATGCTGCCACCAAACGCCCCATCATCACCTTTGCCCAGGCGCGCAAGGATGGTGGCCAGCTGGTAGCGGTAGCCGGTGGTGACGTGACCCTGGCACGCGTGGTGCAAGAAGTGACCGCCGCCAAGCTGCCCGGTGAAGGTTTTGCCTTCCTGGTGACCGCCGAAGGCGACGTGATTGCCCACCCGCAAAAAGATTCCGGCCTGAAGAAAATCGGCGAAGTGATGCCGGGTTTTGACCTGGGTGCACTGGCTAAAGACGGCCAGGTTCAGGAAGTATCCGTAGACGATGCCACCAGCCTGGTCGCCCTGTACCCGGTGCCGAAAACCAGCTGGCTGTTTGGTGTGGTGGTGCCGAAATCTGCCGCACTGGCCCCGGTAAAACAACTGCTGACCGTGATGGCAGGCCTGGCGGTAGCGGCGCTGCTGCTGGCCGGTATCCTGGCCTACGCTGGTGTCGCCAAAATGCTGGCACCACTGAATGTGCTGCATAAAGCCATGGCCGAGGTGGCCAGTGGCCAAGGTGACCTCACCAAAACCCTGCCGGTAGGCAACCGTGACGAAGTCGGCCAGATCGCCGAAGCGTTCAACCAGTTTGTGGCCAAGCTGCGCGAGATGTTCATCACCGTGCGTGAGGAGTCGGATGCACTGGCCCGCGATGCGGCCGACCTGAACCGCGTGGCCGAGCAGATCGCCCAGGACTCGCGCGTGCAGTCCAGTGAGCTGTCGGCTACCGCCGCCACCATTGAGGAAATCACGGTCAGCATCAACCACATTGCTGACCACGTGGGTGAAACCGAAGCGCTGGTATCGCGTTCGCGCAGCAACTCGGTGGAAAGCCACCGCGCCATGACCGAAGTGGAGCGCGAAGTGCAGTCCATCCTGCACGCGGTATCGTCACTGCATGGCGTGATGGGCAGCCTGTCTGGCCAGTCCGAGCAGATCAAGGGCATTGTCGGCGTGATTCGCGATATTGCCGACCAGACCAACCTGCTGGCGCTGAACGCCGCCATCGAAGCGGCTCGTGCTGGCGAAAGCGGCCGCGGCTTTGCCGTGGTAGCCGACGAGGTGCGCAAGCTGGCCGAACGTACTGCTACGGCCACCGTGCAGATTGCCGAGATGATCGACACCGTGATCCGCCGCACCGGCGAGGCCATTAGCCACGCCGATGTCACCAACGAAAAAGTGAGCTCCGGCGTGACCCTGTCGCGCGAGGCTGCCAGCAAGGTAGAGGAGATCAAACACAGCGCCGAGGAGATTTCCTCGCGCATGAGCGAAATCACCTCGTCCACCGCTGAGCAGGGGGTGGCCACCAACGAAATGGCGCGCAGTGCCGAGCGTGTGAACGTGATGGCGCAGCAAACCGATACCAGCCTGCAAGAAGCCCTGGCCACCATCAACGTGCTGGCTTCCCGTGGCGACGAACTGAAAGCCCTGGTAGCCCGGTTCCGCTTGTAATCGTGGCGGCTGCCAGCAAGCCGGTCTGGCTTACTGGCAGCCGGCCCGCAATCAGACAAGCCCTGTTTGCCTTGCAAGCAGGGTTTATTTTCAAACGCGCGAGCCCCTTAGCCGGGCTCGCTTCGCATGTAGAGGCAGCTATGCAAGACCCGTTGGCCGCAGTGGCTATTAATGATGTGATCATTCTGGATGGCGCCATGGCATCCGAGCTGGAGCGCCGTGGCTGCGACCTGAACGACGCGCTATGGTCGGCGCGCGTGCTGCTGGAAGCCCCCGAGCTTATCCGTCAGGTGCATTACGACTACTACGTGGCTGGTGCGGATGTGGCCACCACCGCCAGCTACCAGGCCAGTTTTGAAGGCTTTGCCAAGCGCGGCATTGGCCACGAGCAGGCCGTGGCGCTGATGCAGCAGTCGGTACGCCTGGCGCAAGAAGCGCGCGATGCCTTCTGTGCCGATGCGGCCAACCTGGCTGGGCGCAAGCCGCCGCTGGTGGCGGCCTCGGTAGGCCCCTACGGTGCCATGCTGGCCGACGGTTCCGAATACCGTGGTGGCTACGGCCTGAGCGTACAACAGCTGATGGATTTCCACCGTCCGCGTATCGCGGCGCTGTTGGCCGCCGGCCCCGACCTGCTGGCCGGCGAGACCTTCCCCTGCGCCGAAGAAGCGCTGGCGCTGGCCACGCTGCTGCGTGACGAGTTCCCCGACGCGCGCGCCTGGATCAGTTTTTCGTGCCGCGATGCGGCCAAGCTGAGTGACGGCACCCCGTTGGCCGACGCCGTGGCCGCCCTGGCTGATTTTCCGCAGATCGTGGCGGTGGGCGTGAACTGCACCGCGCCGCGCCACATTGCACCATTGTTGGGCGAGGCGGCACGGGTTTCGGGCAAACGCCTGCTGACCTACCCCAACTCGGGCGAGAGCTACGACGCCACCACCAAGACCTGGCACGGTAGCAGCGACCCTGGCGCCTTTGCCGACGCCGCCCGCCAGTGGCGAGCCGCCGGCGCCGCCTGCATTGGTGGCTGCTGCCGCACCACGCCCGAAGACATCCGCGCGCTAAGCGCTTGGCTGCGCCCGGTTGCCCGCTAGGTACTGACAGCAGCGTTGATCTGCGCTGTGCATGACAAGGCCCCGCCACCCGGCGGGGCCTTGTGCTGTTGCGCCGTGCTGCCACCCCGGTGCGGCACGATGTACTGGCAAGCTTGTTGCTTATCGAAACCTGCGCCAGCCTGCCTACCCGGCAAGCGTGGCGGCCTTGTCCCGATACACCACCACGGTAAGCACATGACTAGCGAAAGCAAGTGCCTGAATGGCGGACACAATCCGCTGGCACATACCTGGCCAGAAGACCTGCTGGCATTCCTGATTGGTACCTCCTTTATCGGCCTGGGCATGGCCATGTTCGCGCAGGCCGGCTTGTTGACCGGTGGCACCGCCGGCGTAGCCTTCCTGCTGCACTATTACAGTGGTACCTCGTTTGCCTGGCTGTTTTTCCTGATCAACCTGCCGTTTTACTGGCTGGCACTGCGCCAGATGGGGCGTGCCTTCACGCTGCGTACCTTTGTGGCGGTGGCGCTGGTGTCGCTGTTTTCCAGCCTGCACCGCGCGCTTTTCCCCTTTGCCGGGGCGCTTAACCCGTATTACACCGGCCTGCTCGGGGGCTTGCTGATTGGCATGGGCGTGATTGCACTGTTTCGCCACAAGGCCAGCGTGGGCGGGGTGAATATCCTGGCGCTATACGTGCAGCAGCGTTACGGCCTGCGTGCGGGCAAGCTGCAGTTCGGTTTCGACCTGCTGGTCATGGCCAGCGCGCTGCTGGTAGCAGGTTGGCCGCAGCTGCTGGGGTCCCTGATCGGCGCGGCGGCCATGAGCCTGGTGATCGGTTTTTACCACCGGCCCGACCGTTACATTGCCCAGTCCTGATACGCGGGGTGAAATATTGCTGCCGCGCTTGCTTGTCATGCCATCCATGCGTGTTGTGAGCGACTGTTCTGATATTGGCGCAATGTTATTGCCAATATTTTTTACTTGTAGATAGGTTGATGTTTGTTTGTTGTGATTGTTGGCAGTATTGATAAAATGGCAAAATTGTTGCAACGCAATAGAGAGCCCGACATGAGTGCCACCGCTACCACCCTGACACCCCATAACGATGATCAGCTCAGTCATACCTGGCTGGAAGATGTGCTGGCCATTGTGGTGGGTACGCTGCTGATTTCTTTTGGTGTGGCCATGTTCAAGAGCGCCGGCCTGCTGACCGGCAGTACCGCGGGGCTGGCTTTCCTGCTGCACTACCAGACCGGCGTGCCGTTTGGCGTGGCGTTTTCACTGATCAACCTGCCGTTTTACTGGTTGGCAGTCAAACGCATGGGATGGCTGTTTACGCTGAAAACCTTTGTAGCAGTGAGCCTGCTATCGGTGTTTACCAGTCTGCACGGCCAGTTTGCCCATTTTGGCGGGCTGAACCCGTTTTACAGCGGGCTGATCGGCGGCCTGATGATGGGCATGGGGTTTATTGCGCTGTTTCGCCATAAGGCCAGCCTGGGCGGGGTCAATATTCTCGCGCTGTTCCTGCAGGACCGTTACGGTATCCGTGCCGGCAAGCTGCAGCTGGGGGTGGATATGGTCATCCTGCTGGCCTCGCTGTTCCTGGTCAGCGTACCGGCGCTGCTGGGTTCCATTTTGGGGGCGGCGTCGCTGAATATGGTGATTGCCATGAACCACCGGCCAGACCGTTATATCGGCACCTGAGTCGTGCACCACCCATGAAAAAACCGGCCAGAGGCCGGTTTTTTTGTGCCATGCCTTACCAGGCTGGCTGGCTTATTCCACAAAACGCATCTTGTAGCTCTTGGCCTTGATCTTGCCCGCGCTCAGGCGCTCGAAAGCCTGCTGGGCAATGTGACGATCCAGCGCGACAAAAGTGTTGAACTCGAACACGGTGATTTTGCCCACCTGTTTGCCATCCACGCCGCCTTCGCCGGTGAGCGCGCCCAGAATGTCGCCCGGGCGCAGCTTGTCACGTTTGCCGCCGGCAATTTCCAGCATCACCATCGGTGGCAGCAGCGGGCCGCCCGGTGCCGGTTTCAGGTCGGCCAGCTCTTCCCAGGCCAGGTCGGCTTTCTGGTATTCCTCGATGCTGGCGGCGCGGCGTGCGTCGCTGGGGCTCACCAGCGTCAGCGCCAGGCCGTGCTTGTCGCCACGGCCGGTACGGCCGATGCGGTGGATGTGCACTTCCGGGTCGTGTGCCACGTCCACGTTGATCACCAGGTCCAGGTCCTTGATGTCCAGGCCGCGGGCGGCCACGTCGGTGGCCACCAGGGTGGTGATGGTCTTGCCGGCAAAGCGCGCCAGGATCTGGTCACGGTCGCGCTGTTCCAGCTCGCCGTACAGCGCTTCGGCGCTAAAGCCGGCTTGCTGCAGCTCGGCCACCAGCTCTTTGCAGCGCTGTTTGGTATTGCAGAAGGCCAGGGCAGAGGTTGGCCGCACGCTGTGCAGCACGCGGGCGACGATGTCCAGGCGCTGGTCCGGGTCGATCTCGTACCACCATTGCTCGATCTGGCCGGCGTCGTGCAGGGCTTCTACCTTCACCATGTGCGGCTGTTTCATGAACTGCTCGGCCAGCTTGCGGATGTTGTCCGGGTAGGTGGCGCTGAACATCAGCGTCTGGCGGCTACGCGGGCAGGCACGCACGATGCCGACGATCTCTTCGATAAAGCCCATGTCCACCATGCGGTCGGCTTCATCCAGTACCAGGGTTTTGACACCGGCCAGCTCCAGCGTGCCACGCGACAGGTGGTCTTGCAGGCGGCCAGGGGTGCCGACCACGATGTGGGCACCGTGCTCCAGCGAGGCGCGTTGCGGCGCCATGGGCGTACCGCCGCACAGGGTGATGACCTTGATATTGTCGATGCAGCGCGCCAGGCGGCGGATTTCCTGCGCGACCTGGTCGGCCAGCTCGCGTGTGGGGCACAGCACCAGTGCCTGGATGGCAAACCAGCGCGGGTTGATATTGGTGAGCAGACCCAGGCCAAATGCTGCTGTCTTGCCGCTGCCGGTTTTGGCCTGTGCGATCACGTCGCGGCCATCCAGTACGGCTGGCAGGCTTTCTGCCTGGATGGCGGTCATGCTGGTGTAGCCCAGGCTATCGAGGTTGGAAAGCAGGTTTTGCGGCAGTTGCAGGGTGCTGAATTTGGCTTTGTTCACAATGACTTGGCGTGGGTTGATATGGCAAGGCGCGGAGTGTAGCAGCTGGCGGCGTTGCGGCCAACCTTGGGCGCGATTTTAACGCGATGCGCGGCCCGGTTGGCTGCCGGGTGGCTGGCTGGCCAAGCGTAGCAGCTGGCCGTTGCGATCGTCGGCAAACCACAGCGCGCCGTCGGCTGCCTGGGCGATTTCTACCGGCCCGGCGGGCCCGCCCTGGCCGCGCCACGGCCCCAGCAGGGTGCGTGGTTTGCCCTGCGGCAGCCCTTTGCTATCGGTGGCGTAGGCCACAATGCGCTGGCCGTGCTTGCGGTAGCCGTGCAGGCCCACCACCAGTTGGCCGCGCCAGGCGGCCGGTGCCTGTGGCCCCAGCCACCAGACCAGCCCCAGCGGCGCGCTGTGCGCCGGCAGTAGCAAGGTGGGCGCTTGCGTGCTGTTGCAGCGGTAGCGCGGGAACTCCGGTGCGTTCTGCTGCAGATCGTAGCAATACGGCCAACCGTAATGGCTGCCGGCTTGCAACAAGTTCAGTTCGTCGTGCGGCAGCGCGTTATCGTTCTTCAGCTGTAGCGGCAGGTGGATGCCGTCGCGGCTGTTTTCGGCCTGCAGCACGCTGCCATTGGGGTGTACGGCAATGGCCATGCTGTTGCGCAGGCCACGGGCAAACACCCCCAGGTTTTGCAGGCGGCCATCGGCCAGTACGCGGTAGCGGCGCACGCTGCCGGCGGGGTTGCTGCCTTCGGCCTCGGCGCACTGTGGTTGGCCGCGCTGCGTGTCGCAGTTGTCCGAGCTGCTGCCGATGTTCACGTACAGCGTGTTGCCCGCCAGGGTAAAGCTGGTAAGCGGGTGGCGCTGGCGCTGCGGCAGGGTGGCCACGGTGCGCCGCTGTGCCGGTGTCGCCAGGTTGAGCAGGCTGATGCGGCCAACCTCGCCCAGCAGCACACGGCCATCTGGCAGTACCGCTACGCTGTGCGGGCGGTCTAGCCCACGGGCAAGGACGGTTTTTTGCCAGCCATCTGCCTTGCGGGTGAAGCGCAGCAGGCGGCCAGCCGCTGCATCCCAGCGCACCATCTCGGTCAGTAGCACGCTGCCGTCGGGCAGCATGGCGATGCCGCGTGGCAGCGTGAGCCCGCTGGCCACCACGCCAGCGCACAGGCCGGTTGCGCTGGGGGCGGCAAGCGCCGGCACGCCGTGGCAGTTGGCCGCATAGCTGGCACTGGCCAGCAGGGTGCTGCCCAGCAGCAGGATGTTCGCTATTTTCATAAATTATTTGCTTTAATATGGCGGCCTCATTTGGAGGCATTGTTTAACGATAGCGTCAAAGTCCTGTCACGGTTGCGTCACGCACGCTGCCTACACTGCGCGCATTTCCCGATACGCAGGACGCAACATGCAGCGTGACAATATTGCCTTGTCTGCCGTGACCCAGGTGGCCGGCCATCTGCTGGACCAGCCCCCGGTGGTGGCACCGGACAGCAGCAACTACCAGGTGCTGGAAGTGTTTACCAGCCACGAAGGCCTGGCCAACCTGCCGGTAGTGCGCGATGGCCAGCCGCTGGGCATCATCAACCGCAACCATTTCATGAGCATGCTGGCGCGGCCGTTTCACCGCGAGATCTTTGGCCGCAAGCCGTGTACTGCTTTCATGGACACCAATCCGCTGGTGGTGGATTACCACCTGCCGCTGACCGAGCTGTCCTTTGTGGCGCTGCAGCGTGGTGGCAAGGTGCTGTCCGATGGTTTCATCATCACCGTAGATGGCGCCTACGCCGGTGTGGGGCAGGGCGTGTCGCTGATGCAGGCACTGGCCGACCAGCAGGCCGAAAAACATCGCCAGATGATGGACAGCATCCATTATGCCTCGGTAATCCAGCAGTCGTTTTTGCAAAGCTCGCGCCGCGACATGGCTGCCTGCCTGCAGGACTATTTCATGGTGTGGGAGCCGCGCGATGTGGTGGGCGGTGACTACTACTATTTCGTGAAGCGCGACGATGGTTTTTTTGTGGCGGTGATCGACTGCACCGGCCACGGCGTGCCCGGTGCCTTCATGACGCTGATCATGGCCTCGGCGCTAAAACAGGTGCTGGGCAGCCACGACCTGCACGACCCGGCTGCGCTGCTGGGGGCCATCAACCGGCAGGTGAAGGAATCGCTGGGCCAGTTGGCCGACGATGAGCGCCACCCGGAGCTGCACGTGGAAGTGCGCAGCGACGACGGCATGGACTGCGCGTTTTGCTGGTACGACTACGCCAGCCACACGCTGACCTTTGCCGGTGCCAAAACCCCCATTTTCGTGCTGCCGCACAAGGGCGACGAGGTGGACGTGGTGGACGGCAACAAGAAAGGCGTCGGCTACGTCAGCACGCCGCTGGACTACCAGTGGGACAACCGCAAGGTCAAGCTAAAACCCGGCAGCCGCCTGTATATCAGCACCGACGGCATCATCGACCAGATTGGCGGCGCCAAGCGCATCTGCTTTGGCAAAAAGCGCTTCAAGGAGCAAATCATCAAGCACGCCCAGCTGCCGATGGCACAGCAACAGCAGGCACTGCTGGACGCTTTTCATCAGTGGCAGGGCGAAAACAGCCGCCGCGACGACGTTAGCCTGTTTGGCGTACACATCAAGGAGCCACGCGAATGAGCCTGGACCACTTTTACCGCTTTCAAGACCTGGCCCGCCAGCAGAGCGTGGTCTTCTACTACACCGGCTATTTTTCGCAGGCCATCGTCAGTGCCATGGGCGACGCGCTGCGCCAGCGCCTGAACCAGACCGACGCCAGTAATGTGCAGCGCCGCAAACTGTTCTCGGTATTTATAGAAATGGCGCAGAACGTAGTGCATTACTCGGCCGAGCATCTGTCCGCCAGCGACAGTACCGACCAGGAAATCCGCCGTGGCGCGCTGTGGGTAGGCGAACAGAACGGCCACTTTTACGTGGTCTGTGCCAACCCGGTAGCGCGCGAGCAGGTTGGCCGCATCCGCGACAAGCTGATGCCGCTGCTGGGGATGAGTAACGACGACATCAAGCAGCTGTACAAGCAAAAGCTGCGCAGCGACAACGACGCCGAAAGCAAGGGCGCCGGCCTGGGCTTTCTGACCGTCGCTCGTGAAGCCACCGAGCCGGTGGAGTTCGACTTTATCGACGAAGACGGCCCGCTCAGCCCCATTACCATGTTTTATCTGAAAGCTTCTATCTGATATGCAAAACCTTCATATCCCCGCCACCAGCTACAGCCCGCAAGTCGACTTTGATTTTGCCCGCCACCACCTGAGCCTGAGGGGCGAGAGCTACCCGGAAAACGCCAGCGTATTTTTTGCCCCCATCATGGCAGCCCTGGACGCCTACCTGACGCCACTGGACCACGTGCGTATTACCGTAGACGTGCAGCTGGCCTACTTCAACAGTGCCAGCACCAAGGCAATTCTGGCGATTTTTGAACGGCTGAACGCGGCGGCAGTGGCCGGCAACTACGTTACCGTCAACTGGCATAGCGACCCGGACGACGACACCATCATGGAGTTTGGCCAGGAGATCGCCGAAGACAGCCCGGCGCTGGACGTGCACCTGCTGTCTCTGGCCTGATCAACCCATCATCTCGCGGGCGGCGCGCAGCCCGGACAAATAGGCACCGTGCACGGTGGCAAAGTGCTGGCGCGAGGTGGCTTCCCCGGCAAAAAAAAGCTTGCCCGCCAGCGGTGCGGCCAAGGTGTCGCGCATGGCGGGCGTGCTGCCTACTGCATTAAACGAGTAGGCGCCGCCGGCGTACGGGTCGCTGCGCCAGCGGGTGATCTGCGCGGCAATCGGGGCGGGCGTGTCCGCACCGAACAGCAGGCGCAGGCGCTGCATGGCGCTGTCGACAATGGCCCGGTCCGGCCAGCCCTCCAGCGTGCGGCTAAACTGCGCGGCATTAAAACCCAGCAGCACGGGTTGGCCGCTGGCACCGTGCACGTTCAGCCACTCTACCCACTGGCCGCGCTCTGCCAGCGGTGGCAGGTATTCCAGCCAGTCTTGCTGTGGCCAGAACACGCGCTCGAAACGCAGATAGCATTTGTTGAAATCACCCATCCCCAGCGCCTGTATGGCCTGGCGATGCGGCGCAGGCAGGCTGGGCGAAAACTGCACGCTACCGGCCTGCAGCACCCCCAGCGGCAGGGTCAGCAGTACGCGGTCTGCCGTCCAGTGCCGGTTGGCGCTGTGCACGGTCACGCCCTGGCCTTGCCAGTCCACACGCTGTACTGCCTGCCCGGTTTCGATGGACAGCCCGCGTGCCAGATAGGTGATCAGCTGGCCAAAGCCGCCGGGAAACAGCCGGTCCTCGCCCTTGCCACCCTCGGCGCTGTCAAACCAGTGCGCCGACAGCTGTTCGCCGCTGGCGGCGTATTCCTGTTCTATATCGCTATTTAATACAAACAGCAGCTGGCTGCGCTCGCGCGGCGACAGCCTGGCCCAGCCTAGTTCCTGTTGCAGCACAGTCAGTAGCGGCTGGTCTTCGGGGGCCTGCTGGGCGGTGCGTACCGCGCTTGAGAGGCGGCTGCGCCAGACGGCAAGCTCGCGCTCCAGCGTGGCATCGGCCTCTTCGCCATCGCTGTCGTACAGCACGCTGCGCTCGTAATAGGTGGGGTAGGTGGCGGCACCGGCGGCACTGGCCAGCTGGGTTAGCGGGTTACCGCGGCTGCCGTGTATCCAGGATGCGCCCAGGTCCAGCGGCAGGTCGCGCCAGGCCTGGCTGGTCCACACCCGCCCGCCCAGGCGGCTGCGGGCCTCCAGTACGGTAACGTGGTGGCCGGCGTCGTGTAGCGCCCGTGCCGCCGCCAGGCCAGCCATGCCGGCACCGACCACGACAATGCGTTGGCGTTTCGCCGCGGGGGCGGCCAGGGCGGTGCTGGCCAGCGACAGGGCGGCCAGCTGCAGGAAAGTACGCTTGTGCATGGGTTTGCTCCCTTGGTTAGCTAGCGGCAGTGTGCCTTGCCGCATGGCCGCGATAAAAGCCGGGCTGCGTGTTGCCCGCAGTGCCTTGGCTGGCGTGTTGCAGACTACAGTATGCCCGCTGTCGGCAGCAGCAAAGCAGGGGGCTACGGTTGGTCATGAAGAGGGGATGCGCTGTTTTTGTCTGCTAACGCCGGTGCATCAGGCATATCTTTCCCCGCTGTCTTTGTGCCTGGCATGGCGGGCGGGTTTGTCGCCAGATAGGGGCAAAAAAGAATTATCGAAGCCCTAAATGCTGCTGGCGAGCGCTTGGGCGGTAGCGTATACCAGCAAGGCTGTACCAAGGAGGGCTGCCATGATGCGTATAAAAAACAGGGGTTTGGCCGGTCGTGTGGCCAGGCTAGGGTTGGCCGCAGTGGTGCTGGCGGGGCTGGCATGGCCCGCGCAGGCGACGACGCCGCCATTGCGGGTGTTGCTAAGGGAAAAACCGGCGACCGAGGGTCAGACGGAGTCGGGTGCAGGATTCCAGTCGTCGCTGGGGGCGTTGCTGGCGCAAAAAATGAAGCGCCCGGTGCGCTACCTGAGCCTGCCGCGCAAGCGCCTGCCCCAGGCGCTGCAAGCGGGTGAGGCGGATGTGCTGTGCGGTTATATTCCGGAGTGGCTGCCCGGTCCGTTTCGCTGGAGCGTGCCATTCATCGATGTCAGTGATCTGCTGATCAGCAGCACACGGGTGGCACCGCTGGACAGCATTACCCAGCTGGCCGGCAAGCCTATCGGTACGCTTAGTGGCTACCGTTACCCCAGGGTGGAGCAAATACTGGAGCAGCAGTTTGTGCGTAGCGATAGCGTGTCGGTGAAGGCCAATCTGCAAAAGCTGCTGGCGGGCCGCTACGATTACGCCATCGTGGGGGAGGCGGCGCTGCGCTATTACCTGCAGCATGATTTCCCCAAGCTGCCGCTGAACCCGCCGCAGGTGCTGCACCGCGTGCGGGCGCAGTGTGCGCTGTCGCCAGCGTCGCCACTGACCCTGGCGCAGCTGAATCAGGCTATCGGCCAGATCCAGCGCGATGGCAGCTACGCCAGGCTGCTGGCGGCCAACCCCTGGCACTGAGCCGCTTACGGGCGGTTGGCCGGGTGGCAGTGGCAGCTCACCAGGTGGTCGTTGACCACGCCGGTAGCTTGCAGGAAGGCGTAGATCACCGTGCTGCCGACAAAATTCATGCCGGCCTTTTTCAGTGCCTTGCTGATGCTGTCCGATAGCGGCGTGCTGGCCGGGGCCTCAGCCAGCGTGGCCCAGTGGTTCTGCACCGGCTGGCCACCTGCCTGCGCCCACAGCCAGGCGGCAAAGCTGCCGTGTTCACGCTGCATGGCCAGAAACACCCGCGCGTTGCGGATGGCGCTGTTGACCTTTAGCCGGTTACGCACGATGCCCGGGTCCTGTAGCAGGCGTTCTACATCGGCGTCGGTCATCGCCGCCACCTTGACCGGGTCGAAGTCGTGAAACACGCGGCGGTAGTGCTCGCGTTTGCGCAGGATGGTAATCCACGACAGCCCGGCCTGCGCGCCCTCCAGTATCAGCATTTCGAACAGCTTGCGGTCGTCGTGTACCGGGCGGCCCCACTCGTGGTCGTGGTAGGCCACATACAGCGGGTCGGTGCCGCACCAGCCACAGCGTATCGGTTCAGTCATGTTTTTTCTCCAGGTCTTCCAGTGCCATTAACAAAGCCAGGCGGTCTTCGCGGGCGACAGCTTGCCAGCTACGCCCGCTCAGTGCGCCTTCCAGTGCCCACAGCAGGTTCAGGCTGGGGCGCTGGCCGCTGCGTTTTACCTGCAGGTAGGCGGCTACGGCGCCCAGCTCGCGCAAGTTGGCCGCGTCAGTAATGCCCGCCGCCTGCAGCATGCGCCAGGACGCCGGGCCCAGGTTGGCGGTATGTGTCATGCCGCCAGTGTAGCGCGGCGCTGCTGCCAGCGTGTTGTCAGTGGCATGGCACAGACCTTGCTGCTTTTATGGCTAATTCACTCCAAAGACAGGTTACTCATGTTAAGCGTGATGCTGGTCAACGATGGCTCCGGCAAGGCCGCCGCGCTGAAAGAAGCGCTGGCGGCAGCGGGCGTGCGCGTGGTGGCCGAGGTGGCGGCCAACCTGCAGCTGGCCGACATGCTGGCTGCCGCACGGCCCGACGTGGTGCTGATCGACAGCGATGCACCGTCGCGCGACATGCTGGAGCAGGTATGCGTGATGGGCGCGCGCCATGGCCAGCCGGTGGTGATGTTTACCGACGACAGCCGCCGCGACACCATCCGCGCTGCGCTATCGGCCGGGGTAGCGGCCTATGTGGTGGGCAGTGTGGAGGCGGCGCGTATCCAGCCCTTGCTGGAGGTGGCCATCGAGCGCCACCAGCTGGAGCAGACACGGCGCAGCGAGCTGGCTAGCGCCCAGCAGCAGCTGGCCGAGCGCAAGGTCATCGAAAAAGCCAAGGGCCTGCTGATGCAGATGAAAAACCTGGACGAGCAGGCCGCCTATAAACAGCTGAGGCAGCGGGCGATGCAGCAGCAAAAGCGCCTGGCCGACGTGGCGCAAGAGATCATCAGCCTGGCCGAATGGCTGCAAGGCTGAGCCGTGCTGGTGCGTGGCCGCGCTATCGCGGTGCACAAAACCGCTAGCGGGACAGTAAAAGCAGGTTTTCAGGCTGGCACGACACTTGCTGAAGTGACAGCAGGCGCAAGGTAGCGCCAAGACATTCAACAGGAAGGTGCCAACGGCGGCGCAAGCCTGGGAGTACGGACAACGGCGTCCGTTGCCCTTTCTGACGAGAGGGCGACGGACGCTTTTCTTTTGTGGCTACCGCTAGGAGCAAACCATGAAACAGCGTCAACACCCCGACACCCCCCACACTGCGGCCAACGCCCGCCGCGACTTTCTCAAGGGAGCCTTGTCACTGATGGCCTCTACTGCCTTGCCCGCCGGCTTTATCCTGCCTGCGCTGGCTGCCCCCGTGGGCAAACCGGAAAAAACCGAGGTCAAGGTGGGGTTCATCCCGCTGACTGACTGTGCCTCGGTGATCGTGGCCGCCAAGATGGGCTTCGACAAGAAATACGGCATCACCATCGTGCCCTCCAAAGAGGCCAGCTGGGCGGCGGTGCGCGACAAGCTGGTGAACGGCGAGCTGGACGCCTCGCACGCGCTGTACGGCATGATCTACGGTGTGCACCTGGGCGTGGGCGGCCCCAAGAAAGACATGGCGGTGCTGATGACGCTGAACCAGAACGGCCAGGGCATCACACTTTCCAACCAGCTCAAAGACAAGGGCGCTACCACCGGCCCGGCGCTGGCCAAGCTGATCAAGGCCGAGCCGCGCGAGTACACCTTTGCCCAGACCTTTCCTACCGGTACCCACGCCATGTGGCTGTATTACTGGTTGGCCGCGCACGGTGTGAACCCGCTGACTGACGTGAAAACCATCGTGGTGCCGCCGCCGCAGATGGTGGCCAATATGCGCGTAGACAATATGGACGGCTACTGCGTGGGCGAGCCGTGGAACGCCCGCGCCATCGCCGACGGCATCGGCTTTACCGTGGCCACCACCCAGCAGATCTGGCCCGATCATCCGGAAAAGGTACTGGGCACTACCGGCGACTGGGTCAAACAGTACCCCAATACCGCCCGTGCGCTGGTGGCGGCACTGCTGGAAGCCTCGCGCTACATCGACGACGTGAAAAACCGCGCGGCAGTGGCCAAGCTGATCTCCGACAAAGCCTACGTCAACGCGCCAGAGCCGGTGATCGAGGGCCGTTTCCTGGGTGCCTACGAAGACGGCCTGGGCAAAAAGTGGCAAGACCCCAAGCTGATGAAGTTCTTCGACGGCGGCAAGGTCAACTACCCCTACCTGTCCGACGGCATGTGGTTCCTGACCCAGCACAAGCGCTGGGGCCTGCTGAAAACCGACCCGGATTATCTGGCGGTGGCAAAACAGATCAACCAGACCGCCATCTACAAAGACGCCGCCGCCATGGCCCGCGTGCCGGTACCGGCCAGTGACATGCGCAGCAGCAAGCTGATCGACGGGGTGGTGTGGGATGGCAAGAACCCGGCCGCCTACGCCGCCAGCTTCAAGATCAAGGCCTGAGGAGGTGTGACATGACGGTTGCCAAACCTGTTGCGGCCAACATGCCGCTGCCACGCCGCCGCAAGCCGGTATCGCCGGTGGCCCGCCTGGCCGCCACCCCCGTGCTGGCACCGGTGGTGCCGCTGCTGCGTGCCGTGGTGCCGCCGCTACTGGGCCTGCTGGCTTTTCTGCTGTTGTGGACGCTGGTGTCGCAGCTGAGCCGCGGCAGCCTGCCCGGCCCGGTCAGTACCTGGGCGTCGGCGCGCGAGCTGTTTGCCGATCCCTTCTACCAGAACGGCCCCAACGACCAGGGCATAGGCTGGAACATCCTGATGTCGCTGGGGCGCGTCGGCATGGGCTTTGGCATGGCGGCGCTGGTGGGTATTCCGCTGGGCTTCCTGATCGGGCGCTTTGATTTTCTGGCGCGCATGACGGCACCGGTGATCAGCCTGCTGCGCCCGGTGAGCCCGCTGGCCTGGCTGCCTATTGGCCTGTTGGTGTTCAAGGCCGCCAGCCCGGCGTCGATCTGGGTCATCTTTATTTCCAGCATCTGGCCGATGATCCTCAACACCGCTGCCGGTGTGCGTGCCGTACCGCAGGACTACCTGAACGTGGCGCGCGTGCTGCGGCTATCAGAGTGGAAGGTGTTTACCGTCATCCTGCTGCCGGCCACGTTGCCGCACATGCTGACCGGTGTGCGTCTGGCGGTGGGCACGGCCTGGCTGGTGATTGTGGCCGCCGAGATGCTCACCGGCGGCGTGGGCCTGGGCTTCTGGGTATGGGACGAATGGAACAATCTGAACGTGGAGCACATCCTGATCGCCATCTTCGTGGTGGGGCTGGTGGGTTTGCTGCTGGAACAAGCCCTGGTATGGCTGGCGCGCAAGGCCAGCTTCGGGCAGGAGAACTGATATGGACCGCTTTGTCGAGCTGGAAAACATCCGCAAGCATTTCGATACCAAAAAAGGCCGCTTCGTGGCACTGCAGGACGTGAACCTGACCATCCGCCAGGGCGAGTTCGTATCGCTGATCGGCCACTCCGGCTGTGGTAAATCCACCGTGCTGAACATCATCGCCGGCCTGTTGGACCCCAGCGATGGCATAGCGCTGTGCAATGGCCGCGAGATCGACGGGCCCGGCCCAGAGCGCGCCGTGGTGTTCCAGAACCACAGCCTGCTGCCGTGGCTTACTTGCTACGGCAATATCCTGCTGGCGGTAGAGCGCGTGTTTGGTGCCAAGGAGAGCAAGGCGCAGCTGGCCGCCCGTACCGAAGAGGCGCTGGCGCTGGTGGGCCTGCAGCACGCCCGCGACAAGCACCCGCACGAGATATCGGGCGGCATGAAGCAGCGCGTGGGCATTGCCCGTGCGCTGGCCATGGAGCCCAAAGTGCTGCTGATGGACGAGCCATTTGGCGCGCTGGACGCACTGACCCGCGCCAACCTGCAGGACGAGATGGTCAAGATCGTGGAAAAAACCGGCAGCACGGTGGTGATGGTGACGCACGACGTGGACGAAGCCGTGCTGTTGTCCGACCGCATCGTAATGATGACCAACGGTCCAGCGGCTACTGTTGGCGAGATATTGTCGGTAGACCTGCCACGCCCGCGCAGCCGCCTGGCACTGGCCAGCGACCCGGCCTACCACGCCTGCCGCAGCGCGGTGCTGGACTTTCTGTACCAGAAGCACAAGCGGGAAGCGGCTTAACCGAAAACAGTTTGTCCCGCCAAGCGCGTTGATACCGGGCCCCGTGCCCGGTTTTTTCATGGGCGTGTCTGGCTGCGCTGCCTCGGGGCAAACAGGCCGGCATGCAGCAAACTGGTGCGGCGCTGCACCAGGGCTAGGCAGGGTTGGCCGCAAAAGCGGCTGAAACAGTACTGCCAGGCTGGCACGGCAGTTGCTCTAGCCAGAATACGCAAAGGTCTCTTGCGCCAATGGCGGCGCAAGAGCGGGACAAGGAAGTCCGCTACCGTGGGGGTGCCCACGGTAGCGGGCTTTTTTTTTGGCCGTGCCGCAGCAACGCCGCGGTGGCGCAGCCGGCTGGAAAGGACGCAAGGCAATGAACAAACCCAAACTGGTCATGGTGGGCAACGGCATGGCAGGTGTGCGCACGCTGGAGGCGCTGCTGGCGCTGGCGCCGGACGCCTACGACATCACCGTATTCGGTGCCGAGCCGCACGCCAACTACAACCGCATCATGCTGTCGCCGGTGCTGGCCGGCGAACAAACCCTGCCCGATATCATGCTGAACGAGGAGAGCTGGTACGCCGCACACGGCATTACCCTGCACCTGGGCCAGCCGGTGGTGGCGCTGGACCGTGGCCGCCGCCTGGTACACACCGCCGACGGCCGCAGCGTGCCCTATGACCGGCTGCTGCTGGCCACCGGCTCCAGCCCGTTTATCTTGCCGGTGCCGGGCAACGACCTGCCCGGCGTGGTGACGTTTCGTGATATTGCCGACGTGCAAACCATGATTGATGCGGCGGCCAACCATCGCCACGCGGTGGTCATCGGTGGCGGCCTGCTGGGGCTGGAGGCGGCAAACGGCCTGCTGGCGCGCGGCATGCAGGTGACGGTAGTGCACCTGGGCGAATGGCTGCTGGAGCGACAGCTGGACCGCACCGCGGCCAACTTGCTGCAGCAAAGCCTGGCGGCCAAGGGCCTGCGCTTTTTGCTGCAAAAGCAAACCGCCGCGCTGGTGGCCGGGGCCGATGGCCGCGTGGCCGGGGTGCAGTTCAAGGATGGCGAGAGCGTACCGGCGCAGCTGGTGGTGATGGCCGTGGGCATTCGCCCCAACGACGCTCTGGCGCAGGCCAGCGGCCTGCACTGCAACCGTGGCGTGGTGGTAAACGACCACTTGCAAACCTTCGACCCGCGCGTCTATGCCGTGGGCGAGTGCGTGAGCCACCGTGGCGTCAGCTACGGCCTGGTGGCGCCACTGTTCGACATGGCCAAGGTGGCGGCCAACCATCTGGCCAGCCTGGGCATTGCCCGTTATGTCCCTGCCGCCACCAGTACCAAGCTCAAGGTCACCGGCATGGATGTGTTTTCTGCTGGTGATTTTATGGGCGGTGACGGCTGCGAGGACATTACGCTGTCCGACCCGATGGCCGGCATCTACAAACGGCTGGTCATCAAAGACGACAAACTGGTGGGTGCCTGCCTGTTTGGCGATACCGCCGACGGCGCCTGGTATTTCCGCCTGATTCGCGAGCAGCAGTCGGTGCACGCCATCCGCGATCAGCTGATGCTGGGCGAGGGCGCGGTGGGCGATACCGGCCACCAGGGGCAGAACCGCGCGGCCGGCCTGCCGGACGAGGCCGAGGTGTGCGGCTGCAACGGTGTGTGCAAGGGCACTATCGTCAAGGCCATCCAGGAAAAAGGGCTGTTTACCGTGGATGACATCAAGAAGCACACCAAGGCCGCCAGCTCCTGCGGCTCGTGCAGCGGGCTGGTGGAGCAGATATTGATCAGCTGTGTGGGCGGTGCGGCCGATGTGAAGCCCAAGTCGGAAAAGCCGGTCTGCGGCTGTAGCGACATGACCCACGGCCAGCTGCGGGCCGCCATCCGCGAACAGCATCTGACCAGCCTGGCCGACACCTTTCGTGTGTTGGGCTGGCGTAGCCCCGATGGCTGCGCCAGCTGCCGCCCGGCGGTGAACTACTACCTGATTTCCACCTGGCCGGGCGAAGCCACGGACGACCCGCAAGCGCGCTTCATCAACGAACGCGTGCACGCCAATATCCAGAAAGACGGCACCTATTCGGTGATCCCGCGCATGTGGGGCGGGGTGACCAACCCGGCCGAGCTGCGGCGTATTGCCGACGTAGCCGACAAATACGCCATCCCGATGGTGAAGGTGACCGGCGGCCAGCGTATCGACTTGCTGGGCGTCAAAAAAGAAGACCTGCCAGCGGTATGGCGCGAGCTGGACATGCCGTCCGGTCACGCCTACGGCAAAAGCCTGCGCACGGTGAAAACCTGTGTCGGCAGCGAGTTCTGCCGTTTTGGCACCCAGGACTCCACGCAGATGGGCATCGACCTGGAAAAAGACCTGTTCGGTATGTGGAGCCCGGCCAAGGTAAAGCTGGCGGTATCCGGCTGCCCGCGCAACTGCGCCGAATCCGGCATCAAGGACGTGGGCATCATCGGCGTGGATTCCGGCTGGGAGCTCTACATCGGCGGTAACGGCGGCATCAAGACCGAGGTGGCGGAGTTCTTCTGCAAGGTGAAAACGCACGACGAGGTCATGCAGTACAGCGGCGCCTTCCTGCAGCTGTACCGCGAGGAGGCGTTCTACCTGGAGCGCACGGTGCACTTCTTGCAGCGGGTGGGCATGGACTACATCAAGCAGCGCGTGCTGGACGATGCAGTTGGCCGCAGCGAGCTGTACGCACGGCTGAAGTTTGCGCTGTCGTTCGAGCAAGACCCGTGGGCCGAACGCTACGCCGGCGGCGTGGCGCAGCACGAGTTTGCGCCGTTGACGGTGTAGAAAATCTGATGTCGCCACGGAAGCACACCGACCGCACGGAAAAATGCACAAGCCGGTTGGCGCGGTACTGACACTGGCTGTCATGCCTGCCTCGTCGCGATGGGCATCGGCAATGCCGTGCCGTTTTTCGTGTTCTTTCGTGTGTTTTCGTGGCCAAAAAAAGGAAACCAACCATGAACAACTGGAAAGCCGTCTGCCGCCTGGCAGACATCCCGCCGCAGGGCGCGCGGGTACTGAAACGGGCAGGGCAGGTCGACATTGCCGTGTTCCGCACCATCGACGACCAGGCCTTTGCGCTGCTGGACCGCTGCCCGCACAAAGGCGGGCCGCTGTCGCAGGGCATCGTGTCCGGCCACCGCGTGGCCTGCCCGCTGCACAACTGGCACATCGACCTGGCTACCGGCCAGGCCTGCGCGCCGGACGAAGGCTGCAGCGGCCACATTCCGCTGACGCTGCAAGACGGCACTGTTTATCTGGCGCTGGACTGAGCGCGGCCAGGTTGGCCGCAAGGAGCAAGCATGAATGCCACAAGTGAACCCGGCAGCGCCATCGCCAGCGTGTGCTGCTACTGCGGCACCGGCTGCGGCGTGCTGCTGAGCCCGCGGCCCGATGGCAGCCTGGGCGTGGCGGGCGATCCGCAGCACCCGGCCAACTTTGGCCGCCTGTGCAGCAAGGGCCGCACGCTGGGGCAGACCATCGGCGTGGCCGGTAGCCGGCTGCTGCAACCGCAGCTGCGCACCGGCAAGGATGAAGCGCGCCAGCCGGTAAGCTGGAACAGCGCGCTGGATGCCGTCAGCCACCAGCTGGCCGCCACTATCGCGCAGCATGGCCCGGATGCGGTGGGGTTTTACCTGTCCGGCCAGCTGCTGACCGAAGACTACTATCTGTTCAACAAGCTGGCGCGCGGCCTGGTGGGTACCAACAATATCGATACCAACTCGCGGCTGTGCATGTCCAGCGCGGTCACCGGTTACAAGCGCACCCTGGGCGCCGACGCGCCACCCTCCTGCTACGAAGACTTCGACCACGCTAGCTGCGTGTTTATTGCCGGTTCCAATATGGCGGTGGCGCATCCGGTGCTGTTTCGGCGGCTGGAGGCGGCGCGTGCGGCCAACCCTGCCATGAAAATCATCGTGGCCGACCCGCGCCGCACCGATACCGCCAGCCTGGCCGACCTGTACCTGCCAGTGCTGCCCGGCAGCGACGTGGCGCTGTTTCACGCCATGCTCAACGTGATGATCTGGGAAGACCTGATCGATCGTGACTACATTGCGCAGCACACCGAGGGCTTTGACGCGCTGCGGGCGCGCCTGCGCGAGTACACGCCACGCGCCGCCAGCCAGCTGTGCGGTGTGCACGAAGACGATATTGTTACCGCAGCGCGCTGGTTTGCCGCCAGCCCGGCCACGCTGTCCTGCTACACCATGGGGCTGAACCAGTACAGCAACGGCAGTGACAAAAACGCCGCGCTGATCCACCTGCACCTGGCCACCGGCCACATTGGCCGCCCCGGCTGCGGGCCTTTTTCACTGACCGGCCAGCCCAATGCCATGGGCGGGCGCGAGGTCGGCGGCCTGGCCACCGTGCTGCCCGGCCACCGCGACCCGGCCGACGCGGCACACCGCGCCGAAGTGGCCGCGCTGTGGGGCGTGCCCGCCCTGCCGGCCAACCCTGGCCTGCCCGCGGTGGCGCTGTTCGAGGCCGCCGCGGCAGGGCGCATCAAGCTGTTGTGGATAGCCTGTACCGACCCGGCGTTTTCGCTGCCAGACCAGGCGCTGGTGCGCGAAGCCTTGCAAAAGGTGGACTGCGTCATCGTGCAGGAAGCCTTTACCAGCAGCCACACGCTGCCGTTTGCCGACATTGTGCTGCCGGCCGCCACCTGGCCGGAAAAAGACGGCAGCATGACCAATAGCGAACGCCGCATCAGCCGCGTGCGCGCCGCGCTGCCACCGCCAGGGCAGGCGCGCGAGGACTGGCGCATTGTGGCCGCCGTGGCCCAGCGGCTGGCTGCGGCCATCGCCCCGGAACGGGAGAGCTTGTTTACCTTTGCCAACGCGGCGGCGGTGTTTACCGAGCACGCCGCCACCACCGCCGGGCGCGACCTGGATTACAGCCGGCTGGATTACGCGCTGCTGGATCAACTCGGGCCGCAGCAATGGCCGTTTGACGGCCAGCTTGGCCGCAGCCGCCTGTACGGCGATGGCCGCTACCCCACACCCAGCGGCCGCGCCCGCTTTGTTGATGTTGGCTGGCAAGCACCGGCCGACAAGGTATCGGCGCATTTTCCGCTCCGCCTGACCAGTGGCCGCCTGCGCGACCACTGGCACAGCATGAGCCGCACCGCGCTGGTACCGGGGCTAAACCGCCATGTGGCGCTGCCGCAGCTTGTCATGCACCCGCGCGACATGGCACGCCATGGCCTGCAGGCCGGCATGCTTGCCATGCTGCGTAACAAGCGCGGCAGCGCGGTGCTGCCCGTGGTGGCCGATGACGGCCTGCGCCCCGGCGTGGTGTTCGTGCCCATGCACTGGGGCAGCGCCACGCTGGGCGGGCTGGGTATCAACGCACTGACCAGCCGTGTCGTAGACCCGCTGTCGCAGCAGCCGGAGCTGAAGCTGGCTGCCGTCAGCGTGGCGCCAGCGCGGCTGCCGTGGCGTGCGTCGCTGCAAGTACGGGGTGATGCGGCCAACTTGCGGTTGCAGCTGGACGTGCTGCGCGCCCATTTTTCCTACGCCGTGTCGGTGGCCATCAGCCTGGCGGGGCAGCCCGGCCTGCAGCTGGAGTTGGCCGCAGCCGAGGCACCATCGGCTGCGGTATTGCAGCAGCTGGCTAGCGTATTGCAGCCGCCCGGTGCGGTGCTGGCGGCGTTCGACGACCCGGCGCGCGGCGTGTTGCGCCGCGTGTGGTTGGCCGCAAACCTGCCATTGGGCTATCTGCTGGCTGGAGATACGGCGGCGGCGCCAGCACTGGGCGCCTGGCTGGACGGTGGCCAGCCACCGGCCAGCCTCGGCGCCTTACTGCAGGGCAGGGCGGGTGGTGAGGCGCTGGCGCGCGTGGTGTGCAGCTGCGAAGGCGTGCGCGAAGATGCCATCGTGGCGGGCGTGGCACGCGGGCTGGACGTGGCAGGCCTGCAGCGCGAGCTGCGCTGCGGCACCGGCTGTGGCAGCTGCGTGCCGGAGCTGAAGCGGCTATGCCAGCGCGCCACGGTATAGCGATGGCTATGCGGCTATTTGGTTATAAGAAAACGATCTGGCAGAACTTTTGGCTTGATGTATCGTGCAAAGCGGCTCGGACACCGGGCGCGGACGCAGAAAGGAACGCAGCATGAATGGCAAGGTATGGTTGGTTGGCGCGGGGCCCGGTGACGCGGAGCTGCTCACGCTCAAGGCATTGCGCGTGCTGCAGGCTTGCGACGTGTGGCTGGTGGACGACCTGGTCGGGCGCGATATCCTGGACTTTGCCCGACCCGGTACCCGTATCGTGCCAGTGGGCAAGCGTGGTGGCTGCAAGTCCACGCCACAAGCCTTCATCTTGCGGCTGATGGCGCGCTACGCCCGCCAAGGGCGGCAGGTGGCGCGGCTGAAAGGCGGCGACCCGTTTATCTTCGGCCGTGGCGGCGAGGAATGGGCATGGCTGGCCGAGCGCGGCGTAGCGGTAGAGGCTGTCAATGGCATTACTGCTGGTTTTGCTGCCGGCGCCGACCTGGGCCTGCCGCTGACCCACCGTGGTGTGGCACGGGGCGTGGCGCTGGTGACCGCACATACGCAGGACGGCAGCCAGCCAGACTGGGTGGCCTTGGCGCACAGCCGTCTCACTGTGGTCTGTTACATGGGCATGGCCGGCTTGCCGCAGCTGGTGCCGCAGCTATTGGCCGCCGGTTTTGCGGCCAACTTGCCGGTGGCGGTGGTGCACCGTGCAGGCTGCCGTGAGCAGCAGCATCTGGTGACTACGCTGGCACATCTGCAAGCCGACGTGGCCGCCAGCGGCCTGGCCAGCCCGGCGGTGATCGTTCTGGGCGAAGTCGTAGAGCACGCCATGAACCTGGCGGTACCGGCTGCCCCGGCCTGTAGCGCCGTGGCCTGAGGTGCTATGGCCTGTACGGCCAGCCCCGGCTGAGGCTGTGGTGTGTTTGCGGAAATGAAATGCTGCTGTTGCTGTCCGGATGGCGGGTTTGTTGCGCATTTTCGGCTTTTTCAGGCGATGGTCTGGCGCGCTAGCGCGTTTGTGTTACTTTTATCGACGGATACCCCCGTGTACTGCGTTTGGCGCGGTACCAGACGTTAGAGAGAGAAACCACAAGATCATGTTTGCACACGTTGAAGCCTATGCAGGCGACCCCATCCTCACCCTGGTGGAAACCTTCAACAAGGACAGCCGCAGCCCGAAAGTGAACCTGGGTATCGGCCTGTACTACGACGAAGAAGGCCGCATTCCGCTGCTGCCGTCGGTACAAAAAGCCGAAGCGCGCCGCGTGGCCGAAGCAGGCCCGCGCAGCTACCAGCCCATGGAAGGTGCGGCCAACTACCGTACCGCCGTGCAGCAGCTGCTGTGGGGCGCACAGCACGAAGCCGTACAGGCTGGCCGCATCGCTACCATCCAGACCATTGGCGGCTCCGGCGCGCTGAAGATTGGCGGCGACCTGCTCAAGCGCTATTTCCCCAACGTGGACGTATGGGTCAGCAACCCTACCTGGGATAACCACCGTGCCATGTTTGAAGGTGCCGGCTTTACCGTGCACGACTACCCGTACTACGACGCTGAAACTGGCGGGGTGAAGTTTGACGACATGATCGCCTGCTTCAGCCAGCTGCCCGCCAAAACCATCGTGCTGCTGCACCCGTGCTGCCACAACCCTACCGGCGTGGACCTGGACCAGGACCAGTGGCGCAAGGTGATCGAGGTGGTAAAAGCACGTGACCTGCTGCCGTTCATGGACATTGCCTACCAGGGTTTTGGTGACAGCCTGGACGACGACGCCTTTGCCATCCGCGCCATGACCGAAGCCGGTGTGAGCTTTGTGGTGAGCAACTCCTTCTCCAAAAACCTGTCGTTCTACGGCGAGCGCTGTGGCGGCTTGTCGGTAGTGTGTGGTACGGCAGAGGAAGCCGGCCGCGTGCTGGGCCAGATGAAGGCCACCGTACGCCGCAACTACTCCAGCCCGCCCACCCACGGTGGCCAGGTGACTGCCATCGTGATGAACGACGCCGCACTGCGCGCCGAGTGGGAAGGCGAAGTGACCGAGATGCGCGTACGCATCAAGGCCATGCGCCAGAAGCTGTACGAGGTGCTGAGCGCCAAGGTGCCTGGCCGTGATTTCAGCTACTTTATCAAGCAGCGCGGCATGTTCAGTTACACCGGCCTGAGCCCGGCGCAGGTAGACCGCCTGCGCGAAGAGTTTGCCGTGTATCTGGTGCGCTCCGGCCGCATGTGCGTGGCCGGCCTGAACAGCCGCAACGTGGAATACGTGGCCGATGCCATGGCCGAGGTGCTGAAAGGCTAAGCCTGGCGACCATTTGCCCAAGCCAGCCCCGCCCGTCAGGCGGGGTTTTTTGCATCTTTATTATTGCCATTGGCTATGTGATAGTAAAATTCCATTGCTTTGATTAAATCAATTCAATAGTCATGTGGGCCGAGGGCAACTATGCTGATCTCACCAAGTCAGACAGACACCTCAAGCAAGGAGAGACAGCATGAGCACCGAACAGAAATGCCCCTTCCACCGCGCCTCTGCCACCAAAGCCACCTTCGGCGCCCGCGCCAACCGTGACTGGTGGCCCAACCAGCTGAACCTGGGCATCCTGCACCAGCACGCCCCCGCGTCTAACCCGCTGGGCGATGATTTCGATTATGCGGAAGCCTTCCAGCAGCTGGACCTGGCCGCGGTGAAGAAAGACCTGTACGCGCTGATGACCACCTCGCAAGCCTGGTGGCCGGCCGACTGGGGCCACTACGGCGGCCTGTTCATCCGCATGGCCTGGCATAGCGCCGGTACCTACCGTACCGCCGACGGCCGTGGCGGTGGCGGCACCGGTAACCAGCGTTTTGCCCCGCTGAACAGCTGGCCCGACAACGGCAACCTCGACAAGGCGCGCCGCCTGCTGTGGCCGATCAAACAGAAATACGGCAACCAGCTGTCGTGGGCCGATCTGATGATCCTGGCCGGCAACTGTGCGCTGGAATCCATGGGCTTCAAGACCTTCGGTTTCGGCGGTGGCCGCGCCGACATCTGGCAGCCGGAAGAAGACATTTACTGGGGTGGCGAAAAAGAATGGCTGGCCACCAGCGACAAGGAAAACAGCCGCTATAGCGGCAACCGCGAGCTGGACAACCCCTTGGCCGCCGTGCAGATGGGCCTGATCTACGTGAACCCGGAAGGCCCGGACGGCAACCCAGACCCGGTAGCCAGCGGCCGTGACGTGCGCGAAACCTTCGCCCGCATGGCCATGAACGACGAAGAAACCGTGGCGCTGGTAGCTGGTGGCCACACCTTCGGCAAGGCGCACGGCGCTGGCGACCCGGCCCTGGTGGGCCCGGAGCCGGAAGCCGCCCCGCTGGAAGCCATGGGCCTGGGCTGGATCAACCAGCTGGGCAGCGGCAAGGGGGTGCATACCACCACCAGTGGTATTGAAGGCGCGTGGAAACCCAACCCCACCACCTGGGATAACGGCTACTTCGACATGCTGTTCGGCTACGAATGGGCACTGACCAAGAGCCCGGCCGGCGCGCACCAGTGGGTTGCCCAGAACGTGAAGCCGGAACACATGATTCCGGACGCGCACGACCCTGCCAAGAAACATGCGCCCATGATGACCACGGCCGATTTGAGCCTGCGCTTTGACCCGGTTTACGAGCCGATTGCGCGCCGCTTCCATCAGGACCCGCAAGCGTTTGCCGACGCCTTTGCCCGTGCCTGGTTCAAGCTGACGCATCGCGACATGGGCCCGAAAGCGTTGTACCTGGGGCCGGAGGTGCCGGCAGAAGACCTGATCTGGCAAGACCCGATCCCGGCAGTAGACCACGTGCTGGTGGATGACGCCGACGTGGCCGCGCTGAAGGCCGAGGTACTGGCCAGCGGCCTGAGCGTGGCCGAGCTGGTGGCCACCGCCTGGGCATCTGCATCCACCTTCCGCGGCTCCGACAAGCGCGGTGGTGCCAACGGTGCCCGCATCCGCCTGGCCCCGCAGAAAGACTGGGAAGTGAACCAACCGGCGCAGCTGGCCCGCGTGTTGGCCGTGCTGGAAGGCATTCAGCAGCGCTTTAACGCCGCGCAGCAGGGTGGTAAGAAAGTATCGCTGGCCGATCTGATCGTACTGGCCGGTGGCGCTGCGGTAGAACAGGCTGCCGCAGCGGCAGGCCACGCCGTCACGGTGCCGTTTGCTGCAGGCCGCATGGACGCGCTGGCCGAGCAGACAGATGTCGAGTCGTTCGCGGTACTGGAGCCGCAGGCCGATGGCTTCCGCAACTATCAGCAGCAGGCTTTCCGCGTGCCCGCCGAGCAGTTGCTGGTGGACAAGGCACAGCTGTTGAAGCTGAGCGCGCCGGAAATGACGGTGCTGGTTGGTGGCCTGCGGGTACTGGGCGCCAATGCCGGTGGTGTGCAGGATGGCGTGTTCACCCAACGCCCTGGCGTACTGAGCAACGACTTCTTCGTCAACGTGCTGGATATCGGCACCGTGTGGGCGCCGACGTCGGAAGAGGCCAGCCGCTTTGAAGGCCGCGACCGCGACACCGGTAGCGTGAAGTGGACCGCCAGCCGTGTCGACCTGGTGTTCGGCTCCAACTCGCAGCTGCGGGCGCTGGCCGAGGTGTACGCCCAGCAGGACGGCGAGGCCCGCTTTGTACGCGACTTCGTCCGCGCCTGGAACAAGGTGATGACGCTGGACCGTTTCGACCTGAAGTAAGCGCTGCTCCGCTGCTGCCTGTGCCACGCAGGTGGCAGCATCGTCAACAGCAAGGCCCCGCCATAGGCGGGGCCTTGTGCTTTGCTGTGCGGCCAACCTTTTGCAGCGTAGCAAGGTTGGCCGCAGCCAGCCTAGCTGCGCGCCAGCAAATACACCGCTACCGCCCCGGCCACGGCGGGCACGGCAAACACCAGTAGCATGATGGGTAGCTCCTCGCGCAGCGTGTAGCCGGCGTGGCTCACGCCTATCCACATATTTACCAGCGCCACCACCAGCCAGGCCGGTACAAACACCTTGGCGGCCAGCGTCATGGCGGCTGTGTTGGCACCCCATAGCCAGCCAAACAACACAAATAAACCCAGCAGCCCCAGGCCGCCTGCGATGACCAGAATAACGTGCATGTTTTCTCCTTAATTATCTGCGCCAGCTGGCCAGCTGAATACCGACAGGTTGGCCGCAATGTCCTTGCCGGCGTAGGGCGGGAAAACGTCGATGTCGGCATCGCTGCGGCCAACGAGTATCCCCTTGCGGTTGGATAGCGCATCGAAACCGGCCTGACCGTAGTACTTGCCCATGCCGGAGTAGCCCACGCCGCCAAAAGGCAGGCTGTCGATCCAGCAGTGCAGATTGGTCTGGTTGATGCAGCCGCCGCCAAACGACAGCGTCGCCAGAAAGCGTTCTACGGTAGGGGCATGCTCGCTGAACAAATAGGCCGCCAGCGGCTTGGGCTTGCGCGCAATCTGCGCCAGTACGCTGCCCAGATCGTCGTACACCAGTACCGGCAGCACCGGGCCGAAGATTTCCTGCTGCATGGACGGGTCGTCCCAGCTGGCGGGGTACAGCACCGTCGGCTCCACGTAGCGCGCCGCCACGTTGTAACGGCCGCCGTGCACTACTTTGTCTGGCTGGATGTAGCCAGCTACGCGTTCGGTGTCGTGTTCGGAGATCATGCGGGCGAAGTCCGGGCTGTGCTGCGGGTCGTTGCCGTACATGCGCACGATGGCGGCTTTCAGCTCGGCGATAAAGGCGTCGGCTACGCTACGCTGCACGCAGACATAGCCCGGCGCGATGCACCATTGGCCGGAGATGGCGTTGTGCCCCCAGGCAATGCGCTCGGCTGCGGCGGTAAGGTTGGCCGTATCGTCCACAATGGTGGGGTTCTGGCCGCCCAGCTCCAGAATCAACGGTGTCAGGTGCTCGGCGGCGGCGCGCATTACCACCTTGCCGACGCTGGCGCTACCGGTAAAGAAAATGAAGTTGAAGGGCAGGGCGAGCAGCGCACCGATTTCCTCGCGCCCGCCGGTCACGATGCTCACTGCCTCCGGCGAAAAATACTGCGGTATCAGCCGCGCCAGTAGTGCCGCCACGGTGGGCGTGGTGTTAGCTGGCTTCAGGATCACGGTATTGCCTGCTGCCAGCGCGGCGATGGCCGGGTCCAGCAGTAGCAGGATGGGCGCATTGAACGGGCCGATCACCAGGCAGCTGCCGTAGGGTTCCTTGTAGATCATGCCGCGGTGGCCACTGGCTTCCAGCCCCGGCGGAATGGCCACTTGCTGGGGTGCCATCAGCGTGGCCAGGTGGCTGCGGTAGTAGTCGATCACCCCCAGCGGTACGCTGATTTCAAACTGCTGCTCGAATGGTGGCTTGTGAAAGTCCTGGTATAGCGCGTCGCACAGTGTCGCCTGGTTGTCTTGCAGCAGGCGGGCCATGCGGTCCAGCTGATCCAGCCGCCAGGCGGCGCTTTTGCTGCCGCCGCTGGCAAAAAAGGCTTGCTGGGTGTCCAGCAGATTTTGGTACGGGTTCATGGCGGGCTCCAGCGTGTACCCGGCCACGAGGGCCGGGGAGGTGGATCACAAGCCCGGTTTGCAAGACAAACCGGGCTTGTTTTGTAAACGACAGCGGGTCTGGCCGTGCCGTGGCGCAGCACTTATTTGGTGGTGTAGCCGCCGTTGATCAGGATGGTTTGCCCGGTGACCCACCAGCCGTCGCTAACCAGCGCTAACCAGGTGGCGGATGAATGGCACCACGTCGTGGATGTCGGTTAGCCCGGTGGGCGAGAACGGCGATAGCGCGGCGGCAGTCTTGTGGTAAGCCACCGCCTCTTCGCCTTCTGCCGGGTAGAAGAACGGCGTATCCATCGGGCCGGGGCCGACCGCTGTCACCGAAATGCCACGAGCGCCGAACTCTTTGGCGGCGGCACGGGTAAAGTGCTCTACCGGCGCCTTTGTGCCGGCGTAAGAGGCATAGAACGGCGTGAAGGCGCCCAATAGTGAGGTGACGATGGTGCACACCTTGCCGTTGTCGTTCAGCTGTTTGCCGGCTTCTTTCAGAAAGAAAAACGCCGACTTGGCGTTGATGGCGCTCATCTCGTCGTATTCGGCTTCGCTGATGCCCACCATCGGCTTTTTCAGCACTTTGCCTACGGTGTTGATGGCAATGTCAGGGCGGCCAACGGCGGCCACGGTGTCGGCGAACAGTTTTGCAATGGCGGCGGCGCTGGTCAGATCGCCCTGCAGGGTAACGGCCTGGGCGCCGGCGGCACGTACCGCGCTGGCGGTGGCTTCGGCATCGCTGGCGCTGGCGGCCGAGTTGTAGTATATGGCAACAGCCCTGGCGCCGTGTGCGGCCAGGTCGCGTGCCAGCAAACCGCCCAGGTTTTTGGCGCCGCCGGCGATCAGGACTACCTTGCCGTGAGTACTGTGCAGATCAGACATATGAGGCTCCTTGTAACGCTGTGGTGGGAGTCCTCAGTGTTAATTAATTGCAATATCACAATAAACAAGTAGTATCGGATTTGTTTATCCGTAAATCGCAAACAATGGACCGCATCGATCAACTGCGCGTGTTCCTGCGTATCAAGGAAAGCGGTAGCTTTGCCTTGGCGGCAGACCAGCTGGGTCTGCCGCGTGCCACCGTGTCGCAAGCGCTGCGCCAGCTGGAAGAGCGGCTGGGCGTGCGGCTGTTTCACCGTACCACGCGCCAGGTTAGCCTGACGCAAGATGGCGAAGCCCTGGTCGAGCGTGCTGCGGCGCTGATTGCCGATATGGCAGAGCTGGAGCAGCATTTTCGCCCGCAGGACGACCTGGTGTCAGGCCGCCTGAGGGTGGATGTGCCAAGCCGCATTGCACGGCGCTTGCTGGCACCCGCGCTGCCTGGTTTTCTGGCGCGCTACCCGCAGCTACAGATAGAGCTGGGCAGTAGCGACCGTATGGTAGACCTGGTACGCGAAGGGGTGGATTGCGCGCTACGAGTGGGTAATGTGCAGAACGACAGCCTGGTGGCGCGCCCGTTGGGCTACTTTGCCATGGTCAACTGTGCCAGCCCGGCCTACTTGGCCGCGCAGGGCGTGCCGCTGGATATGGCCGACATGGCTGGCCAGGCGATGGTGGGCTATGTATCGCTCAGCAGTGGCCGCCAGGCGCCGTGGTGCTGGCAGGAGGGCGAGGCCGAGCGCAGCATGCTGCTGCCGGTGCACGCCAGCGCAGACAATGCCGAGACCTATATCGCCTGCGCGCTGGCGGGGCTGGGGCTGATACAGGTGCCGCGCTACGATGTGGCGCACCATCTGGCCAGTGGCGCCTTGCAGGAAGTGTTGCCGCAGGCACGGCCTGCGCCACTGCCGGTGTATCTGGTGTACCCACACCGCCGCCAGCTGTCACGCCGTGTCCAGCTGTTTCATGGCTGGGTGCAGGGCGTGCTGCAGCAGCGTACCGATGCCATGTGGCCCCCGGTGCAGCCCTAGCCAGGCAGCTATGCAACAGGATCGCGCTGTCGACGGTTTGCCGCGTGTGTGTCTGCATCGTGCTGGCCTCGTACAGCATTTACTCTGCAGGCAGGCACTGTTTTCATACTGCAATGCCCCGCCACTGGCGGGGCATTGTGGTTTTTATCACCGGCCCGATGGTTGCCAAGCGTGATTGGCAAGGTCTGACAGGCTGGTCTTTCATCACTTTTGATGATGCATTCGGTAGAACGAGTGCGCAGTATGCATAAGGAAATTGATTATGCATGGATGTCGAGTGATGGGGGAGTCATGAACAGGAAAGCGTACATTGCGGTAACGACAAGTTTGCTGTGTCTGCTGACACCGGTTGCATCTGCTGTGTGTCTGGTCAAAACCGTCGATCTGGACAAGGTGGTGACAACTGCCCAGATCATAAAAAACGGCAATCTCAGTTTTATCGATCCTTGTGTAGGAGAGGTGAAAGCCGACATCAAGGTGATGGTGTACCAGACCCGCGATACGGCACAGCGCCATGTGCTGCATCAGGGCGATAACCTCAAGCGCATCGCGCCACCCAAAGCGGCAGGTCTGAAAGACCCGGGCAGCTTTTATGTGGCGACCAGCATGCTCAGCAGTCATCTGCAGGAGCGCAGTGGTGCGCAGCGTTTTGATCCGATTTCCGGTCTGGTTCTCGGTGGGCCGGTGTTGATGGATGCCCCGTTACTGATTCCGCTGGGTGCTTATGCCTGGTCGGAAACCGAAAAAGTCACACTCTCCTACGGCAAGCGCAGCCAGGTGTTGTCGCCTCGCAATGGTTTTATCACGGTTGACCTGAAGGCGGCCAAGGTACAGGCCTTTACCTTGGTGCAAGGTAGTCGTCGGGCCATATTCGAGGTGCTGGGCGATAGCCTGGATCCCGAGCTGGCAGAGCGGTACGGGGTATTGCAAAAGGCTCGGCACGAGGAAGATGGTGAGTTCGCCCGTTCGCAGTTGGCTACCCTGTTCTGGGAGTGGGGTCTGACTAACAATGCCATGTCGGTGACTTATGAAACCCCCTAAGCATCTGATACCGCTCACGCTTGCCGTGTTGCTGGGGGCGTGTGCCCAACTGCCGATGCCGTCTTTGCCGGCAATGGATGTGGGGAGCGTCATGAACCATTTGCGTGGCCCCTCCGATGCCACGCAAGAGCAGGCAGCCAAAGCGCCTGCCCCGGGTAACAAACGGGCCAAAGCGCCGGAGAAATCTGCCCCGGCACCCGTGGTGCAGGCCTACACCCGCGACCGGGCCATGCTGGATCTGCTGGATACCAACGGGCGTGCCTGTGCCGCGGCCAGTGATACCGGTACGCTGGGTAACCTGAAGATGTTTGCAACCGTGTCTGCCGAGCTATCCAAGATGGCGCTGACGCAGAGCATGAGTACGGGCGATTTCAATGGGGCATTAAACGATGTCAAATCGAAAATGCAGCATCTGGCCTTGCAGACACTATGGTTGCCGATGGAAAGCGAGCAGCTTATCGGCACGGCACTGCTGAAATCAGACAGCGTGACATCGGATGCCCGTAAAAACGCTTCGCCACAGCTGATGGCCGTGAAAAACGAGATCCAGCAGGCACTGGATGACTACACCAAGCTGGCGAGCGCCAAATACGACTCGCCCTACTCGTTCCAGATTCTGTACATGAAAGGCGTCGAATTAACGATGGCTATGTATCCTGGCGGGTATCTGGTGGTGCCCGAGAATCTGCTTTCATTCCTAGCCCAGATGCCGGCGCAGGAGCGCAGCATGCTGATCCGTTATCAGATGGGTCATGAGGTGGCACATGCCCTGCGCCGCCACAAGACCAAGTGGCATCAGTTCAGGATGGTGGATGCCGGCTTCAAGACAGAAAGCATGACCAGCCTGCTGGCTGCGAACAAGGGCCTGATCAGCGCGCTGAACCCGCAGAACGTGATCAAGCTTTTTGATGTGGGCAATTACGTTATCAAAGAAGGGGTCAAAAAGCACTGCGAGTTGCTGGATGCAGTTGCCCTGCTGCATGAGCGGCAAGAGCTGGAGGCCGATGTGTGTTCAGTGCACATGCTGTCCGAGCTGGCCCGGCAGGATAGCCGTTATGCCTTTAGCCCGGTTGTCGCCATGGATGTCTATGAGCGCTCGAAAAAGCGTGCGCCCCAGCAGGCTGCCAAGGGGAAGCGGGCTGCGTGCTCTGCCGATATGAACCATCCGGATAGTGCGGAGCGCCGGCAGAATATTGCCATGTTCTACGACGCAGTGAAGAGGCGAGCACCATGAGCTGGGGGCCAGTCCGGCTGGCGGTGGGGTTGTGTGCACTGATTGTGTCGACCTTCATCACGTCTTGCCTTGTGGCAACGCTGACCCAGCCGCTGGAACGCATCGTGTCGGTGATGTCTTCCGTGTTGATACAGCAGAAGATTTATGCAGACGCCAAGATGCCGACAGATACGGACCAGCCTGCCGGGCGTGCCGGGGTGGCACGCGCTTGTCTGGGTGTGCAGTGTGTGGTGGAGGTAGACATCGGCGATGCGGATTACGAAAGCTATTTCAAGGGGGTGTCACCGCTCAGCCCTGCCGTTTTATCGCAAGGCGTGGACAAGCTGGTGGCGCTGGCCCGGGAAAAAAGCGACCGCCCGGCTGCCGTAGTGTGGGATCTGGATCTGTCTTACGGCAAGACGGATGCCAGCCAGCGCAACCCACTGTTCGACAACCTAGTCCGGCTATCCTCGCTTACGCCGGTCTTGCTGGTGTGCCCCAAGGCTTTCATTGATTCGCCTGAGCGAGTGGGCTGGCGCGAGATGGACTATCTGCGCTATATCGCCCGGCATAATGCGGCGAATGTGGCAGCAGGGGGCGGGGTGTATTTTTTCCGTTCCGGTATTGACCGTTTTGCGTTGTTTTACGATCAGCAGGCCAGCAATGCCGGCCGTGTGGCCGCGCTGGCAATGCAGGGCAGCCTGGCTGAGCGACGCGAACATGCGCTGCACCCCGGGCAGGTTTGCCGTGGGGGAACCCAGGCGGAATATGGCAATGGCACCAGTCTGATCAAACCGGTTGATGATGCCATCCTGAAAACAGCCTGGACCGACTTGCATACCGGCGATCAGGACATGATGTATGGCGGGAACATACTGCTGATTGGCGGTAGCTACCTGGGGAATGACAAGTTTTCCATGTTGTCGGGTGCGGAGGCGGTGAGTGGTTCGCGCCTGCACGGCTATATCATCCAGGAGCAGTTGGCTGGCAACCAGGACGCGCCGGCCGTGTTCAGCTGTTTCTTCGATGTGGCAGTCGGCATCCTTTCCGGCTTTGCTTTCATGGCGTTGTGGCGCATGGTGGCGCGTACCGAGCCGCACTATGCGGCCAACCTGCTGGCGCATGGCGCATTTTTTGTGCTGGCTATCCTGTTGCCTTTGCTGCTGCTGTGGCTGACCTACCGTTTTTCGCAGTCAGGCATCAGTTTTGCCTCTGCCGGTATGGTGGTGTCGGCCTTGTTTGATGCTTTTTTTGCACCGCAGGAAACAGAAGACGGCGAGTTGCTGTTTGAGGGGCACACGCGGTCATCCCTCCTGGCTGTGCTGTTGTTGCTGGTGGTGTCTGTGGGTGTTGTGGCCTGTATGGCTTACAACATGGTCCCCATGCATGCATTGCTTGCCAGTATTGCGCTGGGCTGCGCATTGCAGTGGCACGCACGCACGCGCTCTGGTTTGCTGGTGTTTCTGTGTGCCGCTTTATTGGCGACGTACTTTCTGTTGCTGGTGTTTCACCACCCGCAATCGGTCTTGCTGGCTTGGCCCTTGTTGATCATTGCGTTGTGGCTCTACGCCTTCAGTAGGGATGGGCGTGCGTTGCTATCGTCGCCAGGGGTGGCGCCGGAGGCAGCGCTGAAGGCGGCACTGCTGTCGCGTCCCTTGCAATTGTTTGCCGTGGCAGTGCTGGTGTCTGTGTTGCCGGATGTGCCTGCCATGGATGCCGTCTCTGAATGGCAAGGCGTACAGACATGGCTAGTGGTTTCCTTGCTGGGAGGCGTATTGCTGTGGCTGACTGATCGCTGGCGGCCAGACCGCTGGCGTGGCCATGACTTGATGGCACTGGCTGCCTGGGAATCAGTCAAGAACCTGATTGCCATAAATGTTCTGGCTGAGTGGCTGACACCGTCAGACTACGCGCTGCTGCTGCCGTGGCCGGTCGAATTCATGCTGGCTATGTTGCTGCTGTTGCTCAGTTGCCTGTGTTTTGCCTATGGCAGGATAGCCAAAAGGCAAGAGGCGGCGAGCCACGAATCTTATTGATCCCGTGGCATGATGGCCGCCGGCCTGGCTGGCGGCCAACCTTGTGGCAAGGTTGGCCGCAGCAGCCAGGCGTGGGGCGGGTTATTGCACCACCGACTTCACTTTCCAGTCGTTGCCTTCCACTTGCGAGATGGTGACTGGCGCGTTTTTCAGGTTGCCGGCGGCGTCAAAGCTGAAATCGGCCGTGGCGCCCTTGTAGGCCGTTTTGGCGATCAGCGGCAGGAACTTGGCCGGCTCGGTGCTGTTGGCGCGCTTCATGGCGTCGGCCACGATCATCACGCCGTCGTAAAACTGCGGCCCCAGCAGGACCACATCCTGTTTGAAGCGCGCCTTGTAGCGGGTTTCAAAGTCCTTGCCGGCCGGGCGGCTGCCCAGCTCGCCACCGGCTACGGCCGAGTAGTGGCCCGCGGCGTCCGCACCGGCTAGCTGGATGAAGGTGGGCGTGTTCAGCATGTCACCGCCCATCAGGCGGGCATTGATGCCCAGGCGCTTCATCTGGCGTGCCATCGGGGCCGCCTGGGCGTCGGCGCCACCGTAGAAGATTACGTCCGGGTTCTGCGCTTTCAGGGCGGTGAGGATGGCGGTGAAGTCGGTGGCTTTATCGTTGGTGTATTCGCGCTTGAACGGCTTTTTGCCCATGCCGGCGAGTGCCTTCACAAACTCGTCGGCAATGCCCTGGCCGTAGGCGGTGCGGTCGTCAATCACGGCGATGCGCTGCGCTTTGAGCTGCATCACCGCGTAGCGCCCCAGCGAGCCGCCGATCTGGCTGTCGCTGCCCACCAAGCGGAAGGTGGTCTTGTAGCCGCTGGTGGTGTAGGCCGGGTTGGTGGAGACCGACAGCTGCGGGATGCCGGCGTCCGAGTAAATGCGCGAGGCGGGGATGGACACGCCGGAGTTGAAGTGGCCAATCACCGCCTTCACGCCTGCATCCATCAGGCGCTGTGCCACCTGGGTACCCACGCGCGGGTCAGCCTGGTCGTCTTCCGATACCAGCTCGAATTTCACTTTCTGACCGGCCACGGTAATGGGCTTGGCGTTGAGGTCGTCGATGGCCATGCGGGTGGCGTTTTCGTTGTCCTTGCCGTAATGCGCCTGCGGGCCGGACATCGGCGAGGCAAAGCCGATTTTCACCACGGTGTCGGCAAATGCCGGAGACGACATGGCCAGGACTGCGCCGGCTACCCATACCGCCAGTTGTTGCTGCTTCATGTGTTTACTCCCATTCTCGTTGCAAGGTCCAGGTTGGCCGCAGTGCGGCCGTGATGCCCGGCGGGTGCCGGGCGGATAGTGCCGGTAAGACGGCGGTGACATTGCACGTGGTGTGCCTGCTGGCCGTTTGACCGGTTTTTTTATCAATCCCATGTAAAACAAGGTGTTGCCTGTGTTGTGGCTAGTGGCGCCTGCCACGGGCTTGCACCAATTGCATACAAACTATTGTCAATAATCGCCCATGCCGGTGCGCGTGCTCAGAAACGGTTCAGCCGGTACGGCGCCATGTCGATGCCGCAAGCCTGGCCGCCTATCTGCGCCGCCAGCAGCGCGCCGGTGGTGGCCGCCAGCGTCAGGCCCAGGTGGCCGTGGCCGGTGGCAAAGTACAGCCCGGACACATCCGGCGCCGGGCCGATCACCGGCACGGTGTCGGGTACCGATGGCCGGTTGCCCATCCACACACTCATGTCCCGGGTGCTGAAATCGCCCACGATGCGCCGTGCCTTGTCCAGCAGGATATGGGCGCGCCGCCAGTCCGGCGCGGCATCGCGGTGGGCCAGCTCCACGGTGCCGGCCAGGCGCAGGCCGCCGTTGGCCATGGGCAGAATCACAAAGCTTTCGCTGGCGCACTGGATAAAGTGGTGCAGTGCCACGCCGGCGTGGGGCAGCGTCACGTGGTAGCCGCGCTCGCTTTCCAGCGGCAGCCGGTAGCGGCCCTGGCGGGCGAAGCGGTCGCTCCATACGCCGCAGGCAATCACCACGGCATCGCCGTGCAGCGTGCCGCGGCGGGCGGTGTCTACCCCCTGGCACTGCCCGCCACCATGACGCACCTGCAGCACCTCGTCCTGTACGAAGCAGCCGCCGTCCCGTATGAAGGCATCAAACAGGCCACGGCTGAAGGTGTACGGGTCGTCCACGTGCGACCAGGCGGGTACCTGTATAGCGTATTGCCATTCGTCTGCTATGCCGGGCGAGGCAATCTCTAACGCAGCGCGATCCAGTGGTTGCCACTGCACGCCATGTGCGGCTTTGGCTTGCCAGGCTGGCAGGGCGGCGTGGAACTCGGCCTCGCTGCGGTACAGCGTCAGGTTGCCGTGCCGGCGCCACAGGTGTTGCAGGCCGGCGTGTTCGATCAGCGGCGCGTAGTCGTCGTTGACCCTGCCCAGCAGTGCAGCCAGTGCACGGGTAAGCTCGGCCACGCGGCGCGGCCGGCTGGCGGCCACAAAGCGTGCCAGCCACGGCGCCAGCGTGGGCAGGTAGCGCCAGCGCACTGCCAGTGGCCCCAGCGGGTCCAGCATCCAGCCTGGCACCTTGCGCAGTACGCCGGGTTCGGCCAGCGGAATCACGTCGCTTATTGCCAGTGCCCCGGCGTTGCCGTAGCTGGTTTCGCGCGCCGGTTCGCCGCGGTCCAGCAGGGTGACGCGGTGGCCGGCACGCTGCAGCTGCAGCGCGGTGGCGATGCCGACAATGCCGGCGCCAGCCACGATGATGTGTTGCTGCGGTTTGACCATGTTCAGCCCACCACAAAGCCGTGTACGTACGGGTCGGCGTCGTCCAGCAGGATGCGGTTGTAGCCGGTGGTGATGGCCCAGCCGGCAATGCCGGGAATGATGGCCGGTATGCCCGCCACCTCGGTAACGGCTTCGATGGTGCCGGTGAACTGGCTGCCGATCAGGCTTTCGTGCACCAGTACGTCGCCCGGCTGCATCAGGCCGCGGCCAAAGCGTTGCGCCAGCCGCGCCGAGGTGCCGGTGCCGCACGGCGAGCGGTCCAGCGCGGCGGCACCGTACAGCACCGCGTTGGCCGCGTGCGAGCCGGGCTGCTTCGGTGCGCCGGTCCACTGTACGTGGCGCACACCGCGGATGGTGGGGTCCAGCGGGTGCACGATGTCGTAGTGGGCGTTGATGTAGTCGCGCAGCTCGTTACCCATGGCCACCAGCTGGCCGGGGGTGTAATCGGCCATGTCGCGGTAGTTTTCCTGCGCTTCCACAATAGGGTAGAAGTTGCCGCCGTAGGCGATATCCACCGTCAGCGGGCCCAGTGCGGCGATCTCTACCGCTACATCACGCAGCAGCAGGAAGGACGGCACATTGGTCAGCTTGACCGACTGCACCTTGCGGCCAACTTGCGTGTACTCGGCCACTACCTTGCCGGCTGGCGTGTCCAGGTTCAGCACGCCCGGCGTGCGCGGCGTCACCAGCTGGTGTTCGATGGCCATGGTGACCACGCCGATGGTGCCGTGGCCGCACATCGGCAGGCAGCCGCTGGTTTCGATGTACAACACCGCCACGTCGCAGTCGTCACGGGTGGGCGGGTACAGAAAGGCGCCGGACATCTGGGCGTGGCCGCGTGGCTCGAACATCAGGCCGGTGCGCATCCAGTCAAAGCGGGCCAGAAAGTCCTGGCGGCGCTCGGCCTGGGTGTTGCCGGCCAGTGCGGGTGCGCCGCGTGTGACCAGCCGTACCGGGTTGCCACAGGTGTGGCCGTCTATGCATTCAAACTCCGTCACTGCCATTGCCATGCTCCTTTGCTTGCGGTGTCTTCACTGTATGCAGTGGCAGTTTTGAATACAATAATGGATGCAATATTTGTTGAAATGCCACAGCCGCCATGGCAGCTTTTTACTACCGGATAGAACTAATAAACATAACAAAAACAATAATATAAGTTGGTGTTGTAAAAAATCACTGCTGCATTGCGGCAAGGTGTTGCAATAAAATAAACGCCATTTTGTATACAAAAACGCTTGTTTTTTGGGTGCAGAATTCCCTAGCATGAAATGGACCCGCAGCCACCGCGCTGCATCCACACCCTGCAAGGAGCACCCTGATGGCACACCTCTGGACTGGCGTTTTCCCCGCCGTTACCACCAAATTCCACGCCGACGAAAGCCTGGACCTGGCCGCTACCACCCATCACATCCAGTGGCAGCTGGACTGCGGTGCCGACGGCATTATTGTTTGCGGCTCGCTGGGCGAAGCGTCCACGCTGACGGCCGATGAAAAGATCACCATCCTGAAAGCCGCCAAGGAAGTGGCCGGCAGCAAACCGGTCTTGCTGACCGTGGCCGAAGACAGCACCCGTGCCGCCGCCGCGCTGGCGCAGGCGGCATACGCCGCCGGTGCCGACGGCATCATGCTGCTACCGGCCATGCGTTATGTGTCCGACCCGCGCGAAACACTGAACCACTACCAGCGCGTGGCCGACGCCAGCCCGCTGCCGATCATGATTTACAACAACCCGGTGGCTTACGGCGTCAACATCACCCCTGAGATGTACGCGCAAATGGCTGCCGAGCCGAAGTTTGTGGCCATCAAGGAATCCAGCGGCGACATTCGCACGCTGACCAATGTGATCAATGCGGTGGGCGACCGCTTTGCCATCTTCAGCGGCGTGGACGACCTGGCGCTGGAAAGCCTGCTGATGGGTGCCGATGGCTGGGTAGCCGGCCTGGTGGTGGCGTTTCCGAAAGAAACGGTGGCCATCTACAAGCTGGCCCGCGCTGGCCGCGTGGAAGAAGCCCGCGCCATCTACCGCTGGTTTGCCCCGCTGCTGCACCTGGACGTCTCGATGAAGCTGGTACAGAACCTGAAGCTGGCCGAGGCCATGGTAGGGGTGGGTAGCGAACACGTGCGCGCGCCGCGTCTGCCGCTGGCCGGTGCCGAGCGTGAGCAGGTGCAGGCCATCATTGCTGCCGGTATCGCCAGCCGCCCGGCGTTGCCCGCCCTGTAACCCCTGCTGCGGCCAACCTTGCCAGGCAGGTTGGCCGCAAGCAGATGGCAAGGGCGCGGTGACGCCCGGAGGAGTCAAGCCATGTTCTGCAACCTGATCGACGGGCAGTGGCGCGGCAGCGGCCACGCCATCGTCAACCGTAATCCTTCTGACCTGCACGACGTGGTGGGCGAGTATGCCGCGGCCAGTGCCGACGATATGCGCGACGCGGTAGCCGCGGCGCGGGCGGCGCTGCCCGGCTGGCGTGCCACCACGGTGCAGCAGCGTGCCGATATCCTGGATGCGGCCGGTAGTGAAATCCTGGCGCGCAAGCAGGAGCTGGGTACGCTGCTGGCGCGTGAAGAAGGCAAGACCCTGGCCGAGGCAGTGGGCGAGGTGGCCCGCGCCGGACAGATCTTCAAGTTTTTTGCCGGCGAGGCGCTGCGTGGCCAGGGCGAGTGGCTGGAGTCAGTGCGCCCCGGCGTGGAAGTCACCATCAGCCGCGAGCCGGTGGGTGTGGTGGGGCTGATTACACCGTGGAACTTTCCGATTGCCATACCGGCGTGGAAAGCCGCCCCGGCGCTGGCCTTTGGCAATACCGTGGTGCTGAAACCGGCCGAGCTGGTGCCGGCCAGCAGCTGGGCGCTGGCGGACATCCTGCAGCGTGCGGGCTTGCCGGGCGGCGTGTTCAACCTAGTGATGGGCAGCGGCCGCGTATTGGGCCCGGCCATGCTGGAGGCGGGTATCGATGCGCTGAGCTTTACCGGCTCGCAGGCCACCGGCCAGGCATTGGCCGCCAGCTGTGCGGTGCGCGGCATCAAGCTGCAGCTGGAAATGGGCGGCAAGAACCCCTTGCTGGTGGCCGACGATGCCAGGCTGGAGCAAGCGGTGGAGTGCGCGATCAACGGGGCGTTCTATTCCACAGGCCAGCGCTGCACCGCCAGCAGCCGGCTGATTGTCTGCGCGGGCATTTACGATGCTTTTGTGGCCAGGTTGGCCGAGCGCACCGCTGCCTTGCGGGTAGGGCACGCGCTGGCGCCGGACACGCAGATCGGCCCGGTAGCCAGCGAGGTACAGCTGGCGGCCAACCTGCGCTACGTGGCGCAGGGGCAGGCCGAGGGCGCCACGCTGCTGTGCGGTGGCGACGCCTTGCAGTTAGCCACACCCGGCTACTATCAGCAGCCGGCGCTGTTTGCTGACTGCACGGCGCAGATGGCCATCAGCCGCGAGGAAATCTTCGGTCCGGTAGCGGCCGTGCTGCGTGCCGACAGCTACGAGCACGCGCTGGCACTGGCCAACGACACGCCGTATGGCCTGGCTGCGGGTATCTGTACGCAGTCGCTGGCGCTGGCGACACATTTTCGCCGCCACGCCCAGGCGGGCATGGTGATGGTGAACCTGCCCACCGCCGGGGTGGACTATCACGTGCCGTTTGGTGGCTGCAAAGGCTCCAGCCAGGGGCCGCGCGAGCAGGGGCGCTACGCTGTGCAGTTTTACACCACGGTTAAAACCGCTTATCTCGGCCTGTAGGCACGCTGACACACTGTTGATTTGCTGTCGAACGTGCCTTGCCGGTAGCGCAGCCCCCCGCTGCGCTACCGGCAACAGGGTTTGCTCTGCCTTGTGCAGCTTGCCGCCCCCGTATGGGGGCGTTTTTTTTGCTGCTGTGTTAGGGTTGGGCCATCTTTTACAGGTGATGCTTTATGAGTACACAGCAGGAGACAGGCAGCCAAAGCCTGGTGCAAGTGGCCACCGAGGCGATCCGCCAGCGCATTCTGGCCGGTGAATGGGCCGATGGCGGCCAACTACGGCAAGAGGCGCTGTCGCGCCAGCTGGGCATGAGCCGGGTGCCGATCCGCGAGGCGTTACGCCAGCTGGAGGCGGAAGGCCTGGTCACCATCAATGAAAACCGTGGCGCGGTAGTGGCGCAGCTATCGTTGCCCGAGATTGTCGAGCTGCTGCGCGTACGTGTGCTGCTGGAGTGCGATGTGCTGCTGGAGGCCATCCCGCGCCAGACCAGCGCGGATATCGCCGAAGCCGAGGCATTGCTGGGGCAGTTTGAAGTGGCGCTGCGTAACAAGGACATTGGCGCATGGGGTGTATTGAATGCCCAGTTCCACCTGGCGCTGTACCGTGCGGCCGGGCGCAGCCAGACGCAGGCCATCATCGAGCAGCTGCACAACCGTACCGACCGCTACACGCGCATGCAGATTCTGCTGACCGGCTTTAGCGACCGTGCCCATCACGAGCACAGCCAGCTGCTGGCGCTGTGCAAGCAAAAGGACGCGATTAGCGCGGCAGCCTTTTTGCGCCAGCACATCCTCCACGCCGAAGAGGCGCTGGAAGCGTGGTACCGTGCGCATGAAGTGGCACCCAAGCCGCGCCGCGGGCGCAAACCGGCGGCTGGCTGAGCTGTTTTGTGGGACAATTTGTTATTGGTGCGTTGCATCATCCGGTGGTTTCTTTTATTGAAACCAAAACGCTACGTCGCTAGTATCAAGCTACGATATACAAATGGATGCCACCGGGAATCATGCCCGTTTACGAAGCCCTGAATGCACTCAGCACCCCGGTGTGGATTGTGTCGCCACTTACCGGAGAGGCGCTGTTTGCCAACCATGTCGCTCAAGCGCTGGCCGATGGCAGCAGTGTGAGTGCGCTGCGCCACGGCAGCCTGTCGGCCTGGCCGATGGCGAGCCTGGCCGACTATACGCCAGCGGTGCTGGCGCGCGAACAAATCGTAGAAATCTGGACCTTCCAGCGCCATGGCCTGGCGGTGCCCTTGCCCTGTCGGTTGACCTTGTTAAGCCTGGGGGAGCACGCCGGGGCTATTCTGGTAGAGGCGCTGGCCTCGGGCGATGCCATGCTGCATGGCTGGCCCCCGGCCGATATGGGCTTGTCCAGCCAGGCGCAGGACAGTGAAGTGCGCGGTTTCTACGAGCTGCTGTTTCGTACCAACTCGGCCCCCATGCTGCTGATAGACCCGCAGGCTGATGGCCGCATCCTGGATGCCAACGAAGCTGCCACGCGCTTTTACGGCTACCCGCGTGAGGTATTTGCCGGCAAGCATACCTGGGAAATCAATGCGGCCGGCCGCAGCATCCTGCCGGTGATGCACGCCGTAGCACAGCTGCCCGGCGGGCACCGGCCCCTGAATTTTGTGCACCGTCTGGCCGACGGCAGCCTGCGAAATGTACAGACGTACGCCGGACCGATTGTGCTGGACGGCCGCCGGCTGATGCTGTGCGTGATTCACGACATCACCGAGCAAGAACAGCTAAAGCGCGAGCTGGAGCAAGCCGCCCTGCGTGACCCGCTCACCGGCCTGTGGAACCGCCGCCACATGATGGTACAGCTGGAGCAGGTGCTGCTTGGCAGGCGCGCGGACGATACGGCTTTTTGCCTGATATTGCTGGATGTCGACCATTTCAAGCTGGTCAACGACAGCTATGGCCACCAGGCGGGCGACCGCTTACTGGTGGCATTGGCGCAGACACTGGCCTCGCGCTTGCGCGAGCGTGACACCTTGTGCCGCTGGGGTGGTGAAGAGTTTTTGCTGCTGTTGCCGCTGACGCAGCAGGACAGTGCCCTGCAGCTGGCCAATACGCTTCGCCAGACGGTAGCGGCCATGCAGCATGAGGATTTGCCGGGCATCACTATCAGTCAGGGGCTTGTGCAGCACCAGCCGGGCGAGAGCCTGCATAACCTGGTGAGCCGCGTTGACACTGCGCTGTATCAAGCCAAACGCGCCGGGCGCAATGTTGTGGTGATGGGCTAGGGCAGACTGCCTGTCAGGGCGGCGGTTGAAAGCAAACTGACAGCTTGCCTCGTTACACTGCCAGCTGCTTCTCGGATTTGTTGCCTCTTTAGATTGTTTGGCTTGTTTGCCGTGCCCGCCCCTTGATGGGCGGGCTTTTTCTTGCCTGCTCACGCGGCAGCATACTGCATGCCAGGTGGCAGGTGGCAAATCGCCCGGGCAGCATGGCTGGCCGGGCGGGGTGGTGGCACTGGTTGATCAGTGGCTGCGGCCAACAATGGCGGCGGTAGCGATCAGCTCTTCCAGCAAGGCCAGCGAGCTGCTGCCGGTCAGGCGGAACGGGTCCAGCTGCGGTTTTTCCGAGTAGCGCAGCAGCAGGCTGGGGTTCACCTTGGCCAGATTGACCTGGCCCATGGTCCAGCCGGCAAAGCGGCGCTGGCTGATTTCTTCCAGCATCAGGATTTCCACATCGTGGTGGCGCGGGTCTTTGGCAATGCTGTTGTACAGCGCACTGACTTCGGCGCGGCTGCCTTCCAGTACCTGCATGAAAATGTCGCCGCTGTAGCACAGGATGCCGGTAATGCCGCGGGCCGGGTTGTGGGCATGGGACTGGGTCAGGATGGTTTCCAGCAGCGCCGCAGTGTGTGGCTGGCTGCTGCGGCTGGCGTAGAGCAGGCGAACAAGCATGGTTTTCCTCAGGCTTTCTTGTTGGGCAGCAGGGACAGGAACTCGCGGCGCAGGTCCGGGTTGGTCAGGAAGACACCCCGCATCACGCTGTTGATCATCTTGGAATCCATGTCCTTGACGCCACGCCAGTGCATGCAGAAGTGGTCGGCTTCCATCACGATGGCCAGGCCGTCCGGGTTCATTTTGTCCATCAGCAGGTTGGCCAGCTGGATCACGGCTTCTTCCTGGATTTGCGGGCGGCTCATGATCCATTCGGCCAGGCGGGCGTACTTGGACAGCCCGATCAGGTTGCTGTGTTCGTTGGGCATCACGCCGATCCATACCCGGCCCATGATGGGGCAGAAATGGTGCGAGCAGGCGCTGCGCACGGTAATCGGGCCCACGATCATCAGCTCGTTCAGGCGCTCGGCATTGGGGAATTCGGTGACCGCCGGCTGGCTGGTATAGCGGCCCTTGAACACTTCATTCAGGTACATCTTGGCCACGCGGCGGGCGGTGTCCTGCGTGTTGTGGTCGCTTTCGGTGTCGATTACCAGGCTGTCCAGCACGTCTTTCATGCGGGACTGCACCTCGTCCAGCAGCTCGTCCATTTCACCGGGCTGGATGAACTCGGCAATATTGTCATTGGCGTGAAAGCGGCGTTTTGCGCCGCGGATACGCTCGCGAATACGCGCGGATACCGGTACGTAGGTCGGGGCGGTGTGCTGGGTGCTGTCTTGGCTCACGCGGTTATGCTCCTCATCGTGCGGGTAGCACGCTTGGGTTTCTATAGGGTAGGGCGCTTGGAAGATAGCTGTGCAGGCGGCGAAAGGCAACACCTTGCCAAGTAGGGGTTTGTGTACGGCAGGTGCCGCGACGGGGTGATGCCAGCCAGCAGCGCACGGTCAGGGTGCGCCAGCGTGGCGTTACGGCGTGCTCAGGTATTGCGGAACACGATATCGCACGACAGGTTGAGCTTTTGCATGCCGCGCAGTGTGGCCAGGTTGATGATCAGTGGGCTGCGTACATTGGCGCGCAGCTGGGCCAGCAGAGGGTTGGTTTCCTGGCTGTCCACTTCGCGGTAAACGATCAGCAGTACCATGGCGTCTTCCGGGCGCGCCAGCGCCAGGGTGGCGACTTCGTCGTCGCTCAGCAGCACTTCGTAGCGTATGCCCAGGCGGCCGGGGTCGGTCACGCTGAACAGCACGTCCGGGTTGTCCAGCGATTGCAGCCAGAAGACACGCGGGCTATTGCGTTCTGCGTCGTGAAACAGCTTGAAACGGGTGCAGTTTTCAAATGCCGCCAGGCCATGCGCAAAAGTGATGATGGTGTTTTCGTCGACGTCTACTTCGCCCAGCAGGCTGGAATTGAACAGCATGGCGTGCTCCTTGTGTGGTCAGGCTTTCATTATGCACAAGGCGTGCGGCCCGGCCACTGACTTTTGTCAGCTTTCTGTCGGCGGGGGTGGCAGGTACAATGCCGCCCCATGACCGATGCCCTTTCCCTGTACCCGGCAATAGAAGCCGCGCTGATGTGCGACTGTATCGTGGCCAAGCCCGCGCAGGCGCAAACCTTGTACCGGCAGTGGCTGGCTGGCGGCTATGTGCGTGCCGGTGGCCCGCTGTACCCGGTGCCCGCGCCTGGCCGGCCGGCGCGTCCGCCGCTGGTGGCGGCTACCGAAGTGCCGCGGCGTGGCCTGGGTAATGCAGAGGGGCGGGCAGCACTGCTGCACGCCATTGCGCATATCGAGTTCAACGCTATCAACCTGGCGCTGGACGCGGCCTGGCGCTTTCGTGACATGCCGGATGCCTTCGTGGAAGACTGGCTGCGCGTGGCGGCAGAAGAGGCGCAGCACTTTTTGCTGCTACAGCAAAGGTTGGCCGCATTGGGCTATGTCTACGGTGATTTCCCAGCCCACAACACCCTGTGGGACATGGCGGTGCAAACCGGCCACGATGTGCTGACGCGCATGGCGCTGGTGCCCAGGGTGATGGAGGCGCGGGGGCTGGACGCCGTGCCGCCGATACAGCGCCGTCTGGCCATTATTGGTGACCACGACAGTGCAGCGGTACTGGCCACCATCCTGCACGACGAGGTAGGCCACGTGCGCATCGGCAACTACTGGTTTACCACGCTGTGCGACGCCCGCGGGCTGGACCCGCTGGAAACTTTTCGCAGCCTGCTGGGCCAGTACCATGTGGCGCTACTGCGCGGCGAGATGAACCGTCCGGCCCGGCTGGCGGCCGGTTTTACCGAATTCGAACTAAGCATGCTGGAAGACTTTAGCGTTACCCGGCAGCGTACTGGTACACGGAGCAAGCATGAACAAGCTGTTTGACACCCTGCGGCACAACCGCCGCCTGGCCATGGTGGTAACCCTGGCTGGCACCCTGCTGTTTACCCTGGCGTCTGCCGCGCGCGCCGCGGCGGGTGGCAATGGCTGGGAGGCCGCACTGGCTGCACTATTGATGCTGCTTGGCGTTGTGGGCCAGTTCATGGGCATACTGGCGCTGATGAAAAAACCCCGTCGCTAAAAGGGTGTTGAAAAACAGGGCTTTATGTCGCCATTGTGACCGTTTGCTACCTTGACGCTGGATAGGGGCACGCGCATAATCGCGCCGCAACAAACCCTTAACCAGACAAGGCTCCTATCCGGAGCCTTTTGTATTGTCTTGTACCCGGAGACACCCATGGATTTTCAGGCATTTTTGCGCGAGCTGGAAAGCCACGCGCTGCCTGCCGCCGAGTTTAACCACCGCGCGCACCTGCAGGCGGCGTGGGCTTACCGCAGCCGCTACCCGGCACGCGAAGCCGCCGCCCGCTGCGCGCATACGCTGTCGCGCTACGCCATGGCCCACGGCGCGGCAGAAAAGTACCATCACACGCTGACCATGGCCCTGCTGGCCATCATGTACAGCCGCCTGGACGCCGCGCCCGCCCAGCAGGCCAGCTGGGACGACTTTGTGGCGGCCAACCCCGACTTGCTCGGTGGTACCCGGGCGCTGGTAGCGCAGCATTATTCCGAACAAAAACTGCAGGAACATGATGCCCGCCGCGGTTTTGTCGCGCCAGATCGCGCGCCGCTGCCCATGTCCTGCCTGTTGCACTGAGACGCGAGAAGATCAATGAAATCACCCGAACTGCTCCTGCCCGCCGGTACGCTGGACAAAATGCGCGCCGCCTACGACTTTGGTGCCGACGCCGTGTACGCCGGCCAGCCGCGCTACAGCCTGCGCGCGCGCAATAACGACTTCAAGCTGGAAGAGCTGCGCATCGGCATAGAAGAAGCCCACGCCCGCGGCAAAAAGCTGTTTGTGGCCAGCAACATCCTGCCGCACAACAGCAAGATCAAGACCTATATGGCCGACATGGAGCCGGTGATCGAAATGAAGCCGGACGCGCTGATCATGGCCGACCCCGGCCTGATCATGATGGTGCGCGAACGTTGGCCGCATGTGCCCATCCACCTGTCTGTGCAGGCCAACACCACCAACTACATGGGCGTGAAGTTCTGGCAGAAGATGGGTGTGGAGCGCATTATCCTGTCGCGCGAGCTGAGCCTGGACGAAATCGCCGAAATCCGCCAGGAATGCCCGGACATGGAGCTGGAAGTGTTCGTGCACGGTGCGCTGTGCATTGCCTACTCCGGCCGCTGCCTGTTGTCCGGCTACTTCAACCACCGCGACCCGAACCAGGGCACCTGTACCAACGCCTGCCGCTGGGACTACAAGGTGCACGACACCCAGGGTGACGACGCCGGTGACGTGAAGCCGCAAAAGATCGACTTCGACTTTGGCAAAGCGCTGGAAGAAGCCAATCAGAGCTTCTCGTCCTGCGGCAGCCAGCAGCGCCACCCGCTGGCCGACAAGACCTACCTGATCGAAGAAGCCAATCGCCCCGGCGAGCTGATGCCCATCATCGAAGACGAGCACGGCACCTACATCATGAACTCCAAAGACCTGCGCGCCGTCGAGCAGGTGGAGAAGCTGGTGAAAATCGGCGTGGACTCGCTGAAGATCGAAGGCCGCACCAAGAGCCTGTACTACGTGGCGCGTACCGCCCAGACCTACCGCCGTGCCATCGACGACGCCGTGGCCGGCCGCCCGTTTGACTACAGCCTGCTGGCCGAGCTGGAAGGCCTGGCCAACCGTGGTTACACCCCGGGCTTCCTGGAGCGTCACCAGACGCAAGAGCACCAGAACTACCTGTCCGGTCATTCCATCGCCAAACAAAGCCAGTACGTGGGCGACGTGATGGAAGTAGACGCCGACGGCTGGGCGCTGATCGACGTGAAAAACCGCTTTGCCGTAGGCGACCGCGTGGAAATCATCCACCCGAGCGGCAACCGCACCGTAGAGCTCACCGAAATGACCCGCAACGGCGAAGCCACCAGCGTGGCACCGGGTAACGGCGTGAAGGTGAAGATTCCGGGCATGGCCGGTATGGAAAAAGCGCTGCTGGCACGCCTGCTGTAAGTTGCCACCGCGCTAGTTGTATCGAAAGGCCGGCCTTTGGGGTAATGCCAGTGAGTTAACGCTGACTGGCGTTTTTTTTGGTTAGGGGGTTGTTGCGCTGAAGTACGCTAGTGTGTCCGCTATGCGGACGATGATTAGATGCCGGTTCCGCCCGGCAGGCGGGAAAGGGGGCGGATTGCCGCCCCCTTTTCATTCCCCCGCAACCCGGGGCCGCTCGAAACCCCGGCCAAAATGGCACGCCCTAGGCGCCGCCGAACTCGCCCCTCGCTAACGGCTCGGGGCTCAAACAAATCGGCGTCTTAAAACCCGGGGCGCACCATTTTGACCGGCTCGCGCCAACGGGATGGGGCGCTTTACTCACGCCCTCCTACTTGAAGGCCAAGCATATTCGCTTAACTGACTGGCATTAGCCTTTTGCAGCGGCCTTTTGTCATAATGCATTTTTTGCGCAGGAAGCAGGCATGAAGCACGGTATCGTCGCGGCGCTGGCCGCCCTGATGTTGGCCGCATGCGGTGGCGATGCGCCGCCGCCAGGCAGCCCGCCCCACCATACTGCCGATGGTTACCGCAACCTGTACCCCTTCCACCAGCCGGGGCTGGGCGACATCCTGCGCTGGCGCTGGGAAGAGTGGACCGGCCCCGAGGTGGTGCAGCGCCCGGCGCGTATCCCGCGCGTACAGCCGGACCTGGCTTGGCTGGCGGCCAACCGCAGCACGCCCAGCTACACCTGGCTGGGCCACGCCAGCGGCCTGCTGCAGCTGGGCGGCCAGAACGTGCTGATTGACCCGATTTTTTCCGAGCGAGTGTCACCCGTGCAGTGGCTGGGCCCGCGCCGCTACCTGCCTGTGCCGGCCACGCTGGCGCAGCTGCCGCGTATCGATGTAGTGCTGATCTCGCACAACCACTTCGACCACCTCGACCGCGACAGCATCGACGCCTTGCTGACGCAGCCCGGCGGCCAGCCGCAGTTTGTGGTGCCGCTGGGTATCGACGCCTGGTTGCGCGAGCGTGGTGCCACCCGCATCACCGCGCTGGATTGGTGGCAAAGCGCCGACGTGGGCGGCCTGCAGTACACCGCCACGCCGGCGCAGCACTGGAGCAAGCGCAGCCTGACCGATACCAACGAAACCCTGTGGGCCGGCTGGGCGGTAAAGGGGCAGGGCAAGACGGTGTGGTACTCGGGCGATACCGGCTATGTGCAGCCGCTGTTTGCCGATATCGGCCGCCGTCTGGGTACCATCGACCTGGCGCTGTTGCCGGTGGGCGCCTACCTGCCGCGCTGGTTCATGGCCTCGCAGCACGTGGACCCGCTGCAGGCGGTGCAGCTATTCCGCGATGTGAAGGCGCGCCAAGCGGTAGGCATCCACTGGGGCGTGTTTGCCCTGGCCAGCGAGGCGGTGGACGCGCCGCTGGACGACCTGCCCGCCGCACGCCGCCAGCTGGGGGTGAGCGAGCAGGCCTTCCGCCTGTTGCCGCTGGGCGGTACGCTGCGCCTGCCATAAAGTGCGCGAGGCTTGCGGCAAAGGTTGGCCGCAGGGCGCTTTGGTCGTAAAATTGCTGCATTGCATTCGAGCCGGGCGCTTTGTCGCCCGGCCTTTGATTTTATAAAGGCCCATCATGACCATTCAGCAACTGATCAGCGACCGTGTTGCCGCTGCCCTGGCCGCCGCTGGCGCGCCCGACGCCCCAGCCGTTGTGCAACCTGCCTCCAAACCGGAATTCGGTGACTACCAGGCCAACGGCGTGATGGGTGCCGCCAAGGCGCTGAAGACCAACCCGCGCGCGCTGGCCGAGCAGGTCATTGCCCTGCTGGACTTGCAAGGCATCGCCAGCAAGGTGGAAATCGCCGGTCCTGGCTTCATCAACATCCACCTCGACCCGGCCTTTATTGCTGGCCGTGTGGAAAAAGCGCTGGCCGACGATAGCCTGGGCATTGCCAAGGCTGCACCGCGCCGCGTGATGGTGGAGTACTCGTCGGTGAACCTGGCCAAAGAGATGCATATTGGCCACTTGCGCGGCGGCATTATCGGCGACGCCCTGGTGCGCGTGAACAGCTTTATCGGCCACGACGTGATCCGCCAGAACCACGTGGGCGACTGGGGTACCCAGTTCGGCATGCTGGTGGCCTACATGGTGGAAACCCAGAAGGCGGGCGATGCGGCGGTCGAGCTGAAAGACCTGGACACTTTCTACAAACAGTCCAAAAAACGCTTTGACGAAGACGAAGCCTTTGCCGACCTGGCCCGCGACTACGTGGTGAAGCTGCAGTCCGGCGACGCCGAAGTGCTGGCGCTGTGGCAGCAGTTCGTCAAGCTGTCGCTGACCCACTGCAATGCCATTTACCAGAAGCTGGGCCTGCTGCTGGACGACGGCGACGTGCGTGGCGAAAGCTTCTACAACGCCGACCTGCCGGTGCTGGTAAGCGAGCTGCGCGAAAAAGGCCTGCTCACCGAAGACCAGGGCGCGCAAGTGGTGTTTCTGGACGAGTTCAAAAACAAGGAAGGCGAGCCGGCGGCCTTCATCGTGCAAAAACAGGGCGGCGGTTACCTGTACGCTACTACCGACCTGGGTGCCATCCGCTTCCGTATCGGCACGTTGAAGCTGGACCGCGCGCTGTACGTGGTGGATTCGCGTCAGAGCTTGCACTTCCAGCAGCTGTTTACCACCGCGCGCAAGGCCGGCTGGCTGCCGGCAGGGGCTGATTTCGAGCATATCGGCCACGGCACCATCATGGGCCCGGATGGCAAACCGCTGAAAACCCGCTCCGGCGAGAACATCAAGCTGGTCGAGCTGCTGGACGAAGCCATCGAGCGTGCCTACCAGCTGGTGAGCAGCAAGAACGCCGAGCTGCCGGAAGCCGAGCGCCGCAGCATTGCCCAGGCAGTCGGCATTGGCGCACTGAAGTACGCCGACCTGAGCAAGAGCCGCAACACCGACTACATCTTCGACTGGGACGCGATGCTGAGCTTCGAAGGCAATACCGCGCCTTATCTGCAATACGCCTATACCCGTGTACAGAGCGTGCTGCGCAAGGCGGAAGACTTCAATCCTGCGGCCAACATCGTGATTGCCGAAGCGGCCGAGAAGCAGCTGGCGGTGGCGCTGACGCAGTTCGAGGATGTGGTGTTTGCCGTGGCCGAAGGCAGCCAGCCGCACCACTTGTGCAGCTACCTGTACAACGTGGCCACGCTGTTCTCGCGCTTCTACGAAGCCTGCCCGATCCTGAAGAGCGAGGGCGCGGTGCGCCAGAGCCGCCTGCAGTTGGCCGCAGCTACCGCCAAAACGCTGAAAGCCGGCCTGGGCCTGTTGGGTATTGCCGTGCTGGAAACCATGTAAGCCAGCCTGCTACCAAAGCAAAACCCGCCGTGAGGCGGGTTTTTTCATGGCTTGGCGGCCAGTGTGCCGCTGGCGTCGTTTGGCGGCGCGATGGGTGTGGCGGCTGTTGGCACTAGCGCCGGGTCGTGGCTGTGCAGCGTGACCTGCTCGACAGGGGGCTCCAGCGGTAGCCAGCGCAGGTGGATGGCCAGGTAGCTGCCATCCTGCAACATGCTTTCCAGTGCTTGCTGCCAGCGGCGGATGGTGTCTGGCGCCGTGCCACGGGAAAAGCTCAGGTACAAGGGCAGGCTGCTGAGGGTGGCCACCGGGGCAATCGCCTGCGACGGCGTATTGGCAAAGCGCAGCTGGGTGGCCACCGCCGTGTTGGCCTCTACCCACAGACGCACACGGTTGGCCAGCAGCAGCCGCAGGCCTTGCTCGCTGTCCCGTGTGCGGGTGGGGCGAAAGCCGGCCTCCAGTGCGGCTGCCTCGGCGATGCTGTCTTGCGCGGCCACACTGGGTTCGCGCGCCAGCTGGGCGGTGGGCAAGCTGGCCAGCGCTGCGGCATTGCGTGGCAGGCTGTAGGCGGTAACGCTGGCCACCATGATGGGCCCGAGCTGGGTGAAATCACGGCGGTTGTCGTCGGTATCGCCCAGGGTAAACATCATGTGGTCTGGCTGGCTGCGCAGCAGTGCATGGGCTTGGTCCCAGGGTTTGAGCTGTATCGGCGTGCTATCGCCGGTGCGTTGCTGCAGCTGCTGCACGATGTCTATCGCCATGCCGGCTGGCTGTTCTACGGCGTTCAGATAGACAAAGGGTGGCCACTCTTCGGCCAGGATAGTCAGCGGCGCAGCCTGGCCAAGCGGGGGCAGCAATAAGGTAAGCAGGGAGAGGGCGCGCAGAAGCATTTTGGGTATGACGCATGGCTGGTTGGCCGTCATCATAACACCGATTGTCAGACAATATCAGCGCTGTATGCCCAGCCGCTCAACCTGTAGCGGCACCGGGTCTTGCGGGAACCAGTGCTGGTGGATGGCGGCAAAGCTGCCATCTTGCTTGATGTCTGCCAGGGCTTTTTCCCAGCGCAGGATGGTATCGCGCGGCACATTGGCTGAAAAAGCCAGGTACAGGCTCAGGCGGTCCAGCGTGGCGACACGCTCTACGGTAGCCAGCGGCAGGCCCTGTTCGCGTAATACATTGCCCACTACCACATTGCCCTCTACCCACAGTTTCACGCGCCCGGCGGCCAGCATGCGCGCCGAGTGTGCCGGGTCGGTCGTCGGGAAAACATTAAACCCCCGGCTGTGGGCGGTGCTTTCAAAAATGCTGCCACGGTAGGCGGCGGTAGACAGTTTCTGCATGGCAGCAGGGCTGAGCTTGCGGATTTCTGCTGCGTACTGGCGCAGCGCAAAGACATCGGTACTGGAGACCAGAATGGGGCCTAGCAGCGTCATCAGCCGTTCGCGCTCGGCACTGCGGCCAACGGTAAACAGCATCACGTCTTTTTCGTTCAGCAAGCTGTTGTAGGCGCGAGCCCAAGGCTGCACCTGGATGGGGGTGGTGTCCTTTAAGCGCTCTTGCAGTAACTTGACCACTTCCACGGCCATGCCATCGGGCTGACCTTTGCTGTTGGCAAAGCTCACGGGTGGCCAGTCTTCGGTCAGCAAGGATAGCGCGGCCGCGGGCAGGCTGGTGGCCAGCAGTGTTGCCAGCAGTATCAGGCGATATTTCATGGATTATCCACGTGCCAGAATATTGACTTTAATATGGCACAGTTACAAGTTGGCCGCACGGTACATTGTTACCGTGCGGCCAACTTGTAAGACAGAAGACCAAACCCGTTTGCAAAGCAAACGGGTTTGGTCTTGTAAACAATCAGGCTGCGGTTGCCATGGTGTGGCTGGCGCGGCCCGGCTGTGCCGGGTCCGGTATCCATGTGGCCGGCACTGTGTTTGCAGCCTGCCAAGTTGGCCGCATGGTACATGGTAACCGTGCGGCCAACTTGTTTTTGCCGCGACACGGGCGGCTTGGGCAGCGCCTTACAGTGTGCGGGTGGCGTGCTGTAGCCAGGCCAGCGCGTCGCCGCTGACCAGCGGGCTGATGCGGGCATAGACCTCGGCGTGGTAGGCGTTGAGCCAGGCTAGCTCGGCCGGGGTCAACAGCGCGGGCAGGATGCAGCGCGTGTCGATGGGGCACAGTGTCAGGGTTTCAAAGCGCAGGAAGTCACCAAATTCGCTGCTGCCGGCGTCCACGTTCAGCAGCAGGTTTTCGATGCGTACACCCCAGCGGCCCGGGCGGTAGATGCCCGGCTCATTGGAGGTAATCATGCCGGCTTCCATGGCCATGTGCGGCTCGGGGATAGCACGCGAAATGCTTTGTGGGCCTTCGTGCACGTTCAGGAAGTAGCCCACGCCATGGCCTACGCCGTGGCCAAAGTCGATGTTGGCCTGCCAGATTGGCGCGCGCGCCAGCGCGTCCAGCATGGGCGATAGCGTGCCCTGCGGGAAGTGCGCCAGGCTGAGCTGGATCATGCCTTTCAGTACCAGGGTGAAGTCGTGCTTCTGCGCTTCGCTGGGTGTGCCTACCGCTACCACGCGGGTGATGTCGGTGGTGCCGCCGTGGTACTGGCCGCCGCTGTCGATCAGCAGCAGGCCATCGCCGCTAATCTCGCTGTGGCTGTCTTCGGTGGCGCGGTAGTGTGGCAGCGCACCGTTGGCGTTGAAGCCGGCGATGGTGGCAAAGCTGGGGCAGACAAAGCCGGGGCGGCGGGCGCGGGCGGCGGTGATCTGCTCGTCGATGGTGAGCTCGGTAATGCGGCTGCGGCCAACGTTGGCCTCGAACCAGGCAAAAAACTCGGCCAGTGCCGCGCCGTCTTGCGCCATGGCCTCACGCACGAACGCCGCTTCTTCCGCCGTTTTGCGCGATTTCAGCAGGGTGGACGGGTTGATGGCTTCGACGACCTGTACGCCGTCGGCTACCGCCTGGCGCAGGCCCAGGGTGATGCGGCGCGGGTCCAGCAGCAGGCGGCTGCCGGCGGGCAGGGCGGCCAGGGCGGGCTTGGCAGCGTGGTAGTCGGCGACGGTGATGCCGTCGGCAGTCAGCGTGGCAGCCAGATCGCTGTCGATCTTGCCGGCGCCGACAAACAGCGTGGCGCCATCGTGGCGCAGTAGTGCGTGCGACACAAATACCGGGTTGTAATTCACGTCGGCACCGCGCAGGTTGAACAGCCAGGCAATGTCGTCCAGCGTAGAGATAAAGTGTGCGTCGGCGCCGTGCTGCTGCATGGCGGCGCGTACTGCGGCCAACTTGGCGTGGCGCGGGGTGCTGGCAAATGGCGGCAGGTGTGCGTAAACCGCTGCGGCGGGCAGGGTGGGGCGATCGGCCCAGATGGCTGCCAGTGGGTCGAAGTCGGTGCGCAGGGTGGCACCGGCCTTGTTCAGCGCGGCTTGCAGTGCGCGTGCGGCGGCCAGGCCCAGTACGTCGCCATCTACCGCCAGTACGTTGCCGCTCACGAGGTTGGCCGCCAGCCAGTCCAGGTGCAGCGGGCTGGCGACGGTCTGGATTTTCATCAGCTGGATCTCGCTGCCGGCTAGCTCGGCCTCGGCTTGAACCCAGTAGCGGCTGTCGGCCCACAGGCCGGCAAAATCACGGGTCACGATCAGTGTGCCGACCGAACCATGAAAACCCGACAGCCAGCGGCGGCCCTGCCAGTAGCCGGGCAGGTACTCGGACAGGTGCGGGTCGGACGACGGGATCAGACAGGCGGTAATGCCGTGCTGCTGCATGCTCTGGCGCAGGGCTGCCAGGCGGGCGGAAACTGGGGTGGCGCTCATGATGGTTCTCGCTGGAATATTGTATTCATTTTGCGGCGATAAGCAGGGGCTGGCAAGACGGCCAATGAGACAGGACGCAATGTTCTGTAAACAGTATGCCGGTCGGCAGCGCATTCGTGCCAAGCGGCTTGGGGGCGGCGCAGTCACCGTCGCACAATAAAAAAGCCCCGCCGTAGCGGGGCCTTGCTTGCCGATGGGGGTTGGGCTTACGGGCGCTCTACGGCCAGCGCTACACCCATGCCACCGCCGATGCACAGGGTGGCCAGGCCTTTTTTGGCGTCACGACGCTGCATTTCGTGCAGCAGGGTCACCAGAACACGGCAACCGGATGCACCGATAGGGTGGCCCAGGGCGATGGCGCCGCCGTTTACGTTGACCTTGTCGGCACTCCAGCCCAGCTCGCGGGCAACACCCAGTGCTTGGGCGGCGAAGGCTTCGTTGGCTTCTACCAGGTCCAGGTCTTCCACTTTCCAGCCCGCTTTGTCCAGCGCCTTGCGGGTGGCAGATACCGGGCCGATGCCCATGATTTCCGGCTCGCAGCCGGTCAGGGCGTAGGACTTGATCACGGCCAGTGGTTTCAGGCCCAGCTTGTCGGCACGCTCGGCGGTCATCAGCATCACGGCGGCAGCGCCATCGTTGATGCCGGAGGCGTTACCGGCAGTGACGCTGCCGTCTTTCTTGAAGGCCGGGCGCAGTTTGGCCAGGCTGTCGGCCGTGGTGCCGGCCTTGATGTATTCGTCTTTGGCAAAGGCTACCGGGTCGCCTTTACGCTGTGGTACCAGTACCGGCACGATTTCGGCGTCGAACTTGCCAGCGGCCTGGGCGGCTTCGGCGCGGTTTTGCGAGGCCAGGGCCAGCGCGTCTTGCTCTTCACGGCTAATGCCGTATTTGGCGGCCACGTTTTCGGCGGTGATGCCCATGTGGTATTGGTTGTAGGCGTCGGTCAGACCGTCGGCCACCATGGTGTCCACCAGCTGGGTGTTGCCCATGCGGAAACCGTCACGCGAGCCCGGCAGGATGTGCGGGGACAGCGACATGCTTTCCTGGCCGCCGGCAATCACGATTTCGGCATCGCCATTGGCAATGGCCTGGGCGGCCAGGTGCACAGCGCGCAGGCCGGAGCCGCATACCACGTTCAGGGTGGAGGCCGGGGTGCTGTTTGGCAGGCCGGCCTTGATCAGTGCCTGGCGGGCCGGGTTCTGGCCAGCGCCAGCGGTCAGTACCTGACCCAGGATGACTTCACTGACGTCTTCCGGCTTCACGCCGGTTTTTTCCAGCAGGCCCTTGATCACGGTAGCGCCCAGTTCCGGGGCCGGGATTTTGGCCAGGGAGCCGCCAAAGCTGCCAACGGCGGTACGCAGTGCTGCAACAATAACGATGTCTTGCATGGTTTTCTCCAGGTTGTTCTGTTCTGTGCCAGATTCGGTTGAAGCCGCAATCTAGCACAGAAGTTTTTGCAGATTATTGCAGGGTAGCCAGCTGAGCCGGCATGGCCTTGGCTTGCACGTATTCGCCCGGCGCGTCGCACAGGGCTGGCAGCTCTTTGCTGCCAAAGGTTTTCGGGGCGGCGACTTTTTCGCCGGACTGCGGTGCCAGCCAGCCGTCCCAGTCTTTCCACCAGCTGCCCGGGCGGCTTTCTGCACCGTCCAGCCAGGCGTCTGCGCTGGCGGCCAGGGTGTCGTTGACCCAGTAGTTGCGCTTGTCTTTGGTCACCGGGTTGATGGAGCCGGCAATGTGGCCGGACGCGCCCAGTACGTAACGGCGGGAAGGCGCACCGGTGAGGTATTTCACGCCGTCATAGGCAGACTGCCACGGTACGATGTGGTCTTCGCGTGCGGCAAAGATGTACAGCGGGATGTCGATCTGCGATACGTCGATTTTCACGCCACACAGCTCGATGCTGCCTGGCTTGGTCAGCGCGTTGTTGATGTAGAACTCTTTCAGGAAGAAAGTGTGCATCGGCAGGGGCAGGTCTACCGCGTCGTTGTTCCAGTACAGCAGGTCGAACGGTGGCGGGGTTTTGCCCAGCAGGTAGTTGTTTACCACGTAGTTCCACACCAGGTCGTTGGCGCGCAGGCTGGCAAAGGTACGGCCCAGCTCCTTGCCGCTGACGATGCCGCCGCTACCGCTGGCCAGCTTGGCTTCGCGCGCCTGGATCAGCTTGTCGTCGATGAAGACCTTGATTTCGCCCGGCTCGGTGTGGTCCAGCAGCGAGGTCATGAAGGTGGCGCTGTCGATGTAGTTCAGCTTGCGGTGTTTCATCACGCACAGCGCGGTGTTGAGGATAACGCCGCCGATGCAGAAGCCCAGCGCGTTCATCGATGGCTGTTTGGTGATCTTGCGTACCGCTTCGGTGGCAGCGATCACGCCTTCCTCGATGTAGTTGTCCCACTTGTAGTGTTTCATGTCCGGGGTGGCCGAGCGCCAGCTCACCAGGAACACGCGATAACCCTGGGCCACGAAGTGGCGCACCATGGAGTTATCTTGTTGCAGGTCCATCAGGTAGTACTTGTTCACGCACGGTGGCACGATTAGCAGCGGCTTTTCGTATACCTGTTCGGTGGTGGGGGTGTACTGGATCAGCTCGATCAGCTTGTTGCGGAACACCACCTTGCCCGGGGTGCAGGCAATGTTCTTGCCGATCTCGAATTTGCTCTCGTCAGACATGGAGATATGACCCTTTTGCAGGTCTTCCACCATGTTTTTCATGCCTTCCACCAGGCTTTCGCCTTTGGTTTCCAGCGCGCGCTTGACCACTTCCGGGTTGGTCAGCATGAAGTTGGTCGGTGCCATGGCGTCGATGTACTGACGGGTGGCAAAGGCCAGGCGCTCTTTGTCTTCGCCTTCCAGCTGCGATTTGTCTACCAGCTCGGTCATCCATTTGCTGGTGAGCAGATAGCTTTGCTTCAGGAAGCTGTAAAACGGGTGCTCGTTCCACTCCGGGGCGGCAAAGCGGCGGTCGCTGGCGGCTGGCTGCGCGGCGGCCGCGCCACCGGCTGGCTGGCCCAGGAAAGACAGCCAGATATTCATCTGTTGCTGGTACAGATTGTTTTGCAGGGCAACAAACTGGTTGGCGTTGTCTACCATCTGCTGCCAGGCACCGGCCATGGGGTTGGCCGCATCTTGTGGCGACAGGCCGCTACCCAGCGAATTCACGAACTGCTGCATCCACTTCTGATTGGCTTCGGACAGATTGGCAAAAAAGCTGTCCAGTGATGTGGTGGTTTCCTGACTCATTGATATCTCCTTCAAATGGGGGAAGACAAACAGGCCGTGCTGCCTTGCGTGACAGGATGTTTTTCTTGTTGGGCGCAATCTGTTGAGTAAAGACTTTACCATTGGTTTATGACAAAACACAGCCAAGGCATGCTGCATTGCGATATAAACGCGGGTAATGGGTATGCAGGCAACAACAGGTGGCAGCCCGGGGTTGGGCTAGTGACGGGAGTATGGCAGATTTATTGCTATGGCATGTTGTTTTGCATCAATAACGTTAGCAGCCCGGGGCGACTGCTGTATCGCCCCGGCCGCTGCCATGTTTACACGCTAAAGTCTTTGACTTTGTTTTCCAGGTGATCGGCTTTGTCCTCCAGTTGGCTGGCGTAGCTATCCAGGCTGACTGCGCTGTTGGCATTGGTTTCCGATAGCTGGGCGATCTGCTCAACGCGGCGCGCCATCTCGTTGCTGGCGGTGCGTTGCTCGGCCAGTGCGTCGGCAATTTCGCTGGCAGACTGCGACACCTCGTGAATGGTGTGCTGGATGCGCCCGATGGCTTCCTGCATTTCTGCTGTCAGCGCCTCGCCTTTGCTGACACGGCTCACGCTTTGCTGCATGGCCAGGTTGGCTGCCTGGGCCGACTGGGTGATTTCGCGCACCATCTGGTCGATCTGCACGGTGGATTGCGCCGAGCGCTCGGCCAGCTTGCGTACCTCATCGGCCACCACCGCAAAACCACGCCCCATATCGCCGGCGCGGGCGGCTTCGATGGCGGCATTCAGCGCCAGCAGGTTGGTCTGGTCGGCCACGTCTCGAATCACATCCAGCACACTAACGATGGTTTGGCTTTGCTGGGTCAGCGCTGCCACCTGTTGTTCGCTATGCCGTATGGCAGTGCCGATAGCGGTGATCTCCTCCAGGGTGGCATCAATCACCCGCGAGCTGTCGCTGGAGGCCTTGCCGGCCTGGCTGGCACGCTGCTGGGCAACATCCGCGCTGTCGGCAATATGGGTGATGCTGACGGCAAATTGTTCTACCGTGCTGGCAATGGACGAGGTGGCTTCGCTTTGCTGGCGCGAGCTCGTGCTGATGGTGTCGGAGGTCTGGCCAATCTGGCGCGCCATCTGATTGATGTTATCGCTGCTGCTGCGTACGTCCTGGATAATGGTGCTCATATTGTCCAGCAGGCTGTTGAGCTGCCCGGCAATCACGGCCAGCTCGTCTTTGCCGCGTACCGGTATGCGCAGGCTCAGGTCATGCTTGTGGGTGATCGCCTGGCAGGTATCGGCCAGCTCGCGCACGCTGCTGTTCAGCCGGCTGGCCAGGCGCCAGGCCATGATGCTGCCCACAGCCAGGCTCAACAGCAAGGCTGTACTGGCAAATAGCAAGCTCTGGTGCAAGGTCTGTTCGCTGGTCTGGTAGTTTTTTTCCGCTTCGGCCAGCTGCAGGTCTATCAATTTGCTGATGTCGGTGCTGAGCGGGTCGATGGCCGGGTACAGCTGGCTATTGGCCAGTGTGTGCAGGGCTTCTCTCTGCCCGCTTTGCATCAGCTGGCTGGCTTGGCGGGCCACACCCAGTGCATTGCTTATCTTGCCTTTGGCGTGCTCTACCAGGGCGGCTTCTTCGGTGGTGAGGTGGGTGGCAGTATAGGCGGACCACTGTTTGTTGAATTCGGCCTCGGCCGTAGCAATGGCGGCGCTACCGTCTGCGGCTGACAGCGTGCCGGCATTGGTTTTATGGATGGTGTCCACCACGTTTACGGCAAACATGTCGGCAACAACCTTGAGCTGTTTTAGCGGGATGACGCGGTCTTGATAGGTGGTGGCAAAGGCGCTATTGCTTTTTTGCAGCAGGAAAACCATGCTGCCGCACAGCAAAATCATCAAGATAAGCAGGCTGCCTGCCAGCCAGAAAACGCGTGCCTTGATACTCATAGTGCCCCCTTTGCGTGCCGATTCAATATCATGCTCTTATCTGTTTTTAGTGTATTTTGCGTTTTGTTGTAGATTTCTGTGGTTAAAAACCGATTCATTTGATAGGTGTGGATTTATGAATGTTTGTCTGGCTGGGGTAGAGCAGCGTGCCAATACCCTGTTTTGTATTGGTCGCAACTACGCCGCCCACGCTGCCGAGCTGGGGAATGCCATGGAAGAAGAACCGGTGGTGTTCCTGAAACCGGCGGCCGCGTTGCTGCCCTGCGGCCAACCTTTGCAGTTGCCCGCTTTTTCGCAGGATGTGCATTACGAGTGCGAGCTGCTGGTGTTGATCGGCCGCGATGCCGACCATATTGCCGAAGCCGATGCCCTGCAGTACGTGGCCGGCTACGGTATCGGACTGGACCTGACCGCGCGTGATGTGCAAAGCCAGGTAAAAGCCAAAGGTCTGCCGTGGACCAAGGCCAAAGGTTTTCGGGGTGCCGCCTGCGTATCCGCTTTTGTGCCTGCCAGCGCGCTGGACCCGTTGGCCGCACGCTTCACGCTGCAGGTAAACGGCCAGCTGCGCCAGCAGGGCGACACCACCCTGATGCGCTTTTCGGTGCCATACATCGTGAGCTACCTGTCGCAGGTATACGGCCTGCGCGCGGGTGACGTCATCTTTACCGGCACGCCGGAAGGGGTAGGGCAGCTGCATGCGGGGGATGTGCTGCAGCTGGATCTGGGTGTGGTGCAAGCGCAGTGGCAGGTGGCGGCATGAGCAAAGCAAAGTTGGCCGCAGACGACGACAAAGTCCGGCTGGACAAATGGCTGTGGGCGGCGCGCTTTTTCAAAACGCGCCAGCTGGCGCACGAGGCGCTGGAGCTGGGCCGCGTGCTGGTGAACGGCGAGCGGGTCAAGGCCTCACGCGTGGCGCGCGAGGGCGAGCTACTGCAAATCCGCATCGACAAACTGGTGTACAACGTGACCGTGCTGGGCCTGGCCACGCAGCGCCGCCCAGCGGCCGAGGCGCGGTTGCTGTATAGCGAAAGCGAGGAGTCCATCGCCGCCCGCGAGCACCAGATCGGCTTGCAAAAAGCCGAGCACGCCAGCTTTCCGTATGGCGATGGGCGGCCCACCAAGAAAGCTCGCCGCGATATTGTGCGCTTCAAGGACAGCTGGTAAGCCTGCCACCCGCGGTGTGCACGGCTGCCGGTAGCACGAAACAGTCTGTTTTATGGCCAGGCGGGGCATGCGTGCTTCATGTGCCGGGGCTTTTGCGCTATATTGGCGCCCCGGTGCGCTGCACCCGCTTCCCCTTTCGTTCTGCATCATGTCTGCATCTGCCCCTCTGGCTGCCCTGGCGGCGTTCTATTTTTCCTACTTTGCCTTTCAGGGGCTGTTTGGCCCGTTCTGGTCGCTGTACCTCGAATCGCTGTCTTTTAATACGGTCCAGATCTCCATCCTGATGGCGCTGTCCACGCTGGCGCGCATTGTGGCGCCGATGTTCTGGGGTTGGCTGGCCGACCGTAGCGGGCAGCGCCGCGCCATCATGCTATGGACTTCGGTGGTATCCATGGCCAGCTTTGTCATGGTGGCCTGGCAGCACAGTTTCTGGGGCATGTTCATCTGGCTGGCGGTAAACCATTTCTTCTGGGCCGCTGCGCTGCCGCTGGGCGAGGCCTCTACCGCGCACCTCACGCGCAGCCAGCCTGGCCGTTACAGCCGCGTGCGGGTGTGGGGCTCTATCGGCTTTGTCTGCTTTGCCGCCAGCGGTGGCTACCTGCTGAACCTGGTCACCATGGCTAACTTGCCGTGGCTGATCGTTGGCCTGCTGGGGTTGATTGTGGTGGCCTGCTGGCGCGTGCCGGAGGTGGCTATCGAGCGCCATAAAGCCCGCCCGGAGCCGATCTGGGCCACGGTGCGCCAGCCGCACGTGGTGGCGCTGTTTGCCTGCTGCTTTTTGCTGTCGTTTGCCATGGGGCCGTACTACAACTTTTACTCCATCGGCCTGAAAGAAGCCGGCTATAGCGCCAGCACTACCGGCCTGCTATGGGCGGCAGGGGTGATGGCCGAGATTGTGGTGTTCTGGCAGATGCCACGCCTGATGGCACGCTTTACGCTGGAAAAGCTGATGCTGGCTTCGCTGCTGGTATCGGCACTGCGCTTTGCGCTGATGGCCACGCTATTGCCGGTGGCAGCGGTGGCTTTTGTAGCGCAGCTGGGCCACGCTTTTACCTTTGGCGTACACCACGCCGCTGCCGTGGGGCTGATTCACCGCAACTTTGCCGAGCAGCACCAGGCGCGGGGGCAGGGCCTGTACACCGTGGCGTCGTTCGGTATCGGCGGCAGCGTCGGCGGCCTGCTGGGCGGCGTGTTGTGGCAATACGGCGGTGTAGCGCTGACCTTTGGCGTGTCTACCTTGGCGCTGTTGCTGGGTGTGGTGGTGTGTGTGAAGTGGTTGCGGCCAACTGCTGCCTGATGAACCATGCGCAGCGCTTTTCCACCATTGGGTAAATCGAACTTTCAGGAGAGGCAGATGCAGCAGACACCCGAACAGGCCTTGCGTGCTTACGAAGCAGCCTTGGCCACGTATGACTGGGTGCGGATTGCACCTTTTATCCACCCGGATGCATGCTTCGTATTTTCCAGTGGCACGCATTGGGGGCGAGAGGCCATCGGTGAAGCCGTGCGCCGAGTTTTTACCATCATCCGTGACGAGCAGTACCGCATTAGCGAGTTGCAGTGGGTGATGCAGACCCAGGCGTTTGCTAGCTGCATCTACCGTTTTGATTGGTGTGGAGTCATAGACGGTCAGCCTGCGTCTGGTGCCGGGCGGGGTACTTGCGTACTGGTATGCGAGAATCAGCGCTGGCTGTTGCTGAACGAGCATCTGGGGCCGTTGCCGGAGTAACCCATTTTTACAACAGCATCACCAACTTCAATTCCGGCGCATGTGCCAGCCTTAGCGTGAGCTGCTGGTAGCTTAGCCGCCCTTGGTGGGCGTGGTTGAATACCCGCTCGCCGCCTTCTCTCCCCAGTACATCCTGTTGCCGCCACAGCTCGTCGAAGGTGGCGCTGGCTTCGCGCAGGCTGGCGATCAGCGCAGTGGCGGCCTCGTGCTGCAGCGCGCTGGTGTCGGCGCGGAACTCGGCCACCATGCGGCGCGCGCGCGTGGGCCAGTCGTCTACCAGTTGCATGGCCAGCGGGTGGCAGAACATGAACTGCAGCAGGTTCTTGCTGCCCGGTTCGTCCAGCCAGCCGGTAAACAGCGCGCCGGCTTCAGCGTTCCAGGCCGGTACCTGCCACAGCGCGTCCAGCACATAGGCTGGCCGGCTGATGTGGGCGGTGGCGGCGGCCAGCATCTGTTCGGCCTCAGGGTTGGCCGCAGCGCTGCTGTGCTGCGGGTTTTTCTGCCCGGCCAGGTTGAACAGGTAGTCGGTTTCGGCGCGCGACAGCTGCAGGGTGCTGGCTAGCGCCGCCAGCGTAGCGGCGGATACCGACTGCGTGCGGCCTTGTTCTATCCAGGTCAGCCAGGTGGGGCTGATGCCGCACAGTGCGGCCACCTCTTCGCGGCGCAGGCCTTTGGCGCGGCGGCGGCTGCCGGCGGGCAGGCCGGCGTGTTCCGGCTGCAGGCGCTCGCGGTGGCTGCGGATAAAGTCACCTAGCGGGCTGGGTTGGCTGGGCTTGCTCATGCTGGGGTCTGCACTGTGGCTGTTAGTGTTAGTACTAGTATAAAAGCTTATCTTGTACTAGGAAAACGCCTGCGTCATGATGGTGGCCAACGCAGGATTTGCGCCGGCGCAAAGCTGGGCCGTGCTACATGGCGCAGGCTGGCCGGCAGGCAAATCCCTTGTTTCCTCTTTACCTGAAGGCGCGACCATGACCGCACAAACCCTGTACGACAAGCTGTGGCACAGCCACGTGGTGCACGAAGAAGCCGACGGCACCGTTTTGCTTTATATCGACCGCCACCTGGTGCACGAAGTGACCAGCCCGCAGGCGTTTGAAGGCCTGAAGCTGGCCGGCCGCTCGCTGTGGCGCGTGGATTCGGTGGTGTCTACTGCCGACCACAACACCCCTACCAACGATTGGGACAAGGGCATTCAGGACCCGATCTCGCGCCAGCAGGTAGAAACGCTGGACGCCAACATCAAGGCCTTTGGCGCGCTGGCTTACTTTCCGTTCAAGGACAAAGGCCAGGGCATCGTGCACGTGATGGGGCCGGAGCAAGGTGCCACCCTGCCGGGCATGACCGTGGTCTGTGGTGACAGCCATACCTCCACCCACGGCGCTTTTGGCGCGCTGGCGCACGGTATCGGCACCTCGGAAGTGGAACACGTGATGGCCACCCAGACGCTGGTGGCCAAGAAATCCAAGAACATGCTGGTGCGCGTGGACGGCAAGCTGCCGGCCGGCATTACCGGCAAAGACGTAGCGCTGGCCATTATCGGCAAGATCGGCACCGCTGGCGGTACTGGTTACGCCATCGAATTTGGCGGTGAGGCCATTCGCGAGCTGTCGATGGAAGGCCGCATGAGTCTGTGCAATATGGCCATCGAAGGCGGTGCCCGCTCCGGCCTGGTGGCGGTAGACCAGAAAACCATCGACTATGTGAAAGGCCGCCCGTTTGCCCCGAAAGGCGAGCAGTGGGACGCCGCCGTGGCGTACTGGAATACGCTGCATTCCGACGAAGGCGCGCACTTCGACCAGGTGGTAGTGCTGGACGCGGCCGACATCCAGCCGCAAGTGACTTGGGGAACTTCGCCGGAAATGGTGACCGATATCAACGGCCGCGTGCCGGACCCGGCGCAAGAAACCGACCCGGTGAAAAAAGGCTCCATCGAACGTGCACTGGCCTACATGGGCCTGCAAGCCGGTACTCCGATGAGCGAGATTCCGGTGGATATCGTGTTTATCGGCTCCTGTACCAATAGCCGTATCGAAGACCTGCGCGACGCTGCTGCCGTGGCGCGTGGCCGCCAGAAAGCGGCCAACGTGAAGCAGGTGTTGGTGGTGCCGGGCTCTGGCCTGGTGAAGGCGCAGGCGGAACAAGAAGGCCTGGATAAGGTCTTTATCGAAGCAGGCTTTGAGTGGCGCGAGCCGGGCTGCTCGATGTGTCTGGCGATGAACGCGGACCGTCTGCAGCCGGGCGAGCGTTGTGCGTCTACCTCCAACCGCAACTTTGAAGGCCGTCAGGGCCAGGGTGGCCGTACCCACCTGGTGAGCCCGGCCATGGCGGCTGCGGCTGCGGTGGCCGGCCACTTTGTTGATATCCGCTCGCTGTAATAGAGGCAAACATCATGACTACCCGACTTTTTGTGCTGATCTGCGTCGCCCTGGCCACCACTGGCTGCAACACGGTTTCCGGCATCGGTAAAGATATCAAGAAGGCGGGTAGCGCCATTGAAAGGGCTGCACAATGAAAGCATTCACTACACTCAACGGCCTGGTCTGCCCGCTGGACCGCGCCAACGTTGATACCGACGCCATCATCCCCAAGCAATTCCTGAAATCGATCAAGCGTTCCGGCTTTGGCCCCAACCTGTTCGACGAATGGCGCTACCTGGACCACGGCGAGCCCGGCATGGACAACAGCCAGCGCCCGCTGAACCCGGATTTCGTGCTGAACTTCCCGCGTTACGCCGGTGCCCAGGTGCTGCTGGCGCGCGAAAACTTTGGCTGTGGCTCCAGCCGCGAGCATGCACCGTGGGCGCTGGAAGACCAGGGCTTCCGCGTGGTGATCGCGCCGAGCTTTGCCGATATTTTCTTCAACAACTGCTACAAGAACGGCCTGCTGCCCATCGTGCAGCCCGCCGAGGTGGTAGACCAGTTGTTCCGCGAATGTGAAGCGGCCGAGGGCTATGCACTGAACGTGGACCTGCCATCGCAGACCATCACCACGCCGTCGGGCCAGTCCTTTGCTTTCGACATCACCGAGCATCGCAAGCATTGCCTGCTGGGTGGTCTGGACGAAATCGGCCTGACCTTGCAACACGCTGACAAGATCAAAGCTTACGAGGCGCAACGCCGCGCTGCCCAGCCTTGGCTGTTTGCCTGATACACCCCAAGGTTGGCCGCATGCGGCCAACCTTCTGCCACATAGCACAGGATAGAGATCATGAAAATTGCAGTTCTGCCGGGTGACGGCATCGGTCCGGAAATCATCGCTCAAGCCAAACGCGTGCTGGACGTACTGCGCAGCGACGGCCTGCCTATCGAAATGGAAGAGGCGCCGCTGGGTGGCGCTGGCTACGACGCTTTCGGCCAACCTTATCCATCGTTTACGCAAAACCTGTGTCGCCAGGCCGATGCAGTACTGCTGGGTGCCGTTGGCGGCCCGCAATACGACAACCTGGATCGCCCGCTGCGCCCGGAGCGTGGCCTGCTGGCGATCCGTAAAGACCTGAACCTGTTTGCCAACCTGCGCCCGGCCATTCTGTATCCGGAGCTGGCGAATGCTTCCACGCTGAAGCCGGAAGTGGTGTCGGGTCTGGATATCATGATCGTGCGCGAGCTGACCGGTGATATCTATTTTGGCCAGCCACGCGGCATTGCCGTAAACGAGCTGGGCGAGCGCGAAGCCTACAACACCATGCGTTACAGCGAGAGCGAGATCCGCCGTATTGCCCACGTGGCGTTTGGCATTGCCATGAAGCGCAACAAGAAGCTGTGCTCGGTAGACAAGGCCAACGTGCTGGAAACCACCGAGTTCTGGAAAGAAATCATGATCGACGTGGCGCGTGAATACCCGCAGGTAGAGCTGAGCCATATGTACGTGGATAACGCCGCCATGCAGCTGGTGCGTAACCCCAAACAGTTCGACGTGATGGTGACCGGCAATATCTTTGGCGACATCCTGTCCGACGAAGCCTCCATGCTCACCGGCTCCATCGGCATGCTGCCGTCGGCGTCGCTGGACCAGAACAACAAAGGCCTGTACGAGCCTAGTCACGGTTCCGCCCCGGATATCGCCGGCAAAAACCTGGCTAACCCGCTGGCCACCATCCTGTCTGCCGCCATGATGTTGCGCTATACCTTCGGCCAGGAAGCTGCCGCCCAGCGCGTGGAAAACGCGGTGAAAGCTGTGCTGGCCAAAGGCTATCGCACTGCGGACATCTTTGAAGCAGGCTGCGAGAAAGTCAGCTGCAGCGGCATGGGCGATGCTGTAGTTGCTGCCATGTAAATGACTGTTTTAATGCTGTTCAAATAAAAAACATCTACCCCATTGTGCGTGCTGCTGTTGCCCTGCACAATGGGGTAGATCACTAGATAAGCCCCGGTTTTAACCGAGGGCAGCGGTTTCAAACACCCGACGACATTCAGGAGAAATTATCGTGCGAGTAGGTTTTGTAGGCTGGCGCGGCATGGTGGGTTCCGTGCTGATGCAGCGCATGCTGGAAGAGAATGATTTTGCCGTGATCAACGAGCCGGTGTTCTTTACCACCTCCAATGTAGGCGGTGCAGCACCAAACGTTGGCCGCGAGGTACCACCGCTGAAAGACGCGCGCAATATCGACGAGCTGAAGGCAATGGACGCCATCGTGACCTGTCAGGGTGGTGATTACACCGCCGAGGTATACGGCAAGCTGCGCGCGGCCGGCTGGACTGGCTACTGGATCGACGCGGCTTCCAGCCTGCGCATGGAAGACAATGCCGTGATCGTGCTGGACCCGGTAAACCGCAACGTGATCGATGCGGCGCTGGCCAAGGGCGTAAAAGACTACATCGGCGGCAACTGTACCAACTCCATCATGCTGATGGGTATGGGTGGCCTGTTCCGCGAAGGCTTGGTGGAGTGGGTGTCCTCCATGACTTACCAGGCAGCCTCCGGCGGCGGCGCCAACCACATGCGCGAGCTGCTCAAAGGCATGGGTGTGGTACACGCTGCCGTAGCAGACGAGCTGGCGACACCGTCGTCCGCCATTCTCGATATCGATCGCAAGGTGGCTGCGTCCATCCGCGAAGACGTACCGACCGAATTCTTCGGTGCGCCGCTGGCTGGCGGCCTGATCCCTTGGATCGACAAGCAGCTGGATAACGGCCAGTCCAAGGAAGAATGGAAAGGCCAGGCCGAGGTGAACAAGATTCTGGGCACCGACAGCACCATTCCGGTAGATGGCCTGTGCGTGCGCATTGGCGCCATGCGCTGCCACAGCCTGGCGCTGACCGTGAAGCTGAAGAAAGATCTGCCGCTGGAAGAAATCGAAGCCATCATCAAGTCGGGTAATGACTGGGTGAAATGGGTGCCGAACGACCGCGAAATCAGCGTAAAAGAGCTGACTCCGGCAGCCATCACCGGTGGCCTGCAAATTGGCGTGGGCCGCGTACGCAAGCTGAACATGGGTGGTGAATACCTGTCGGCTTTCGTCATTGGCGACCAGCTGCTGTGGGGCGCGGCCGAGCCGCTACGCCGCATGCTGCGCATCCTGATCGAGCGCTGAGCCTGCCAGCCGCCTGCTTTGCACGGCGGATAAACGGCCTGTCACCCTTGGGTGGCAGGCTTTTTTACTGTGCAGCCCGCTTCATTTGCAAGCTGGGTGCGCTAAAATGAGCACAATCCATTTTTCTGCAGGCCTGTTTTTTGTGGGCCACTCTCTTTTTCAAGAAAGTCTTGCTATCTGCCGTGCTGGCTAGTTGTGACTTTCTGGCAGTTTTCTGCCCTTGTCTGTATTGAAACTCAAGGTATTTACATGTCTGAAACGATTCGTCTTGCTGTTGTTGGTGCCACCAGCCTGGTTGGTGAAGCTGTGCTCGATCTGCTGGCCGAGCGCCACTTGCCGATTGGCCGTGTATTTGCACTGGATGTTGCCGATAAAGAAGGTGAAACCGTTTCGTTTGGTAACCTGGAGCTCGATGTTGCCCAGGTTGACGAGTTCGACTTTGCCAATGCGTCGCTGGCCATTTTTGTGGGTGGCGCCGAGCTTACCCGCCAGTACGTGCCGGAAGCGCGCCAGGCCGGCTGCGCGATTATCGATTTCAGCAGCGTTTACCGCTTGTCTGACGATGTGCCGCTGTATGTGCCTGGCGTCAACGACGCCGTGCTGGACGATCTGGGCGAAGGCCTGCTGGTGTCGGTGCCCAATTGCACGGTAACACCGCTGGCGCAGGCCTTGGCCGCATTGCGTGCATCGGGCCTGCAGCGCGTGACTGTGTCTACCTATCAGTCGGTATCCGGCTCTGGTCGTGCCGCGCTGGAAGAGCTGGCTAACCAGACCACCGCGCTGTTTGGTGCCCGCGACGTGGAGCTGGAGGTTTACCCCAAGCGTATTTCCTTCAACGTACTGCCGCTGATCGGTGGTGTGGACGAGCAGGGTGTCAGCGAGGAAGAGCGCTCGGTAGAGCAAGAGCTGCGTAAAGTGCTGGCCCTGCCAGGGCTGGACGTGGAGGCCACCTGCGTACGCGTGCCAGTGTTCTTTGGCCATGGCTGGGCGGTAACGGTGCAGACCGACGAGCCCATCACCGCCGACAAGGCCCGCGAGCTGTTCAAGGCCGCGCGCTTGCAGGTGATGGACGACCCCGCCGGCGAGATGCCTTATATCACCCCGCTGGAAGCCTCGGGTAACGAAGCCGTGTGGGTAAGCCGTGTACGCCAGACCGGCCGTAGCCTGTCGTTCTGGCTGGCCGCCGATAATGCGCGTACTGGTGCTGCTTTGCCATGTGTTGACGCCACAGCGGCACTCATGAAACGCGGGTATTTTGCCTGACTCGATAACTACTAGTAGTATTGCGGATAAACAAAGCTATGTAGTTTGATTGGATTTCCGGCCGCCTTGCCTTGTGGTACGGCCGCCATTACCTGGATGGCCGCACGCTGCGGGCCGGAATCAAGAATATTTCACCGAAAGGTAGCGCATTACGATGCTAGCCAATAAAAAGATGAGTTCGCTGTTGGTGGCCTTGCTGTTTTCTACGGCCGCCTGGGGCGGGCTGGGGGGGATAGCGGTACGCTCCAATCTGGGCGAAGTGCTGCGTGCCGATATCGACCTGACCGGCAGTGCCGAAGACGAAATCGTGCGTGTTGGCCTGGCCTCTCCCGATACCTTTCGTGATCTGCAAGTAGACTACAGCCCGGCGCTCACCAGCCTGCGCTTTGCCCTGGCGTATCGTTCCAACGGCAAGCCCTATATCCGGGTGCTGTCGGTTCAGCCTATCAGCGACCCCTACCTGCGCTTTGTGGTAGAGGCCAAAACCGCCAGTGGCCGCTCGATTCGCGAATACACCGTGCTGCTGGACCCGCTGGAATACCCGAACAAAGCGGATGCCATCGAGCGCTCTGCCAAAGCCATTGCTGCCGCCGAGCCGGCGCGCCTGAAACCCGCTACACCGTCTGCCGTGCGGATCCCGCTGCCAGCACCAGCTGCACCGGTGTCAGCGTTGCCACCGGATTTCATTGTGGTCAAGCGAGGTCAGACCCTGGCCCAGGTTGGCCGCATCGCGCGCGCAGAAGGCGCTACCCTGCGCCAGACCATGGCGGCATTGGTGCTGGCTAACCCGTCTGCTTTTGTAAACGGCGACCCTGCCACGCTGAAAACCGGTGCGCGGTTGCGCATACCATCGGCAGCCACAGCGCGGGCGCTGAAGTCGTCGCGCGTGGCTGAGGTGCTGGACGGCTTTGCCGCGGCACCGGCCAAAGCGGTGCAGAAGGCGGCCCAGCCGCTGATGCCTGCCCCGGCGGCACCGGCTAATACAGCACAGCCCGTGTTGAAGCTGGAACAACCCGAGCCCGCCTCGGCCCCAGCTGCTGCCCAGGATGCGCAGCTCAAGGCCGCGCAGCAGAAAATCCAGGAGCTGGAAGACAAACTGAAATCCCTGCAGATGGCTGCGTCTGCTGCATCTGCCATGGCTGCAATTCCGGCTGAGTCCGCTTCGGCACCGGTGCCGGCCCCTGCTGCATCGGCCCCCGCTCATCAGCCGGCAGCACCACAGCCTGCCAGCGCACCAGAAGAGGAAGGCCCTGGGCTGATGTCCCAGGTGATGGACTATCTGCCCCTGATCGCGGGGGGGAGTGCTGCAGTCTTGCTGGGCGTGGCGGCACTGCTATTCGTGCGCCGCCGCAAGCGCGGTACCAAGGCCGCCACTGAAGCGGCAGGTGCTTCCATTCTGGGGGCCGGCACGGTTGGCCGCGTAGCGGGTGTGGATGAAGCTGGTGGTAATACTTTCCTGGCAGACTTTACCCGCACCGGCATGAGTGGTGTGGATGCGGGCGAGGTCGACCCGATTGCCGAGGCCGAGGTGTACTTGGCTTATGGCCGCGACCAGCAGGCCGAAGATATCCTGAAAGATGCCTTGGCCAAAGACCCGACGCGCCACGAAGTCCGCCTGAAACTGATGGAAATTTATGCATCACGCCAAGATAAGGCAGCGCTGGAAGCCCAGGCGCGTGAGCTGCATGCTGCGGTAGATGGTAAAGGCGCACTGTGGTCGCGTGCGGCCGCCATGGGCCTGTCGGTGGATCCGACTAACCCGCTGTATGCGGGTGAAGCTAGCCCGGCCGCATCGGTAGCGGCAGCTGCGCCGGTAGCTGCGGCTGCCGCCATGAGTATCGATCTGGATTCCGAGCTGATGGGCGAGCCTGAACCGCTGCCGCAAGAAGCCTTTATCGAGCCGGAATCCATTGCAGTAGAAGATGACGACCCGCTGCGTAATGCGCTGTTTGGCGAGCCGGCAGTGGCCGAGCCTGCGCCCGCACCTGATCTGGACCTGGAAAGCCTGCTGGCTCAGCCTGCGCCCGAGCCGGAGCCGCCAGCAGAAGAGCCGCCAGAAGACAAGCACATGTTGGATTTCGACTTTAATCTGGACACCCCGGAGCCGCCACCCGCCGCCCCCACCGCCCAGCCGGAGTCTGTGGATGATGCATTTGATTTCGATATGTCCACGCTGGATAGCCTGGGCAGCCCGCCGGCTAGCGAGCCGGCAGCGCCATCGCTGGACGGTATGAGCCTGTCGGATGACCCGCTGTCCACCAAGCTGGATCTGGCCCGTGTTTATCTGGACATGGGTGACAAGGAAGGTGCACGCGAAGTGCTGGAAGAGTTGGCCGCAGAAGCGCAAGGCAGCCTGAAGTCGGAAGCGGAGGCTTTGCTGGCGTCGCTGTAAATGTTGATGCAGATCGTGTAAGAAGTTAATGTGCTTTGTGAGTACTGCAGCTTATGGGTACTATGCCTGAACATCAAAAAGAACTGAAAAAGGACATGGGGTGACATTGCGGCCATTAGTTGCGGGGCTGGCGATCGCATTTGCTGCTGCGTCGCCATGGGCACAGGCGGGTCTGGGGGGGATCCGCTTGCTTGCTGGCCCGGGTGAACCGTTTTATGCGGAGGTAGCGCTGGATCCGGAACAGGGGCTGGAAAACCCTTTTGTTGCCCTGGCATCCCGCGAGCGCTATTCCACCCTTGCGCCGTACTCTGACAAGGCCAGCCAGCTGCAGATCAAAACGGTTGAGGTGGCTCCGCAGCAGTATCTGGTGCGTATTACCGGCCCGGCACTGGCGCCGGGTGAGCCATTCAATTTTGCCCTCGAGCTGTCTTGGCCTTCCGGCAAGGTGGTGCGTGAGTATCGCGTGAGCGGGGGCGGGCCTGTACCGGGCCCGTCTGGCAAGAAAGAAGACAGTAGCGCTGCCTTGGCGGAGCGTCACCCGCTGATCGACGAGCCTGGTGGTCTTGCCTTTGGTGAGGGGCGCTTGCTGTCTGCGCGTGGTCTGCCGATGCGCGCTGAAATCGAACTGCTGGGGGAGTGGCCGGCATCCATTAGTGCCGCCACGTTTGCCGTACTTTCCGATGATAATGCCCTGGGCAAGCCCGTGCTGGCGCTGCATCAGCGCAAAGGCCGCCAGTGGTTGTCAGTCAGCTCAACTACGCCCCTGCAGCAGGCCCGTGTGGCGTTTAGCCTGGAGGCCCGCCACGACGGTGCCATCATTCAGCGTGGTTTCGTATTTGCCGTGCCCCAGCGTGGTGTTTCCCTGAGCAAGCCCCTTGTGCGCCCGGCCGCGCAGGCTATCGACATGCCAGGGCAGTACCGCGTGCAGCCTGGTGATACCTTGTCCGGTTTGGCGCGGCGCTTTGCCCAGGGCAAGACGGTTTCGCAGACAGAAAATGCACTGTACGCGGCCAACCCCACGGCTTTTGCCCATGGTGACAGAAACAAGCTTTTTGCCGGTGCGCTGATGAAAGTGCCGGCAGCGGCAGTCGAAGCGCCTGCCGCGACTAAGCCGGCAGCTGCACCAGAAAATGCCGCGAGGCCTGCTGTAGTAAAGCCGCTGGCATCTGCTGCAGCTGCGGCTGCGCCTGAGGCGTCTGCCCCCAAGGCAGAACAAGCTACCTCAGCGCCTGCGGTGTCTGCCGAAGAGCAGGAAAAACTGGCCCAGTTGAAAGCTGCCCAGCAGCGACTTGACTGGCTGGAGTCCGAGATCAACCGCTTGTCTGCCCAGCCGCCCAAAGCAACCATTGCGCATCGTCCGGAAGAACCCACTGTGCAGGATGAGGCGTTCCTGGATGAAAACCTGACGCAGTGGGTGCTGTACGGTGTGGGGGGCTTGTCTGTTGCCAGCTTGCTGGCATGGCTGCTGGTCAAGCGCCGTCGTGCCGCAGCCAAGTCGCCGCAGCTGGTGTCAAGGCAGCGTAATGCGATGGGGCCGGTGACTATCAGTGCCTCCCTTGGCCCGGATGAGCAGCCCCTGGCGCAGCCGATTGCCGACGATATCAACTTGCAGGCGATTGATGTGCTGGCAGAGGCTGATGTGCTGATGGCGTATGGCCGTTTTGACGCGGCCGAGCAGCTGCTGCGCGAAAGCCTGGCGAATGAGCCGGATCGCGAAGATCTGCGTATGAAACTGCTGGACCTGATTGCCCGCAAGGGTAACCGGCAGGAGTTCGAGTCGGTAGCGCTGGACTTGTTGGCCGTATTCGGCCCGACGAGTGGCCTGTGGAAGCGCGTGCTGCAGCTGGGGGGTACGCTGGACCCGGATAACCCGCTGTATCGCCCCGCACAGCAATCATCGGAGCATTTCGTGCTGGATGAGCCCCGTGCACCGGTAGATCTGGGCAATTTTGCGCCAGAGCCGGACGAAATGGTGCCGCTGGCTAGCCAGGTAGATAATGCCGAAGCAGCGCAGGATCTGGCACGGCTTTACCGCGAGATGGGCGATACAGAGACAGCCGATGCCCTGTTGCGCGAGGCCGGTATCAAAGCGTGATTGTGGCCTTATTTCACCCGACAGCCAGCCTCCTAGTCTGGCTGTTTTTCATTGTGGCCTTGTCCGGCTTGCATGGTGCGGGCTTGCTGTGGGCCACGGGGCTATGGCTGATGGTGCCGGGTGCCTGGCGTGCGTTGCTGCGCGCGGTATGGCCTATGCGCTTCTTGCTGCTGGCGGTGTGCCTGCTGTCTGGCTGGTTTGTGCCGGGCGTGCCGTGTTGGGCAGGGCAGGCGTGGTCGCCGTCGCGTGAGGGCCTGCAGCTGGGCGGCGAACAGGCGCTGCGCTTGCTGGTCATGTCTGCCAGCGTGCGCCTGCTGTGGCTGGCTTACGGGCAGGCCGGTTTTCTGGCTGGCTTGCATCTATTGCTTGCCCCGCTGGCCTGGCTTGGCTTGCCGGTAGGGCGCTTTAGCCTGCGGCTGGTGCTGACGCTGCAGCAGGCTGAGCAGCTGCTGGCTGCGCGCCCGCGCTTGTCGCTGGCCTGGCTGGCAGCCAGCCTGCAGGCAGATCAGGGGTCACAAACCCTGCCGGATAAGGTAGAGTTGGGTTTTTACTCTTGGCAGTATCGGGATGGGGCGCTGGTGTGTGTGGCCGGCCTGGTTCTGATCATCATCATGAAAGTAGTGCAATGAGAATCGCGCTGGGTCTGGAATACGACGGGCGCGCATTTGCCGGCTGGCAAACCCAGCCAAGTGGCAATACCGTACAAGACAAGCTGAATCAGGCGCTATCGGCGATTGCCGGTGAGCCTGTCAGCACCCTGGCAGCAGGGCGCACCGATGCCGGTGTGCATGCCTTGATGCAAGTGGTGCATTTTGACGCGCCGGTCAGTCGCCCGCTGAATGCCTGGGTGCGCGGCGTCAATGCGCATTTGCCACCTTCGGTGGCCGTGGTGTGGGCGCGTGAGGTGAGCGATGAGTTTCACGCCCGGTTTTCTGCGTTTTCCCGCTCTTACCGCTATTTCTTGCTGACGCACCCGGTGCGCCCGGCACTCACCGCAGGCCGCGTTGGCTGGTACCACCAGCCGCTGGATATCGATGCCATGCGCGCCTCAGCCGCCGTGTTGCTGGGGCAGCATGATTTTTCCAGTTTCCGTGCGGCGGAATGCCAGGCCAAGTCGCCGCTCAAGCATTTGCAGCAGCTGGATATCACAGAGAGCCAGGGTCTGATCCGTTTTGATCTGACCGCCGATGCGTTCTTGCACCACATGGTGCGCAATATGGTGGGCGCGCTGGTGTATGCCGGCAAAGGCAGCCTGGATGTGGCGGGCATGCAGGCCTTGTTGGCCGCATGCGATCGCACCAAGGCGCCGCCTACCTTCATGCCGGACGGGCTGTACCTGACCGGCGTGGGTTACCCGGCCGCTTTTGATCTGCCCACCCAGGCGCAGCCAGAGCGGCTAACACTGTGGAGATAGCATGACAGTGCGTACCAAGGTTTGTGGCTTTACTCGCCCACAGGATGCGGTGGCCGCCGCTGCGCTGGGCGTGGACGCTATCGGGCTGGTGTTTTATGCGCCCAGCCCGCGCCATGTCACCATTGCGCAGGCGCAGGCCATCATTGCCGCCTTGCCGCCCTTTGTCAGCGTGGTCGCGCTGTTTGTGAACCCGACAGTAGCCGACGTGCAGCAGGTATTGGCCGCGTGTGCCATCGATGTGCTGCAGTTCCACGGTGAAGAAACGCCGGCCTTTTGCCGTAGTTTCCAGCGCCCTTACTTGAAAGCCGTGCGCGTGCGCCCGGGCATGGACCTGGCAGCCTATGCGGCCAACTATCACGATGCACGCGGCTTGCTGACCGACGCCTTCGTGGAAGGTGCCCATGGCGGCACCGGCGCCGTGTTCGACTGGAAGCTTATCCCGCCATCCTTGCCCTTGCCGTTGATCTTGTCCGGCGGGCTGGATGCGGCCAACGTGGCCGATGCGGTGCGCCGTGTAAAACCCGCCGCGGTAGATGTGTCCAGCGGGGTAGAAGCGGGTAAAGGTATCAAGCACCCCGAGCGTGTGGCGGCGTTTCTGGCCGCGGTGCGGGAAGGGCAACATTCAATGGCACCAGGCATGGGTCTGGCGCCTTAAAACAAAACCATCAGGAGCATTCCATGAGCAGTTATGACTTCCCCGATGCACGTGGCCGTTTTGGCGCGTATGGCGGTGTCTATGTAGCGGAAACATTGATGGCAGCATTGGACGAGCTGAATGCCGAGTACGCCCGCGCCAAGGCTGACCCGGCATTCTGGCAAGAGTATCACCACGAGCTGAAGCACTTCGTGGGCCGCCCCAGCCCGATTTACCATGCCAAACGCTGGTCCGAGCAGCTGGGGGGGGCGCAGATCTATTTCAAGCGCGAAGACCTGAACCACACCGGTGCGCACAAGGTAAACAACACCATCGGTCAGGCCTTGCTGGCGCGCCGCATGGGCAAGAAGCGCGTAATCGCTGAAACCGGTGCCGGCCAGCACGGCGTGGCCTCGGCCACGGTGGCGGCCCGCTACGGTATGGAATGCGTGGTGTACATGGGTGCAGAGGATGTGAAGCGCCAGGCGCCTAACGTGTTCCGCATGAAGCTGCTGGGTGCCACCGTGGTGCCGGTAGAAAGCGGCTCCAAAACCCTGAAAGACGCGCTGAACGAAGCGATGCGCGACTGGGTAACCAATATCGACAGCACGTTTTACATTCTGGGTACCGCCGCCGGCCCGCACCCTTACCCCATGCTGGTGCGTGACTTCCAGCGCATTATCGGTATCGAAGCCAAAGAGCAGATGCAGGACATGTTGGGCCGTCAGCCGGACATGGTGGTGGCCTGCGTAGGTGGTGGCTCCAACGCTATCGGTATCTTCCACCCTTATGTGGATGTGGATGGCGTACGTCTGGTGGGTGTAGAGGCGGGTGGTGACGGTGTAGACACCGGTCGCCACGCTGCACCGCTGTCAGCCGGCAAACCTGGCGTGCTGCACGGCTTCCGTAGCTACCTGATGCAGGACGAGGACGGCCAGATCATCGAGACCCATTCGGTATCTGCCGGCCTGGATTACCCGGGCGTGGGTCCTGAGCACAGCCTGCTGAAAGACATTGGCCGTGCCGAGTACGTGGCCATCAACGATGACGAAGCGCTGAAGGCATTCGAGGACTGCTGCCACCTGGAAGGCATCATTCCGGCGCTGGAGTCCAGCCACGCGCTGGCGCATGCTGCCAAAGTGGCCCCCACCATGGGCAAAGACCAGATCATTCTGGTGAACCTGTCCGGCCGTGGCGATAAAGACATCAACACCGTAGCCGGTCTGATGGGTATCACGCTGTGATCGTCGCGCCGGTGCTGGAGGCAGCCTATCTGCAGGTGAGGGCAGGGCAAGAGCGGGCATTTGAACAGGCTTTTAAGCAGGCCTCGCCTCTGATTGCCGCCACTGCCGGCTACGCCGGCCATACCCTGCAGCGCTGCCTGGAAGTGCCGGGGCGCTATCTGCTGCTGGTGCAGTGGCAAACGCTGGAGGCCCACACAGTGGGCTTTCGGCAATCGCCGCAGTACCAGCAGTGGCGCGCGTTACTACATCATTTCTATGATCCGTTCCCGGTGGTCGAGCACTTCGAAACCGTATTGAACTCCCCATGCAAGGACCATACCGCATGAGCCGTGTAGCCGAAACCTTTGCACGTCTGCAAGCTGCAGGCGAAAAAGCCCTGATTCCTTTCATTACCGCTGGTGATCCGCACCCCGGGCTGACCGTGGGCCTGATGCACGGCCTGGTAGATGGCGGTGCCGACATTATCGAACTGGGCATTCCGTTCTCCGACCCCATGGCGGATGGCCCGGTGATCCAGCGTGCCAGCGAGCGCGCCCTGGCACACAAGGTTGGCCTGCGCCATGTGCTGGCCATGGTGAAAACCTTTCGCGAAACCAACCAGCACACCCCGGTGGTGCTGATGGGTTACCTGAACCCGGTGCATGTGCTGGGTTACGAGGCGTTTGCCCAAGCGGCAGCCGCAGCGGGTGTGGATGGTGTGCTGACGGTAGACTGCCCGCCAGAAGAGGCAGAAGACCTGACCGCCGCGTTGACCGCCGCGGGGCTAGACCCGGTGTTCCTGATTGCACCGACTACGCCGGCTGAGCGGGTGCGCGAAATTGCCCGCCTGGCGCGGGGTTACGTCTACTATGTGTCATTAAAAGGCGTTACCGGCGCGGGAAATCTGGACATTGACGACGTAGCGCGTAAAATTGCCGCCCTTAGAGAACACATTACTGTACCTATCGGTGTGGGCTTTGGTATTCGTGATGCCGAAACCGCCCGTGCTATCTCCGTGACGGCAGATGCTGTTGTGGTGGGTAGCCGCCTGGTACAGGAAGTCGAGGCGGCAACACCCGAAACTGCCGTAGAGCAGTTAACCCGTCTGGTAGCCACACTGAAGGCTGCCATCCGTTAGGACAATACTGGATACCCGTTCCAGTGATACTGCGGCCAGCACTACGTTGGCCGCAGCTTTAGATTCAAGGAGTCAGCATGAGCTGGTTGAACAAACTCCTGCCGCCGAAGATCAAGCGCGATACGCGCGTGAGCAAGTCGTCGGCGGTGCCGGAGGGGCTGTGGAGCAAGTGCCCGGCCTGCGAGGCGGTGCTTTACCATACCGACCTCCAAAGCAACCTGCAGGTCTGCCCCAAGTGTGGCCATCACCACCCGATTCACGCCCGTGAGCGCCTGGATGTCCTGCTGGACGCCGAAGGCCGCCGTGAAATAGGTGCCGAAGTCAAACCGGTAGACATTTTGAAGTTCAAGGACAGCAAACGCTATCCGGATCGTCTGGATGCCGCGCAGGAAGCCACTGGCGAAGACGACGCGCTGGTGGTGATGCAGGGCAGTATCCACAATCTGCCGGTGGTCGTGGCCGCGTTCGAGTTCCGCTTTATTGGCGGTTCCATGGGCTCTGTGGTGGGTGAGCGTTTCGTGCGTGGCGTACAAGCTGCGGTAGAAGCGCGTGCGCCGTTTATCTGCGTGGCTGCTTCTGGTGGGGCGCGCATGCAGGAGGGCCTGAATTCGCTGATGCAAATGGCCAAGACCTCGGCCGCATTGCAGCTGCTGTCTGATCACCAGCTGCCGTTCATTTCCATTCTCACCGACCCCACCATGGGTGGTGTGTCGGCCTCGTTTGCGTTCCTGGGCGATGTGGTTATCGGTGAGCCGGGCGCGTTGATCGGCTTTGCCGGCCCGCGTGTGATCGAGCAAACCGTGCGTGAAACACTGCCGGAAGGCTTCCAGCGCTCGGAGTTCCTGGTGGAAAAAGGTGCCATCGACATGATTGTCGATCGCCGTGAGCTGAAGCTGCGCGTCGCTACCCTGCTGGCCATGCTGCAAAAAGAGCCGACGGTCGCAGCTTGATCGCTCATCCGGCTGGTCTTTGCCTGTGATGCTGGCCTTTGTGTCCGCCGTCATGGAAAAAGTGGCTTGGTGATTGAACAGATAGTGCGCCAGACAAAAAGGACCCCCCTGCTTGCCAAGCAAGCAGGGGGTTCCTTTTTGTCGGTAGCCCAGCGGCGGGCGGATTTTTTGCGTTTTATAAGGTGCGCTATCGCAGCATGGTGGAAGCTATGGGGGTGATTTGGCGTTTTTAAATTAAAATATATCAAAATACAAAGTATGATTTGAGTTCTATTAATTTGCATGCCACTTCAAGTGTGCCAGCTTGCTGCTTTGTTGGATAATGACGGGATACAAGCATGGGGCGGCCAGATGAAATATGACAAAATTGCGGCAAGCGTGAGGGTGGCTGTGCTGACAAGCTTGGTGTCCCTTGCTGCGCAGGGTGCTGACGTGACGGTGAGCATTAGTGATGGTCAGGGTTTGGCTGTGGCAGATGCCGCTGTTTATTTTCAGCCACTGCAGGGCAGGGCCCCGAAGGGTGGGCAAAAGGGGTCTATCGAACAGATAGACAAGACGTTTGTGCCCTATGTATCCATCGTTCAGACAGGCACGGCGGTCTCTTTTCCTAACAAGGACACGGTGCGCCATCATGTCTATTCGTTTTCGGCACCCAAGGTCTTTGACCTGAAACTGTACTCGGGTACGCCCAGCCAGCCGGTGGTGTTTGACAAGCCGGGTCTGGTAGCGCTGGGCTGCAATATTCACGACTGGATGCTGGCGTATGTGCTGGTGGTGGATACACCCTGGTTTGCAGTGAGCAAAGACCGCGGTAGCGCCGTAGTAGAAAATGTTCCGGCGGGTGATTACTACATGGTGATATGGCACCCCCGCATGAAAGAAGAAATGATGCAGCAAATCAAAGTAGGGGGCAGCGCGCAGGCTGTGCGGGCCAAGGTGATATTGAGCAAGCCAGACTTGCGCCGGCAAGGGGGTTAGGGTGCGCTTGGCCAAAACGTTGCGTTTCAGGGTGACCTTGCTATTTACCACTTTGCTGGCAGTAGTACTGGGCCTGTCTTTTTTTATGGTCAGTGCGGCCAACCTGGGTATTTTTGAAGAGCAGGCCGAGCAAGAGCTGGAAACCGGGCAGCGGGTGTTCAACCGGCTGCTAGAGCAAAACAGCAAGCTGTTGATTCAGGCAACGCAGGTGCTGGTGGGTGACTTTGCTTTCCGCGAGGCGCTGGCGACGGCGGATGGACCGACCATGCTGTCGGCACTGCAAAATCATGCGCATCGCTTGGGCGCCGAGCTGGTGTTGCTCAGTGACCTGCAGGGCAGTGTGCCGGCAGATAACCTGGGTGTGGCACGAGATGGCGTCTACCCGTTTCCCGACCTGATGCAGGCAGCACGCAAAGATGGCGTGGCCAGCGGTATCAAGGTGGTGAAGGGCGAGGCTTACGAGCTGGTCGTGGTGCCGGTAAAAGCGCCTGTCGTCATCGGCTGGATTACATTGGGTGTGAAGCTGACCGAGAAGGTAGCAAAAGATCTGAAGGAAATGTCTGACCTGGAGGTGACTTTCATCACCATGGGCAACAGCGGCCGCTGGCGTAGCTTTGCGTCTACCCTGCCGCAGGATCAGCTGAAAGACCTGCTGGCCAACCCTACGCATGAAAAACGGCTGGAGTTGGCTGGGGCGCCGCACCAGTCACGCTTTTTGCCCATAGCCAGCGGGAGTGGTGACAAGGTTTATGCGGTGCTGCAGCGCCCGTTGCAGGAGATTCTTGCGCCGTTTTATGCTCTGCAAAAAGCCTTGCTGGCGTTGGCGATTGCCAGCTTGCTGTTGTGTATTCTGGCCAGTTTCAAAGTGGCAGGGATTGTGACCAAGCCATTGCACCGTCTGGTGGCAGTGGCCAAAAAGATCCGTGATGGCAGCTATGCCGAAAAAGTAGAGCGGCCGGAGACCAGTGAGCTGGCCGAGTTGGCGGATAGCCTGGATCGCATGCAGACCGCCATTTCCGAGCGTGAGCAGGAAATCCTGGCCTTGGCTTATCGTGACACGCTGACTGGCCTGGTAAACCGTGCCGGCTTCCTGAGCGAGCTGGGCCGCAGGCTGGAGGATGCTGGGCAGAGTCAGACCGTCATGCTGCTGGATCTGGACCGTTTCCAGCAGTTGAATGACACCCTGGGCCATGTGGCGGGTGACCGCGTGATCATGCGTATCGGTTTCTGGTTGCACGCCGAGGTGTCCCGCTTTGGCGGCGTACTTGCCCGTCTTGGTGGTGACGAGTTTGCTTTTGTCGTGTCCGGTACCGACTATCAGGAGGTGCTGCAGGCGGTGCTGCAAGGCTTTGAGCGGCAGCTGGCGGTAGATGAGAAAAAGCTGGATGTGCGAGCCAGTATCGGTATTGCGTGCTATCCGGAACACGCGGCTACCGCGCAGGACCTGCTGCGCTGTGCTGATGAGGCCATGTATGTGTCCAAGCGCAAGAAGTGCACTGTGTCGGTATACGATGCGGCCAAGCGCCAGTTCCGCGAAGAGCACCTTTCCTTGCTGGGTGACCTGAAAGAAGCCCTGAATCAGGAGCAGCTTACCCTGCATTACCAGCCCAAAGTGGCACTGGATGGCACGCTGCATTGCGAAGCGGAAGCGCTGGTGCGCTGGGAGCACCCGGTGCGCGGTTTTGTGCCGCCGTTCGAGTTTATCCCGTTTGCCGAGCAAACCGGTTATATCCGCGAGATTACCCATTGGGTGATTGCACGTGCCTGTATTGATGGCGCCGAGCTGTTGGCCGCAGGCTCGCCGGTGCGCATTTCGGTCAACCTGTCCACGCGGGATTTGCTGGATGCGGCACTGCCGGCGTTCGTCGACAGTTGCCTGCGTGTGGCAGGTCTGCCCAAAGAGTACCTGTGCCTCGAAATCACGGAAAGCGGGGTGATGGAAGACCCCGATCGCGCATTGGAGACGCTGCACGCTTTGCGCAATATGGGCATGGCCTTGGCTATTGATGACTATGGTACCGGTTACTCGTCGCTGGCTTACGTCAAGCAGCTGCCAGTTTCGGAGCTGAAGATAGACCGTGCCTTTGTCAAAGAAGTGGTCGAGAGTGAGGCCGATGCCATGATTGTGCGCTCCACCACCGAGCTGGCGCATTCGCTGGGCTTTAGCGTGGTGGCCGAGGGGGTGGAAACACGCGAGATCAGCGACAAACTGCGCGAGCTGGGTTGCGATTTTGGCCAAGGCTATTTCTACTCCCGGCCTTTGCCGCTGGCCGCCTTTGCCAGCTGGTTGCGTAACTATCAGAGCGGGGAGCGGGCAGCCCCTTAGTTTCTGCTGGGTGTGCGTATTGCCTGAAAAATATGCGGCACAGCCAAGTGGCTGATGCCGCATATTTTTTTTGTGGTTTTCACAGCTTGTCCACAGCTTTTTCCCGATTTGCTGTGGATATCTGTCTAGTCGAGCGTGCTCGGGGCGATGACGATGCCGGCGCGCAGGCCGATGCTGACGCGCGGGTTGGGGAACAGAATGCGTTCGTGGCCACCTTTGGCCAGATGGCGGATAGCGCCGTCTTCGGCAATCAGCATGCCGTCAGGCAGCGCGGTGAAGTTTTCCACATCGTCGGCCAGGTGCAGGACAAAGTCGCCACTGTGCTTGATCAGGTCGTAGCTGGCACGAAACAGTTGTACCTTGCTGGCATCGTAGGCGGGGGTGGCAGGCTGTTGGCCGCTGACCAGCTGGCGCAGTGCCTGGTCTATGCCGGAAAAGCGGCTCAGGTCGTTCTGGCCGAACGGGCGTGCCTTGCCCAGCTCCAGCGTAAAGGCATCTGCCTGGCAGTGCTGGCTGGTGAAGTAGCTGAAGGTGGCCGCGGGCTTGCTGTGTAGCAGCACGGTGCCGATATCGGCCTGGGCCAGCCACATCAGCTGTTCCCGGTTGTGCGGACGCTCGTGCAGGTAGGGGTAGATGGCAAAGCGTTCGAACACCGAGCCGCGGATAGCAGTGTGCAGGTCGTAATGCCGCTTGGCGGCGGTGGCCTGGTGAAAGAACGCCACGGCCAGTTGTTCCAGCTCGGCGGCGCGGGTTGCCTCGGCGGCGGCTGGCTGGCTACAGTGCTGCCCGTTGAACAGGCGGTTCATGTCGTAGTCGATAAAGCGCTTGCCTTGGCGCATGGCCGGCAGGTTGCCCAGCACGATCAGCAAGTGGGCTTGCAGTGGCAGGCTACCCGCCAGCAGATCGTTCACTATGCCAGTCAGCACTTCAATGGGGGCCGTTTCGTTACCGTGTATGCCTGCGGACAGGAGCAGGTGCGGCAGGCTGGCGTCTGGCTGGCTGGGGGAGAGTTGTAACAGTCCATGCCCGTGCCAACGCGCATCAATGCCGTGCTGTTGCCATGTGGCTTGTTGTGGCTGCAGGCCTTGCAGGCTAAGGGAGAGAAAATCCGGGGCGGGTTCAAATGGGCGCATGCTGTTTCCTTATCGGTTTGGCCCATTCTAAACAAAGACCCATGCTGCCATACGCTGGCGGCACGGGTCTGAACGTTGATGGCGCAATCGTGCAAATCAGGGCATCCAGTTGGGTGCCCTTTTTTGCAGATAGGCATAAATGCCTTCGCGGCCCTCTTCGCTGGTGCGTACGCTGGTGATGCGCTCGATGCTGATATCCAGTGCCGCCTGGCTGGTGCCCAGCTGGCTGATGTCGTTTACCAGCTGTTTGGCGGCCACCATGGCTTGTGGGCCGTTGTGCAGCAGGTGGCGCAGAGTCATCTCGAGGCTGGCATCCAGCTCTTCGGCCTCGACTACCTGGTGTACCAGGCCCAGGCGTTTGGCCTTGCCTGCGTTAAAGCGCTCCGCCGTGATGAAGTAGCGCCGCGCCGCTCGCGCGCCGATGGCACGAATGATGTACGGCGCAATGGATGAGGGGATGCTGCCCAGCTTGACCTCCGAAAAGCCGAACAGGCTGTCGGTGCAGGAAATGGCTACGTCGCAGCACGCCACCAGGCCTACGCCAATGCCGAATGCCGAGCCGTGCACCTTGGCAATGGTGGGCTTAGGCAAGGTATCCAGTACCACCATCAGCTCGGCCAGCAGGCGTGCTTGTTGTTGCAATGTGGCATCGTCGGCGGTGTTGAGCCTTTCCAGCCATTGCATGTCGTGCCCGGTAGAGAAGTTCATGCCGCTGCCGGTCAGGACGATGGCGCGAATGGACGGGTCGCGGCCCAGCTCTTTCAGCTCGCGGGTGAGGCGCAGTGCCAGGGTGTCATCGACGGCGTTATGCAGCTCAGGCCGGTTGAGTGACAGCGTGGCAATGTTTCGATCGTCTACAGACAGCAGGATGCAGTCCTGGGCCATGAGAAACCTCCTTTACTGGGTAGCAAACTGGAAAATGTGTTGGCAAAACAGTTGCGGTGCTTCCAGGTGTAGTGCATGGCCGGCGCCGGGCAGTACGCTAAGGCTGGCGCCGGGTATGCCTTGTTGCAGTAGCCTGGCCTGGTAGAGCGGGGTCAAGCGGTCTTCGTCCCCTACGATAATGTGTGTGGGGACAGCAAGGTCACCTAGCCAGCTGCGCGCATCATGCGCCATGACGCCGGCAATGATGCGCTCGATGGCCGCCCACTCTACCGTGGCGGCAATGCGCTTCAGGTCGGGCAGCATGGCTTGGCCTGCCTGCAGGAAGCGGCTGGAAAACAGCCACGGCAAGCTGATGTCAAAGCGTAAGTCAGCACCGCCGGCGGCTTCTGCCTGGGACCAGCTTAACGCAATCTGGGTATTAATGGCATCCGACCACGCTAACGTGGCCGCTAGTAATAAGCGGCCAACCCGCTGCGGGTGGCGGCGGGCAAAATGCTGCGCCACCATGCCGCCATAAGACAGCCCCGCTAGGTAAACCTGATCCAGGCCCAGGTGGTCCAGTAGTGCGGCGGCATCGTCTGCCTGGCGTGTCAGCGCGTAGGCGGGCTGCTCGGTGCGTTCGCTCTGGCCTTGCCCCTGAAAGTCCAGGCGAATCAGCTGGAAGCGCTGCTCCAGCATGGGAGCCATCAGCGTCCATGCCGCCGTGCTCATGGTCAGGCCATTAAACAGCATCAGTGGCTGGCTGCCGTGGCCGCTGACTTCGTAATACAGCTGGCGCTGGTCGATTTGCATGAATGGCATGGTGCGCTCCCTATGCTGTTGTTTTCTCCATTCTAGGCAATTTCATCTGGCCTGCCCGTGCAATGCAGCTTGGGCGCTGGGCCAGGCTGCATTATCTGTCACAAATACCTACTAAAGTGCCGTTGTACTCGATAGCAGGTTCACCATGAATACATGTCTTGATGATGTGACGCTCGCCATGCCACAGCCCGCCCCTAGCCGTGTGCTGCTGGAGAAAATTATCCGCGAAGGCCTGGTGCAGGTTGTGTTTCAGCCCATTGTCTATCTGGCTTCTGGCGAGCTGGTGGGCTACGAGGCGCTCGTGCGTGGGCCATCCGATTCCATTCTGCATTCCCCGGTGGCCTTGTTTGCCTATGCGGCCGAGGCCGGTTTGTCTGCCGTGCTGGATCAGGTGTGCATGGCCGTGGTATTGCGCGAGTTTGCCCGGCAGCAGTTGCCCGGCCAGCTGTTCATGAACGTGATGCCGGACACGCTGCTGTGCGAAGACCTGACGGTAGACGGGCTGCTGGGCATGCTGGCGGTGAGCGGCGTGCCTCCGGAACGGGTGGTGCTGGAGCTGACCGAAACACGGCCCAATGCGGGCTACCCCGTGCTGCGTAAAGTGGTCGATGCCCTGCGCGCCAGTGGCTTGCGGCTGGCGCTGGATGATCTGGGTGAGGGGTATTCGAATTTGCGCTTGTGGAGCGAGTTAAGCCCGGAGCTGGTCAAGCTCGATAAGTATTTTGTTCAAAATATTCACCAGGACCCGATAAAGCTGCAATTTGTCCGCTCACTGGTGGACATGGCACGTGCCGCGGGCTCTACCCTGGTGGCCGAGGGCGTAGAACAGGCCGAAGAGCTGGCCGTGCTACGCGACCTGGGTGTGCTGATGGGGCAGGGCTATCTGATGTCACGCCCGGTGGCCAAGCCGGGCAAAACCACGCGCTACACGCTGCCAGGCTATGCCCCAGTAAGGGTTGGCCGCACGCTGCCACAAGCGCGCAGCCTGCTGCTGCCGGTGCAGGCGCTGCCGGATAGCGCCAATTGCGAGCAGGCCTACAGGCTGTTTGCGGATCAGCCGGATCTGTTTGCCGTGCCGGTGTTGCGGGGCAGCCGGCCAGTGGGACTGTTGTCGCGTCATCACGTGCTGGAGTCATTTGCCAAGCCGTTCAGCCGCGAATTACTGGCCAAGAAGTCCTGCATGACTTTGGCTGATGGCGCACCACTGGTGGTGCCGGCGGATCTGGATATCCAGGCGCTTTCCCATCGTGTGGTGGCGGCGGATCGACGCTACTTGCTGGACGGTTTCATCATTGTGGAGGAAGGCCACTATCTAGGCATGGGTACAGGGCACGACCTGATGCGGGTGATCAGCGAGCAGCAGCTGTTGGCCGCACGCTACGCCAATCCGCTTACCGGTTTGCCCGGTAATGTGCCGATCAGTGACGAAGTGGCCCGCTTGCTGGACGAGGGGCGCAGTTTTGCTGTGGCCTATGTCGACCTGGATCACTTCAAGCCTTTTAACGATCAGTACGGTTATGGTGCAGGCGACGACATGATTCGCCTGTTAGGCACCATTCTGGAATCGGCAGTGGACAGCGCGCGTGATTTTGTCGGCCATGTGGGTGGGGATGATTTTGTGTTGTTGTTGCAAAGCTGCAACTGGGAGCTGCGGTTGCAGCGTGTGTTGCAGCAGTTTGATCAGAGCGTGCTGGCGCTGTTTTCCGAGGGCGACCGCCTGGCTGGCGGGTTTTGCGTGGCGGATCGTCAGGGGCAGGTACGGTTTTTCCCGCTAACCAGCGTGTCTATCGGGGTTTTGCAGGTCAGGCCGGGTTTTTTTGCCTCGCACTATGCGGTGGCATCGGCGGCGACACAGGCCAAAAAAATGGCGAAGAAACAAGATGGTAGCGCTATTTATATCGAAAATGACGTGATGTTCGCGGTAATGCACTAACGGTAGCGAGCTGTTGGAAGGATTAAACGCAGAGGTGGGCAAGCTACCTTTGCTGCGGTGCCCATCCGCTAAAATCGGGTATCTTGCTGTGGTGTTGGCATTTTCATGCTGCGCCGCGGCATTTTTTTTGCTTCGCATGCTGTGCTGGCCCGACTTTTGCATGTGTGTTGTCAATTTTATTAAACATCGGCTAATCTGGTCTGGCTGTCAGGCAAGCGGGCATCATTCTGGTGCGCACGGTGTGTGATGTTTACCCCGCTGAAGGCTTGGTCATGATGTGTCGGTGGTACGGGCCGTGCCGTTTTCCACTAAGGCCCGGCCATGCGGCCAAGGTAAAAATGGACTATCCCGTACCACTCGGTTGCAGTACTTGCCCCCTTGGGCATATTGCTTGGCGGGTTGGCTGCAGGGTAGGGTAGGGTTTGGCCGTTTTGAAACGGCAGAAGTGAACATTACAGGGGGTGATCAACACCCTCGCGAGGATAAATCATGGTGGAAACTGTCAAACAGGCTGCGGCATCCGCACAGGGCGCGCCGTATCTGCGTATTGCCAATGTGGTGAAGAAGTTCGGGGATACCACGGCAGTCGATGGGGTGGATCTGGATATCCGCAAAAACGAGATTTTTGCCCTGCTGGGTAGCTCCGGGTGTGGCAAATCTACCCTGCTGCGCATGCTGGCAGGCATGGAGCGGCCAACCTCCGGCAAGATCATTCTGGATGGCGAAGACATTACGGCACTGGCGCCCTACGATCGTCCCATCAACATGATGTTCCAGAGCTATGCCCTGTTTCCGCACATGAGCGTGGCTGACAACATCGCTTTTGGCCTGAAGCAAGACAAGATGCCCAAGGGCGAGATCGATGCCCGTGTGGCCGAAATGCTGGACTTGGTACAGATGCGCAAGTACGCCAACCGCAAGCCCTACCAGCTGTCCGGTGGCCAGCAGCAGCGTGTGGCGCTGGCACGCAGCCTGGCCAAGCGGCCAAAACTGCTGTTGCTGGACGAACCACTGGGTGCTCTGGATAAAAAGCTGCGCCAGCAAACGCAGCTGGAGCTGGTGAATACGCTGGAGCAGGTGGGGGTGACCTGCATCATGGTGACGCATGATCAGGAAGAGGCCATGACCATGGCCACGCGCATCGGCATCATGAGTGAAGGCCAGCTGCTGCAGATTGGCAGCCCTGCCGAAATCTACGACTACCCCAACTGTCGTTTCACTGCCGAATTTATCGGCGATACCAATATGTTTGCCGGCCCGGTGGTGGTGGACGAGCCCGATAGTGTGGAAATCGACTCGCCCGAGCTGGGTAGCCGTATCCATATCGACCACGGTATTACCGGCCCCAAAGGCATGCAGGTATGGGCGAGTATCCGCCCGGAAGACGTGCACCTGGATGTGGTGCCGCAGCCGGCCGGCCCGAACGTGGCGCGTGGCGAAGTACACGATATCGCTTACCTGGGCAGCTTCTCGGTGTACCACGTGAAGCTGGCGAGCGGCAAAGTGGTGAAATCCATGGTAGCGGCCAACCATTGGCACGAGAACAGTATTACGCCGCCTACCTGGGGTGATACCGTTTATGTGAGCTGGCGCCCAGACATGCCCGTTGTGCTGACCCGGTAAGGAGTAGCGTGATGAATATGTCGCGACTGTTACGCAAGCTGAAGCCAGGCAAAGGGGCGGTCATTGCCGTGCCGTACTTCTGGCTACTGCTGTTCTTCCTGGTGCCGTTCTTCATTGTGTTGAAGATCAGCTTTGCCGAGCAGGATCTGGCCATTCCGCCGTTTACCAGCCTGTTGCAGGTAGAAGACGGCGTCTTGCAAAGCCTTACCCTGTACTTTGGCAACTTCCACTTCATCTTTACCGATGGCCTGTATGCGGCGACCTATCTGTCGTCGCTGAAGGTGGCATTCTTCACCACGGTGATGTGCCTGTTGCTGGGCTACCCCATTGCCTACGCCATTGCGCGCGCTGATCCTGCACGCCGCAATGTGCTGCTGATGCTGGTGATGCTGCCTTTCTGGACATCGTTCCTGCTGCGTGTGTACGCCTGGATGGGGCTGCTCAATGAAACCGGCCTGATCAACAACTTCCTGATGTCGATCGGCCTGATCAGCGAGCCGCTGCACCTGTTCCACAATGACTTCTCGTTGTATCTGGTGATGGTGTATGCCTACTTGCCGTTCATGATCCTGCCGCTGTTCTCGCACCTGGTAAAAATGGACATGCGTCTGCTGGAGGCCGCGGCCGACCTGGGCGCAGGCCCGATCAAGGCTTTCCTGACCATTACCTTGCCGCTGTCCAAGAACGGCATCATTGCCGGCTCGATGATGGTGTTCATCCCGGCAGTCGGCGAGTTCGTGATCCCGGAACTGGTGGGTGGTACCGATACGCTGATGATCGGCAAGGTGCTGTGGAACGAGTTCTTTGACAACAACAACTGGCCGATGGCGTCTGCGGTGGCCATCATCATGGTGCTGATGCTGATCGTGCCGATCGCGCTGCTGCATCGCTACGAGACGCGCGAGCTGGAGGGTAAGGGCAATGCATAACAAACTGTCGCCATTCCTGAAGGGCGTTCTGGTGGTGGGGTTCCTGTTTCTGTATATCCCCATCGTCAGCCTGATCGTGTATTCGTTTAACGAGTCCAAGCTGGTTACCGTGTGGGGCGGCTTTTCCACCAAGTGGTATGTATCGTTGTTTAACAACGAGCAGATCATGTCGGCAGTGAAGCTGTCCATCGAGATCGCGCTGGCCAGCGCGCTGGCTGCCGTAGCGCTGGGCACCATTGCCGGTTTCGTACTGGCCCGGTTCAAGCGCTTTCCCGGTAGCACGCTGTTTGCCGGCATGATGACGGCGCCGATGGTGATGCCGGAGGTGATTACCGGCCTGTCCATGCTGTTGCTGTTCATTTCCATGCAGCAGCTGGTGGGGGTGCCTACCGAGCGCGGCTTCTTCACCATCTGGGTGGGCCATACCACGCTGTGCATGGCCTATGTGGCGGTGGTGGTGCGTTCGCGCCTGCTGGAAATCGACCAGAGCCTGGAAGATGCCGCCATGGACCTGGGTGCGCGGCCACTGAAGATCTTCTTCGTGATCACGCTGCCGCTGGTGTCGCAAGCGATTGCGTCGGGCTTCCTGCTGTCGATGACGCTGTCGCTGGACGATCTGGTGACCACCGCCTTCCTGTCCGGCCCGGGCTCTACCACGCTGCCGCAGGTTATCTTCTCCAAAGTGCGCCTGGGGCTGAACCCGGAGATCAATGCGCTGGCCAGCATTACCGTGCTGGTGGTGGGTGTGGTGGTGCTGCTGGCGAACTACCTGATGCTCAATGCGCAGCGTAACCGCGACAAAGCCATTGCTGCCGCCATGCGTGAAAGCGGCGCGCACAGCTAAGGTGTGATGTTGACCCGACGGCGGTACCTCACGGTGCCGCCGTTTTTCATGCCCGCCGCCTTGCCACGCAGGGTTGGCCGCATTCACTGTTTTGTATCGAGGTCCTTATGCTCTCGTTTGCCCATCAGCCACACGCGCCTTCCTACTATGCTGCCACCGCTACGCCGTGGGTGCCTGCGCCGGCTTTGCAGCGTGATGTGGAGTGTGATGTCTGCGTGGTAGGGGGTGGCCTAGCTGGGGTGTCTGCTGCGCTGAACCTGGCCGAGCAGGGCTTGCGCGTGGTACTGCTGGAAGGCTCGCACATCGGCTTTGGTGCCTCTGGTCGCAATGGCGGGCAGGTCATTGCAGGTTATGCCTGCGATATGGATACCATCAAAGGGCAGCTGGGCCAGGTGGCGGCGCAGCGCTTCTGGCAGATGTCGGTGGAGGCCATCGAGATTATCGAGCAGCGCGTGCGCCAGCACCAGATCGATTGCCAGTGGACACGCGGCTTTTGCAATGTGGCGGTCAAACCAGCTCATCTGGCGAGTTTGCAAGACTGGCAGCGCGAGCTGGCTGATAGCTACGACTACCCGCATTGCGAGCTGTGGAGCAGGGAAAGGTTGGCCGCAGTGCTGGGCTCCGGCCGCTATCAGGGCGGGCTGTTCGACCCCTTGTCCGGCCATATCCATCCCCTGAACTACCTGCTGGGGCTGGCCCGTGCGGCGCGCGAAGCAGGTGTGCAGATCCATGAGCAGACCCCGGTGCAAGCCTTCCGTGCCGGCGAGGCACCGCTGGTGCAATGCAAGCAGGGCACGGTGCGCTGCCGCCAGCTGGTACTGGCCTGCAATGCCTATCTGGGCAAGCTGGTGCCATCGCTGCAAAGCCGCATCATGCCGGTGGGTACCTATGTGATCGCTACCGAGCCGTTGGGCGAGGCGCGCGCGCGTAGTCTTATCGCCAACAATATGGCGGTATGCGACACCAATTTTGTGCTGGATTACTACCGCCTGTCTGCCGACCATCGCCTGCTGTTCGGTGGCAAGGTCAGCTATTCCGGCCGTGAGCCACGCCAGCTGGCGCAGGCCATGCGTGCCGACATGCTGCGCGTGTTTCCGCAGCTGGCCGATGTGGCAGTGGACTACGCCTGGGGTGGCTTCTGCGATATCACCCTTAACCGCGCACCGGATTTTGGCCGCCTGGCATCCAATATCTACTACGCCCAGGGTTTCTCTGGCCATGGTGTGGCCAACACCGGCCTGGCGGGCAAGGTCATCGCCGAGGCCATTGCCGGAGACGATAGCCGCCTGACCCTGTTCGAGCAGCTGCAGCACCGCCGCTTTCCCGGTGGGGCCTTGTTGCGTACCCCCGCATTGGTCCTGGGGATGGCGTGGTACCGTTTGCAAGACTATCTATAAAAATGTGGCGGGCTGGCCTTTCGGGCAAGCCCGTGCTGGCGGGTGTTGAATATCATGCACGTGGTGGAAGCCCGTTTTTCTAGGCTATGCGGGTGCATCAGTTAAAAAACATTCATGTGAAACCGTTATGCTGGGCAAGAGCGCGGCAAGCTGGCAGGCTGGGTGTTAATTAAAATCAACGCCCAAAAATTGTACTTGTCAAGCCGTGTGATGTTGCTAAAATCCGCGCTCGTTTTTGCGGCACCCGCCGCGCACTGCGCGCTCCGACATCCCAGGCCCACATGAAGCTTTCCAGCCCGAAAGCCGCGCACTAAGGAGCAGTTTCCATTTATTGCATAACTAGGGAAATCCTTTCATGGCTTGGACTGTGGCGGATAGCCGTAGCCTGTATGGCATACGGCACTGGGGCGCTGGCTACTTTAATGTCGGCGAAAATGGCTGCGTAAAAGTACGCCCGAATGTACATCAACAACGCGAAATCGACCTGTTCGAGCTGGCGCATACCCTGGGCGACCGTGGCCTGGATATGCCGCTGCTGGTGCGTTTCCCCGATATTCTGCAAGACCGCGTCACCCGCCTGTGTCACGCCTTCAATAACGCGATTGCCAGCCAGGACTATGGCAACCGCTACACCGCCATCTACCCGATCAAGGTGAACCAGCAAGAAGCCGTGGTGAAGAGCATCATCGCCACCCAAGACGTATCCATCGGCCTGGAAGCCGGCTCCAAGCCGGAGCTGATGGCGGTGCTGGCGCTGGCGCCCAAGGGCTGCACCATTGTGTGCAATGGCTACAAAGACCGCGACTTCATCCGCCTGGCACTGATGGGCCAGCGTTTGGGACACGAAGTGTTCGTGGTGATCGAAAAAGAATCCGAAGTGGATTTGCTGATCCAGGAAAGCGCCAAGCTGGGCGTGAAAGCCAACCTGGGTCTGCGCGTGCGCCTGTCTTCGCTGGCATCCAGCAAGTGGGCGGATACCGGTGGCGAGAAAGGCAAGTTCGGCCTGTCCGCTGCGCAGCTGATCTCGGCGGTAGACAAGCTGGTAGCGGCCGGCCACGGTGACAACGTGCGCCTGATGCACTTCCACATGGGCTCGCAGATTGCCAACATTGCCGACTACCGCGCCGGTTTCCGCGAGGCGATCCGTTACTTTGGCGAGCTGCGCGCACTGGGCCTGCCGGTAGACCACGTAGACGTGGGCGGTGGCCTGGGGGTGGACTACGACGGTACCCACTCGCGCAATGCCAGCTCCATCAACTACGACATGGACGAGTACGCCAGCGTGATCGTGTCCATGCTGTCCGAATTCTGCGACGAAAACGGCATTCCGCACCCGCGCATCCTGTCCGAGTCCGGCCGCGCCATGACCGCGCACCACGCCGTGCTGCTGGTCAACGTGACCGACGTGGAGCGCCTGCCCGACACCATGCCGCATATCGATGATTTGTCGGCCTTGTCGCGCCCGGTGCGCAAGCTGGTGGAACTGATGAACCTGACCGACGCAGAGATGGTCACCGAAACCTACTACCGCGCCAGCCACCTGGTGTCCGAAGCGTCCGATATGTACGCCGAAGGCCGCCTGACGCTGAAGGAAAAAGCCATCGCCGAGCAGGTGCATGCTGCACTGTGCCGCCGCCTGCAAGCGCAGCTTACCGCCAGCCAGCGCAGCCAGCGCCAGGTGTACGACGAGCTGACCGACAAGCTGGCCGACAAGTACTTCTGCAACTTCTCGGTATTCCAGAGCCTGCCGGATACCTGGGCCATCGACCAGGTGCTGCCCATTATGCCGATTCACCGTCTGGACGAGCAGCCTACCCGTCGTGCCGTGCTGCAAGACCTGACTTGCGATTCGGATGGCAAGGTGAAGCAGTATGTCGATCAGCAGAGCATCGAAAACAGCATGCCGGTGCACGAAGTAAAAGTAGGGGACGAGTACCTGATCGCCGTGTTCATGGTCGGGGCTTACCAGGAAATCCTGGGCGATATGCACAACCTGTTTGGCGATACCGATTCGGTGAACGTGTACGTGCGCGAAGGCGGCAAAGTGACTTTCGAGGGTGTGGAAGAGCACGACACCATCGAGGACATGCTGCGTTACGTGCACTTGTCGCCAGAAGAGATCCTGAACCGCTACGAGTCCAAGGCGCGGATGGCAGGGCTGAACCAGGAAGAGCGTTCCAGCTACTTTGCCGAGTTCTGCCGCGGTCTGAAGCAGTCGTCCTATCTGAGCGTGTAAGCCAAGGTTGGCCGCAGGCGGCCAACCTTGTCGTAAAAAGCAAAAAGCCACGGTGTTGCCACCGTGGCTTTTTGCTTGCTGCGTGTGGCTAGGCGGTGGTCTTGAACAGCTTTACGCTTTCGCCCAGCTCCGCCATCAGGCTATCCAGGCGCTCGGTGGCCTGGGCAATGGTTTCGGCTTCGCCGGACAGGCTGCGTGTGGCCTCGCCGACGGCGGTGATATTGCCAGTAAAGCGGCTAAAGCCCTGGTTTTGCGATTCTTCTGCTTGCGACACATCGCGCAGCAGTTGTATCAGGCGATGGGTATCCTGAATGATGCCGGCCAAGCGTTGCTGGGCATCTACCGTGTTTTCGCGCCCGCTGCGCATCTGGGCGTTGCCATCGCGAATGGCGTCGATAGCCTGGTTGGTGCCATCCACGATCAGGCGGATTTTGGACTCGATATCCAGTGTGGCGTGCTGGGTGCGTTCGGCCAGCTTGCGCACTTCGTCTGCCACCACGGCAAAGCCGCGGCCCATCTCGCCGGCGCGGGCGGCTTCGATGGCAGCATTCAGCGCCAGCAGGTTGGTCTGGTCGGCAATGTCACGGATCAGCTGCACAATGCCGCTGACTTCGGCACTGCGCTGCCCCAGGTCTTCCATGCGCTCGGCGGCGCGGGCAATCACCTCGCCCGCCTGGTTCAGCTGGCTTACTGCTTTGTCCATGGCTTGGCCGCCGCCATTGGCGGCTTCGCCGGCGTGTACCGCCATGCTGGTAGCGGCTTGCGACTGGCTGGCGTTTTGTGCGGTCACTGCGGCCATACTTTGGGCGGCGCCTACCATGTCGTCAGCACGTTTGCGCTGCTCGCTCATGGTGTGGGCAATCATTTGCGTACTGCTGGCGATCTCGCGGCTTTCGCTGCCGGCTGCCTGGAGCGAGCTGGTCACCTGGGCCATCATCTGCTTCATGGCGGCGGTGGCGTGCTCGGCTTCCTCGCGGGCGGCTTCCAGTTTTTCGAAGGTGCGTGTTTTGGCGCGATCGTAGGCCAGTGCCAGGGTCAGCACGACCAAGGACAAGCCGATCAGGGACTTGGCTTGCAGCTTGGGCAGTTCTTCATGCGGGATGGGGGTGGGGGGGATGTCGCCTGCACCTGACAGGCCGTATATCAGGCCTATCATCAGAAAAGTTACCAGTGTCCACACCACGCCTGCGGTGCGGCCACCGACAAAAATGGCGGCAAACGGTATACAGGCAAACCACATCACACTGGTAGACATGATGCCGCCGTTGACATACACCATCCAGGCCACCATGCAAAACATGGTCAGTATGGTGTACTGGGCCACGGTGCGCAGGGCACCAGTAAGCTTGAGCAGCAAGGGGCCCAGCAGCATCAGCACCCCGCCCAGCACAATGCCGTGCGCCATGGCATCGTGGTGTAGCTTGTAATAAGAAATGGCAAAGAGTGGCGCAATCATGCCGGCCAGCAGGCCGACGCTGACAACCGTGCGTGCGCGGATCAAGTTATCGGGGACTTGCCTGAGTTGATCGGAAATGAACCACTCGGTAAAGGTGTGTAGCGACATTTTCCATCCTCGTTGTGTCGTGCTGAGCTGCGCCAGCTTTAAAAAGTATAGTTATTTTTTTAAGGGTTTCCGTTTGATGCTAAAACAGTTGTTTTAATTGAACAAGCGCAAGCTTGGTTTGCTGGATTTATCGACAGTTTTTATGCGAAAGGCAATGAAAAAACCCGCAGCGGCAAAGCCGGTGCGGGTTGAATGCTAAAAGACTAGCGCTAGTGCTGGTGCAGCTGTTCGGCTTGTATGGCGGTCAGGGCGATGGTGTAGACAATGTCGTCGACTAAAGCACCACGCGATAAGTCGTTTACCGGCTTGCGCAGGCCTTGCAGCATCGGGCCGACTGATACCACGTTGGCCGAACGCTGTACGGCCTTGTAGGTTGTGTTGCCGGTGTTCAGGTCCGGGAAAACAAACACATTGGCACGGCCGGCTACCGGGCTGTCCGGCGCTTTCTGGCGGCCTACCGACTCTACGCTGGCGGCGTCGTACTGCATCGGGCCGTCGATCAGCAAGCCTGGGCGCTTCTCGCGGGCAATGCGGGTGGCTTCGCGTACCTTCTCTACGTCGTCGCCGCTGCCGGAGCTGCCGGTAGAGTACGAAATCATGGCCACGCGCGGCGGGATGCCAAACGCCGCAGCCGAGTCGGCCGACTGGATGGCAATGTCGGCCAGCTCTTCGGCGCTCGGGTCCGGGTTCACCGCGCAGTCGCCATACACCAGTACCTGGTCCGGCATCAGCATGAAGAACACGCTGGACACCAGCTTGGCGTCCGGGGCGGTCTTGATCAGCTGCAGGGCAGGGCGGATGGTGTTGGCCGTGGTGTGTACGGCGCCGGATACCAGGCCGTCCACTTCGTTCAGGGCCAGCATCATGGTACCCAGCACCACGTTGTCTTCCAGCTGGCGCTCGGCCATCGGGGCGCTCAGGCCTTTGCTCTTGCGCAGCTCTACCATAGGGGCCACGTAGCGGCTGCGTACTTCGGCCGGCTCCACGATTTCAACGCCTTCCGGCAGGCTGATGCCTTGTGCCTCGGCCACCTGCAGGATCTCGGCGCGCTCGCCGATCAGTACGCAGTGGGCAATGCCTTTTTCGTGGCAGATGGCTGCGGCTTTGACCGTGCGTGGCTCGTTGCCTTCCGGCAGCACAATGCGTTTGGCCGCATGGCGGGCTTTTTCCATCAGCTGGAAGCGGAACGCAGGCGGCGACAGGCGTTTTTCACGCGTTTGGCCAATGCGCTGCTGCAGCTGGGCCGTGCTCAGACGCTCGGCCACAAACGCTACCACGCGTTCCATGCGCTCCAGGTCGTCGGCAGGCACCTGGCGGCTCATGGCGGCGATCAGCGTGGTGGTATCCAGCGTATTGGTGTCGATGGACAGTACCGGCAGGCCGCTGGTGAAGGCTTTGTGGCACAGCTGCTGGATGCGCTCGTCCGGCTCGGCGTCGCAGGTCAGCAGCAGGCCGGCCAGTGGCACGCCGTTCAGCGTGGCCATGGCGGTGGCCAGGATGATGTCCTCGCGGTCGCCCGGGGTGATGATCAGTGCGCCGGGTTTCAGCAGATGCACGATGTGCGGCACGCTGCGAGCCATCACCGACATGCTGCGTACGCGGCGGCGGGTAAGCTGGCCGGCGTGCAGCAGCTTGGCTTTCAGGTAGTTGGCCACGTCCAGCGTACGCGGTGCCATCAACTCCGGCTCCAGCGGGATACCACCCAGGCAGGGAATGCGGCGCTTCTGGATCAGCTGGCTGGATTCGGCGATCTCGGCCGACAGCTGCTTGATGCTCTGCTCGCCATCCACCCGGTTCAGGATGTAGCCGGCAATGGCGTGGCTACGGCTACCAAAGGCCTGAATGGCGATTTCCAGCTTTTCGGCCAGCTCGTGGCTGGGCTGGGTGTTGGCCGCACCCACCAGAATGATGTCGCATTGCAGCGTGCTGGCCAGCTTGCTGTTGATGTAGGTGGTAAACACGTGCTGCTGGTCTTGTACCAGGCCTTCCACGATCACTACGTCGACATCTTGCGCAGCTTGCTGGTACAGGCTGACGACTTCTTCCATCAGCTGATCCAGCTGGCCCTGGCTCAGCAGGTGCTCGGCACGCTCCATCGGCAGTGGCTCGGGGGCGTTCAGGTGGCACAGTTCGCGGGCAAAGTGTGTGGAACGCTCTGGCTCGTTCGGGTCCAGGCCTTGGGCGATGGGTTTGACAAAGCCTACCTTCAGGCCGTCCTGCTCCAGTGCGCGCACCAAGCCCAGCGACACCGAAGTGAGGCCGGCATCAAAACCGGTCGGTGCAATCAGAAAAGTGTGCATGGCGTGTCCTTATTTGCCCTGTGTCAGTGCAGCGGTATCCAGCGCAATCATCAGTTCTTCATTAGTGTTGATCACCACGGCAGCGGTGCTGTCGGCGTGGCTGATGCGGCCGCTCTTGCCACGGAAGGCGGCATCGTTGGCCGCAGCATCCAGCTGGAAGCCCAGGAAAGCCAGCTTGCCCAGCACATTGGCGCGCACGAAAGGCGAGTTTTCGCCGATGCCGCCGGTAAACAGCAGCACGTCGATGCGGCCCAGTGCCACCACCATGGCGGCGATCTGCTTGGCCAGGCGGTAGCAGAACACTTCCATAGCAATAATCGCACCCACGTGGCCGTTGGCCGCGGCTTCTTCCAGCTCGCGGCAGTCGCTGGACAGCTCGGACAGGCCCAGCAGGCCGGACTGCTTGTTCAGCAGAGCGGTGATGCCGTCTACGTCGGTGTTCAGTGCGCTGGCCAGGTAGCCAAACAGGCCCGGGTCGATATCGCCGGAGCGGGTGCCCATCACCAGGCCTTCCAGCGGGGTCAGGCCCATGCTGGTATCGACCGACTGGCCGTTCAGAATGGCGGCGACCGAGGCGCCATTGCCCAGGTGGGCGCTGACGATAGCGCTGTTATCCAGCGGCAGGCCCAGCATGGCGGCGGCTTCGCCAGCAACAAAGCGGTGGCTGGTGCCGTGGAAACCATAGCGGCGCACGCCGTGCTCGCGGTACAGCGCCATGGGTACGGCGTACAGATAGGCATGCTGCGGCATGGTCTGGTGGAAGGCGGTATCGAACACGGCGACCTGCGGCAGGCCGGGGAAGCAGGCCTGTGCGGTGCGAATGCCCAGCAGGTTGGCCGGGTTGTGCAGCGGTGCCAGGCGGGCGCAGTCTTCGATGGCGGCCAGCACGCTGTCGTCAATCAGGGTGGAGGCGTGGAAGTTTTCGCCGCCGTGTACCACACGGTGGCCAATAGCAGTAATGCTGCCCGTCAGTGCGCGCTCGTCCAGGTAGGACAGGATGGCTTTCATGGCGCCGGCGTGGTCGCCCTGTGCCAGTGTCAGCTCAACCTTCTGGCCAGCCTGTTTGAAAGTGATGCAGGCGCCGGCCATGCCCAGTTTTTCTGCCAGGCCACTCAGGGTGGTTTCCTGGGTGTGGGCGTTGATCAGGGCAAATTTCAGCGACGAGCTGCCGCAGTTGATGACGAGAGTGTGGGTGGTCATGTTCTATCCGTTAGCAGTAAGACATCATGGATGAGTCTGTGCTGGTGTTGCGTGTTCTTTTTATAAAGTGTTTGCACGGTTTGCGAAGCGCTGCCGCAGCCATGCAGGGGGCGCATTATCCTTGTTTGTGATGCATTGCACCATAGGGAAGTTCCTTATCGGCTGCGCCAGGGTAGTATTTCAGGCTTGTCTGACAACATCATGAAAGCAAAAGGGTTTTTGCGCGAAATTTTCAAAGACGCCATTTTGGGTAATTTCGATGGTGCAATCCCTTGACTTGGCACAAAATCCCCGGCAAAAAATACTTGCCCCATGGGGGGATTTGGCCCACAATCCCGCCCCTGAACATTTGGGTGTTGCTTTAAAAGCCCCTGTTCTACCAATGTTTTTTAATAGCTCTCCGTAAACTCGTTAAGAGCGAGATTCGGCTGGTCTTATATCTTCTTCCACGGAGGTGTGGGAATAATGTCTGATCTGGCTTCGTCCCAGTTGCTCAAAGCATCTGCCGCGCAGTTGCCTGTCTTTACTTACTTTGACCCGGCTTATTACGAGCTGGAGCAAAAAATCCTGTTCGCCGATGCCCCGCAATACTACGGCCACGCGCTGATGGTGCCCAACGCGGGCGACTATCACACGCTGGACTGGCAGGGCCACGGCAAAATGCTGAAAAATGTCGATGGTGACATCAAGCTCATTTCCAATGTGTGCCGCCACCGTCAGGCCCTGATTTACAAAGGTCGTGGCAATGGCAACCACATGGTGTGCAACCTGCACGGCTGGACTTACGACGCCGAAGGCAAGCTGCTGGGGGCGCCGCATTTCCCCGAAACACCTTGCCTGAACCTGAACCAGACTGAGCTGACACAGTGGAACGGCCTGCTGTTTGACGCCAAGCGCAATGTGCAGCGCGACCTGGAAAAACTGGGCGTGGCCAAGCACATGACGTTTGAAGGCTTTGCCTACCACAAGTCGTTCACCACCGAATACGACTTCAACTGGAAAACCTTTATCGAGGTGTACTCGGAGGACTACCACGTTGACCCGTTCCACCCGGGCTTGGGCAATTTCGTGAATTGCGCCGACCTGAAATGGGAATGGGGTGACCAGTACCACGTGCAGACGGTGGGCGTAAAAAACCGCCTGGCCCGCTCCGGCAGCAAGGTGTATGGCAAGTGGCACGAAGAGGTGCTCAAGCGTTACGCCGACCAGCAGCCGGAATTTGGTGCCATCTGGCTCACCTACTACCCCAACATCATGGTGGAGTGGTACCCGCACGTACTGGTGGTGAGCGTGGTGATACCGCGCGGCCCGGAAAAGTGCACGGTGATTACCGAGTTTTACTACCCGGAAGACATCATCTGGTTCGAGCCCGATTTTATCGAGGCCGAGCAAGCGGCGTATTTCGAGACGGCAGTCGAAGACGACGAGATTTGCCAGCGCATGCACGAGGGCCGCAAGGCGCTGTGGCTGCGTGGCGAAAGCGAAGTCGGCCCGTATCAATCACCTACCGAAGATGGCATGCAGCACTTCCATGAATTTTACCGTCGTTTGATGGGTGAACATCTGGCTGGCTAATACACCGTCTTATGCGGCACAATACCAAGGCGCGGATATCCGCGCCTTTTTGCTTGCCCAACCACTGCCTATGCCTGCCTGCCGTTGCTGGCCCTTGTTGGCCATCCTGCTTTCATTTCCCCTTGTAATACATGCTGCGCCTTATCGCCACGCTGGCCTCGGTGTGAGCTTGTCCGTGCCCGATGGCTGGAAAGTGCGGCCTGCAGCCGGTGGCGGTTTGCGCGTGGTGCCACCCGCCATGGAAGACCGTGAGCGCAGCGGTGTGACGGTGACGATCTGGCGGGAGCGCCTGCGCGGTAGCAGTGCGCTGGAAAGGTTGGCCGCACGGCACAAGAAAGCGCAGGGTGCGCGCGAGGCGGCGATCCGCGCCCAGCTGGACCGCAAGGCCGGGCGGCTGGTGCTGGAATACCGCGAAGGCGAGTATGTGCAAAGCGGCTTGTGGATTGTCCGCCAGCATCTGAAAGTGGTGCAGCAGGATGGCCGACAGGGCGTGTTTGCCGAATGCGTGGCCAATGCGTCCGAGTATCACCGCTATCGCCGTGCGTTTGCTGATCTGTGTCTGGGGCTGACGGTACGCCCCGTAGCGACGCGGGGTTAGCACCATGGCGAGCTGGTTTGCGCGTTTGGGTTCGGCCTGGATGGTGATTGCCGCCGCTAGCTTTGCCTGCATGAGCTTGCTGGCCGCCATGACCAGCCAGCATATGGGGGCGATCGAGATCTTGTTCTACCGTACGGCCATTGGCCTGGCGGTGCTACTGGTACCGGTGTTACTGGGGCGTGAGCGTGTGGCGACCGTGCATTGGCCGGCCCACTGTCGCCGCAGCATTGCCGGCTACCTGTCTATGGCCATGCTGTTTTATGCGCTGACTCACCTGCCGCTGGCCACCGCGGTGACCTTGAACTACACCTCGTCCCTGTCTTTTGCGGTGTGCTGCGTCTTGCTGCGCGGCGAGCGCTTGTCCCGGCTGGTAAAGCTGGCGCTGCTGCTGGGCTTTGTCGGCATCGTGTTGATCTTGCGGCCAACCTTTCACGCCGGGCAGTGGCTGCCTGGCCTGGTGGGCTTGCTGTCGGGGGCGGGGGCCGGGCTGGCGCTGTTTCATGTGCGCGAGCTGGGCGAGCTGGGCGAGCGCCCCGGCGTGACCGTGTTCTGGCTGTATTGTTTGTCCACCGTGTGCGGGCTGGTGTGGGTCATGCTGCAAGGTGGCTTTACTCCGCTTACCCTGCCAGACCTGGCGGCGCTGCTGGGTGTGGGGCTGCTGGGTTTGCTCGGTCAGCTGGCCATGACCCGCGCCTATAAGGAAGGGCGCAAGTTTGTCGTGTCCAGCCTGGCGTATCTCACCGTGGTGTTCTCTGCGCTCTTGGGGGTGGTGTTTGGCGGCCAGCTGCTGTCGGCCGGGGCCGTGCTGGGGATGTTGATGATTATTGGCTGCGGCATGTTGGCCGCGAAGGGTTCGTAGTGGGTGGTGCGTGGTGGATGGTGCTGGCGGCGGCCAGCTTTGGTGCCATGGGGGTGTTTGTCAAACTGGCCGCAGTCACGCTGGGTACCGTGGAGCTGGTGTTCTGGCGCACGGCGTTTGCCGTGTTGGTGCTGGGTGGGGTGGCCCTGCTGCGCCGGCAGCGCTTTGCCACGCCGCTACTGGGCCAGCATCTCAAGCGCGGCCTGCTCGGTTATGTATCGTTGCTGTGTTACTTCTACGCCATCAGCCATTTGCCGCTGGCTACCGCCGTCACGCTGAACTACACCTCGCCCATGTTCTTGGCTTTGCTGTCGGTGTTGTTGCTGGGCGAGCGTTTGCCGCGTCGTGCTGTGGCCGCCATGGCGCTGGGCTTTACCGGCGTGGTGCTGCTGTTGCGGCCAACCTGGCATGAGCTGGGCTGGTTGTCCGGTGTGCTGGGTTTGCTATCCGGCCTGCTGGCCGGCTGGTCTTACCTGCATGTGCGCGAGCTGGGGCAGGCGGGCGAGGCCGAGTGGCGCACCGTGTTTTACTTTGCGCTCATTTCCACCCTGGGCGGCCTGCTGCTGATGCAGTTTCAAGCCTGGCACCCGTTGACGGCGGCCAACCTGCCCTGGGTGCTGGGTCTGGGGGTAAGCGCCATGGTGGCGCAGCTGGCCATGACCCGCGCCTACAAGGTTGGCCGCAAGCTGCTGGTGGCCAACCTGTCTTATCTGACGGTGGCGTTTTCCGCCCTGTTCGGTGCCGTGCTATGGCAGCATTGGCTGGGTTGGCAAGAGCTGGCGGCCATGAGTTTGATTATTCTCAGCGGTATTCTGGCCAGTCGGCGCTAGAATGAAAACTGACTAAACCAACAGACACCGGGCCGCGCCGGCACAGGGCTGGGCGCAAGGGGGCAAGGTGTCGTAGCGCAAGGAGCACAGCATGATTTCCATTCGCGAGCAGGACTATGGCCTGGACGTGGCGCTGTTTAACGAGTTCACCCTGGCGGATTTCAAACTGCTGGAGCAGGCCTTGCTCAAGCGCGCTGCCGAGCAAGGCAAGCCGGACGTGCTGCTGGATCTGTCCGGCATGAAGGATTTCACCCTGGATATGGCCATTGAAGAGGTGCGTTTCATGCGCGCGCATGAAAACGACTTTGGCCGCTTCGCCATTGTGGCAGACGATGTCTGGGTCAACCTGGCGACCCACCTGTCCGGCTTGCTCACCCATGCCCGGGCGCAATACTTTGAAACCATTGAAGAAGCGCAAGCCTGGCTGCTTGGCCCGCAAGCGCTATAGCGGTTTTTGCCCGGCCACCACGGCAGCCTGCGCGGCTGCCGTTTTTTATTGCCTTTTTTGCTGCAGGCCTCTTCGGTCTTGATTTTCCGGTGTATGCCGTTACAGTAGCGGCTTCCGTTTTCCCAGCAAGAACAAAAAAAGCATGTTGAAAAGTATCGCCAGCCGCCTTGCGGCAGAGCTCGCTGTGCGCGAGGCCCAGGTCACCGCTACTGTTAACCTGATTGACGAAGGCGCCACCGTCCCGTTTATTGCCCGCTACCGTAAAGAAGTGACCGGCGGGCTGGACGATACCCAGCTGCGCCTGCTGGCGGAGCGCCTGGTGTATCTGCGCGAGCTGGACGATCGCCGCGATACCATCCTCAAGAGCATTGCCGAACAGGGCAAGCTCACCCCGCAGCTGGAAGCCGCCCTGTATGGCAGCGACAACAAGACCCAGCTGGAAGACTTGTACCTGCCGTACAAGCCCAAGCGTCGTACCAAGGCCCAGATTGCCCGCGAAGCCGGTCTGGAGCCGCTGGCGGATAGCCTGTTGGCCGACCCGTCGCAGCAGCCAGAGCAAGCCGCCGCCGCGTACATCGACAGTGCCAAAGGGGTCGAGGATGCCAAGGCCGCGCTCGATGGCGCGCGCGCCATCCTGATCGAGCGCTTTGCCGAAGATGCCGAGCTGCTAGGCCAGCTGCGTGAGAAACTGTGGAACGAAGGCGAGCTGGCTGGCAGTGTGGTGCCGGGCAAAGAGCAAGAAGGCGCCAAGTTTGCTGATTACTTCAACCATCGCGAAGCCATCAAGACCACCCCGTCGCACCGCGCGCTGGCACTGTTGCGTGGCCGTAACGAGGGTGTGCTCAGCGTGGCGCTGAAATACCAGCCGGATGAAACACCCATCACCCAGCGCTCGGCGTACGAAGAGCTGATTGCCGCGCGCTTTGGCATCAAGGACGCCGGCCGCGCCGCCGACAAATGGCTGCTGGATGGGGTGCGTCTGTGCTGGCGCGCCAAGATTTTCCTGTCGTTAGAGCTGGAGCTGGTGTCGCGTCTGAAAGACGCTGCCGACGCTGATTCCATCAAGGTATTCGCGGCCAACCTCAAAGACCTGCTGTTGGCCGCCCCCGCTGGCCCGCGCGCCACGCTGGGGCTGGACCCCGGCTTGCGTACCGGCGTAAAAGTGGCCGTGGTGGACAATACCGGCAAGCTGCTGGAAACCACCACCATCTACCCGCACGAGCCGCGCCGTGACTGGGAGCGCTCCATTGCCATACTGGGCGCGTTGGCACATCGCCATCACGTGGATCTGATTGCTATTGGTAACGGTACTGCCAGCCGCGAAACCGACAAGCTGGCGCAAGACCTTATCAAAGCCTTCCCGCAGCTGGGCATGACCAAGATCGTGGTCAGCGAAGCCGGCGCGTCGGTGTATTCCGCCTCCGAGCTGGCAGCAAAAGAGTTTCCCGACCTGGATGTTAGCCTGCGTGGCGCGGTGTCCATTGCCCGCCGCCTGCAAGACCCGTTGGCTGAGTTGGTCAAGATCGACCCCAAATCCATCGGTGTTGGCCAGTACCAGCACGATGTGAACCAAAGCCAGTTGGCGCGCAGCCTGGATGCGGTGGTGGAAGACTGCGTCAACGCGGTGGGGGTGGATGTGAACATGGCCTCGGTGCCGCTGCTCACCCGTATCTCCGGTCTCAACAGCACGCTAGCGGCCAACATCGTGGCGCATCGCGATGCCAACGGCGCCTTCAAATCACGCCGCGAGCTGCTCAAGGTAAGCCGCCTGGGTGAAAAAACCTTTGAGCAAGCTGCTGGCTTCCTGCGCATCGGCAATGGCGACAACCCGCTGGACGCATCGTCGGTCCACCCGGAAGCCTATCCGGTCGTAGAGAAGATCGTGGCGAAAACCGGCCGCCCAGTAAAACAGATCATCGGTGACTCGGCCTTTATCAAAGGGCTGCGTGCATCAGACTACACCGACGAGCGTTTCGGCCTGCCCACCGTCATGGATATCCTGAAAGAGCTGGATAAGCCCGGCCGCGACCCGCGCCCCGAGTTCAAGACCGCTACCTTCCAGGACGGTGTCGAGGATATCAAAGACCTGCAGCCCGGCATGATTCTGGAGGGCGTGGTCACTAACGTGGCCAACTTTGGTGCGTTTGTCGATATCGGCGTGCATCAGGACGGCTTGGTGCACATCTCGGCACTGTCCAGCAAGTTCATCGACGACCCGCGCAAGGTCGTGAAAGCGGGTGATGTGGTGAAAGTCAAAGTGCTGGAGGTGGATGTCCCGCGCAAGCGTATTGCGCTCACCATGCGTCTGGACGACGAAGTGGGTGCTTCCCGCAGCAACGGTGCACCGCGCAGCGAGCCGCGCCGTCAGGGCGGCCGCCCGCAGCAAGCACCCGCCGACCTGGGTGGTGGTGCCATGGCCGCCGCGTTTGCCAAGCTCAAAAAGTCCTGATGGCATCGTAAAAATGCCATAAATCAAAAGTTGGCTGCCTGCGGCCAACTTTTTTGCTTTTTGGTATCGTTGCAAATCAACACCTTAAGCAAATACTTGCAGTTTATTGCGGTGCAAGTGTTGACGCCCTTCGCCCGTCTGGGTATAGTTCGCCTCCTCAGCTGACGATGCAAACGAAACAAGCCAGTCAGCACCGCTCTTTAACAGACCAAATAACCGATAGGTGTAAGTGTCTGGCTAAGCCAAATACTTGCACTGCAAAGATTTAGAGAAACGATGTTTCTTTGAACTTGCGT